>JBHJJJ010000001.1:0-52160 GCA_050042755.1 Rivularia sp. (in: cyanobacteria)
GTCATAAACACAAAGTATATCACATATCAAGTCGAACTGCGACTAACTAACTGTTTACTATATCGTAGTTACTCGAAAACTAAGCTTACCTAATCAGAATGACGGTAAGTTGTAGGTGCGTATGAGGTTCAGGAAGTATTACTGAGGGCTGGTAGGTGTTAATTGGGAGAGGGGTTTGGGGAGGTGGGGGGGGGGGTGGGGGGGGAAGGGGGGTGGGGGGAGTTGGGGGGGAGGTGGGGAGATGGGGAGATGGGGGGATATGATAATTCGTAATTACCAGTAAGCACTGATAATTGATAATTGATAATTGATAAGTGATAACTGTGAATCAACAAACGTCAATTCCTGCCATTGTTGTTTTTGATATTGATGGCGTAGTGCGGGATGTATCGGGTTCCTATCGACGAGCGCTAGCGGATACTGTAGAGCATTTTACACCAGGGGCATACCGTCCCACAGCAGATGATATTGACCATCTCAAGTCTGAAGGTGTATGGAATAATGATTGGGAAGGTTCTCAAGAGTTAATTTATCGTTACTTTGAAACTCAAGGACAATCTCGCGAGCAAGTAAATCTTGATTACAATTCGATTGTCGCCTTTTTTCAATCGCGTTACCGAGGTGAGGATCCATCGAATTTGGCGGGATACCTTCGCGACGAACCTTTATTATTACAACCTAGCTACTTAAATCAACTTACCCAAGCCCGAATCCGGTGGGGATTTTTTAGTGGTGCGACTCGTGCTTCAGCAGTCTATGTTTTGCAGCAACGTCTGGGTTTACAATCTCCCGTATTAATTGCAATGGAAGATGCACCGGGTAAACCAGACCCCACAGGACTATTTTCTACACTTGAATTACTTGAATATAGTATCGAAAATTCACCTCCAGTGATTTACGTGGGAGATACGGTAGCAGATATGTACACCGTAGAGAAAGCGCGTCATATCCAACCAAAGGGAATTTGGATTGGTGTGGGAGTATTACCCCCTCACGTACAGGAAACAGCACAAAAGCGAGATGCCTATGTTGAGTCACTCAAAAAAGCAGGAGCAAAAATAGTATTTAGTAACGTGCAAGAATTAACTCCAGAAAAAATTCAGGAATTAATTTAAACAGAACTAAAGGCTAAAGATTAAATCACTCCTAACTCTTAATTCTTAACTCCTAACTCCTAAATTCTTTTCCCATAACCCATCCTCAATTAATGATGCTAGAAAACAGAGAACTTGCTGCTCACGAACAAGCAATGGAAATTTTGAATAATCTTGCGGCTTCCTTTCATATTGTGACGATTAGCCGCATTAGAGGAATTATTAATGAGGAATTACTGAGACAAGCGCTTGATATTATCCAAAGTCATCATCCTTTACTTAATTCTCGGATTGTCCCCAAATCAAATAGTTTTTGGTTTGAACCCGGATCGGGTAAAATCCCATTATCAGTTGTAAAAAAGCAGCAGATACAGCAGTGGGAAGAAGTTGTTATCGAAGAATTAAATCAAAAAATCAATAGCGATAAAAATTTACTCCGGGTGCGAATTGTTACGATTGAGGAAGAAGAAAATATTTGTTATCTCATAACAACCATACACCACGCGATCGCAGACGCTTCATCATGCATCCAAATGCACTCAAAAATATTAACTAATTGTCAAAAAATTCCTGGAGGGAAAGCAGAAACTGATATTATTCAGTTACCTCAATTACCTTCTATTTATAAATTATTCCCAAAATCATTTCAGAGTTTTACTGGAGGAATAGGTAATATTCTGTATCTATTGCGGTTAAAATTGCAATTAATTCGATATAAACCTACAACTTTAAATTTTGAAAAAAGCATACCCTTAGAATCTCGTAGCTGCGGTATGGTGCATAGAAAGCTAGATTTAGAATTGACTGCAGGTTTGGTAGATGTTTGTCGTCAACAAAAAACTACTGTACAAGCTGCTTTGGGTGCCGCAATGTTGTTTGCAGTTGCCAAAAAAACTAATCTTCCCCAAAGAAAAAAAAATTATTTCAGTTTTCGCTCATCGGTTAATTTACGTCCGCTTTTACAACCGCAAATCAGCAACGAAAACCTAGCTGCAATTGCTTCAGCTATCCTTACTTTTCATAACTTCCAAGGAAATAGTAATGTCTGGGATTTAGCACGGGATATCAAAAAAAAATTAGAAATAGGTTTAGCAAGGGGCAATGCATTTAGACAAATATTGATATTTAAAACGATTATGACCTCTTTTCTAAAAAATCCTTATCAATCAGCCGTGAGTGCTGCATTAACTAATATAGGTCGCATTAATATTCCCCACAATTACGGTCAATTGGAATTAGAAGAAATAAGCTTTGTGCCAGCACAATCAGCATTTGGAGGAATTTTTGGTGCTGCTGTATCTACTTTTCGAGGAAAAATGCTGTTGAATTTTATGTTTTCTCAACCTTCTATTAGTAGGGAAACAGTAGAAACTTTAGCTGATGATATGATTTCTATTATTAATAATATGTGTAGTAAAAAATAGAGTCAGGAATGTTGTTTCCAGAAAAGGTAGAGAAGTTTAGACATGAAGAAAAAACGTCCTAATGCTATCGTTCAACTAAATAAGGTTTTTAGTGTCACGCAGCAGGTGAATATTGTGATAATTGCGTAAGTCCTGACCTTCAACAAAATAAGTCATTAAGTGCATTATTTTAAACATAAAAACAAGTAAAATCACTGTAACTTCAAAAATTTTTCTAAAGCTGCTACCATACTTTCAGGCCAACGTCGCACGTTTTTCACCCAATCAATATCTTTGTAACGATTATCTAATCCATAAGCCGCTACCCAGTTGCTTTCAGCTTCACCCTTTTCTCCTCGTACCCAAAGTGCAGCGGTAAGTGCAGCGCGAACATCGGGAAACTGGGGATATTTACGAATGATATTCTTCATCTGACGTATAGCTTCATCTTTTTGATCGGTTTCATAAAGAGCGAGAGCGTAATTAGCACGAGCAAAAGCAAAATTTGGAGCCTTTTGGGCCGATTTTTTATAGTCAGCTATAGCTTCATACCATTTTCCCAAACCAGCTTTGGCATTTCCTCGGTTATTGTACGCCATTGCATCATTGGGATCTAATTCCAAAATATGGTTATAATCGGCTATAGCTTCATCCCATCTTCCCAAACCTTCTAAAGCTGTTCCTCTATTTAAATAAGGATCCGTGACATTAGGGGCTAGTTCTATAGATTTGTTAAAATCAGCTATTGCTTCTTCTAACTTATTTTGACTAATTCTAGAATTTCCTCTGTTACTCCAAACTGCTGCATTATCGGGAAATTTTTCGAGAAATTGCGTCCAATATTCTTCGGCTGCAGCAAAATCACCTTCATTAGTCGCAGCAAAAGCTTTATTTCCTAACTCGTCTTGTTGTTTTAATTGCTCCCGTACCAGATTAGAAGTTTCAGATGCAGCAACTACAGGTTCAACACAGCCGAATATAAAAAGCAAACTTAGTAAGATTCCGATTAATTTCATAGTAATTCGTTAATAACTAAATTAATATACACCCACCCCAAGAAGGAGTGATAATTGTTAATTGATAACTAGTTATGAGTTTTGAATTAATAATCGATCGCCAATTAATAACTAATCACCCATAACCAATGTACAGATATAGCTAAGCTACATGCGGGATAACAACTTCATCCTCAACCCTATTTTGAAACTAAGAGAGCAAAGATAACTGTTCATTTGGTGGCTTAAAACCTAAATGCTTATAAGCCGCAGGTGTTGCTACCCTACCACGAGGAGTCCGCTGTAAGTAACCAATTTGCATTAAATATGGTTCGTAGACTTCTTCAATAGTTTGAGTATCTTCTCCCGTCGCTGCGGCTATTGTGTCTAATCCTACAGGACCGCCATTAAATTGTTCAACTATGACGCTCAACATGGTGCGATCGGTCCAATCTAAGCCACAGGGATCGACCTGGAAGAGTTGTAGTGCTTCTGCCGCTACGCTTTCATTTATCTCGCCAGATAATTTAACTTCAGCATAATCCCGAACGCGCTTGAGTAATCTATTGGCGATACGCGGCGTTCCTCGTGCCCTACGTGCTATTTCTGTTGCCCCATCTTTAGTCACATTAGTTTTAAGTAATTGTGCAGTCCGCAAGACAATTTGACTGAGTTCTTTTACCTCATAAAATCTCAGTTTTTGAATTAAACCAAAGCGATCGCGCAAGGGAGAACTCAAGGCTCCAACCCTGGTTGTTGCTCCGACTAAAGTAAATTTTGATAAGGGAATGCTACGAGTACGAGCACTAGAACCTTTACCAACAGTAATATCCAAACGATAATCTTCCATCGCCGGATATAATATTTCTTCAGTCATTCGAGAGAGGCGATGAATTTCGTCAATAAAAATAACATCTCCAGGTTTGAGATTGACTAACAGTCCCATAATGTCTCTGGGACGTTCTAGGGCAGGGGCGCTAGTAATTTTATAATTTACCCCCATCTCAGATGCTAAAATCATTGCCATTGTGGTTTTACCCAGCCCTGGAGGACCGTAAAGCAGTAGGTGATCTAGTACTTCACCTCTGGATTTTGCTGCTTTTATTGCAATTTCGAGTACATCTTTTAAATCTTTTTGCCCAATATAATCGGCAAATTGGTGTGGACGAATACCAACTTCAATATTATCGTGTTCATCTTTCGCTGCTTGAGGTTGCAAAATTTTTTCATCAACTGGTTTATCGGCAGCAATTTTACGCTGAGGTGGTTGCTTACCTGGTTCTTGAGGCTGGGGCTGCCCTTTAGAGGAGATGATCGCCATAGTCCGCTCATAGATAGTGTTTTACTTGTTCTAAAAGTTGAGGCAATGAGTCAGAACTCATTGCTGTAGTAAATGCGAGAAAACACGGATGCCAAATTTTTTTTTGTCGAGTACGCAAGTCAGTTTTAAAATTTATATTCTGGGTAAATTCGATGGGAGTGCTTTCATAAATCATGCTAGCTAAGAGAATCTTACCGTGCTTAGATGTCAAGGCGGGACGTGTTGTAAAAGGAGTTAACTTTGTAGGGCTTAAAGATGCTGGGGATCCAGTCGAATTAGCAAAGGTTTACGACGAAGCTGGTGCAGATGAGATAGTGTTTCTCGATATTACGGCTACTCATGAAGACCGGGGTACCATTATCGATGTAGTTCACCGTACCGCCGAACAGGTATTTATTCCGCTGACTGTGGGTGGGGGAATCAAAACCTTAGAAAATGTTAAAGAACTGTTACGAGCTGGGGCTGATAAGGTTAGTATTAATTCAACAGCGGTACGAAACCCAGATTTTATTGATAAAGCAAGTGAGCGCTTCGGCAATCAATGTATTGTCGTAGCTATTGATGCTAAGCGAAGGTCTGATAACAACCCTGGTTGGGATGTTTATGTTCGTGGTGGACGTGAAAATACTGGTTTAGATGCGCTTCATTGGGCGCAAGAAGTTGAAAAACGAGGTGCGGGAGAACTATTGGTAACAAGTATGGATGCTGATGGTACTCAAGCTGGTTATGACATTGAATTAACAAGGTCTATTGCTAATTCTGTAAATATTCCGGTAATCGCTTCCGGCGGTGCTGGAAACTGCCAACATATATATTCAGCAGTTACCGAGGGTCAAGCAGAAGCTGCCTTGTTAGCATCTCTTTTGCACTACGGACAACTTAGTGTAGAGGAAATCAAAAATTACTTAAATGAGCGAAAAATCCCCGTCCGAAATTAGTTTTCAACAGAAAAACTTAAGCTTCTTCAATGTCTAAATTAGTTCAACACAGTTCTTAGAAAGAATGTTAATATAAATTAACAATAATTAATATAACTTAAGAAATTATGTTGATTCCTATTTTAGTGTTTGATGTAGCCTTAGTGGCTTGGTCTTTACACCTAATGGAAAGGGCTTTTGAAGACAAAGAATTTTCATTGATGTTAGCTGGAATGTTGGTTGCTCTAGCAGCCGCAGCAATGATGGTAGTTTACTTCCTGATGGGGCACTGTATGAGCTACTTACTACAAGCTTCATCATAATTTTTTCCTTACTGAATCATTAATCTAATTGTTAAATTTATTAATATATAGGTATTGACAAATAGTCAGTTTCTAAGCCATCATTAAAGATGGACTTCTCGGGGTTATAGCTCAGTTGGTAGAGCGCCTCAATGGCATTGAGGAAGTCAGCGGTTCGAATCCGCTTAGCTCCACTTTTTTACAGTGAACAGTGAACAGTCAATTAATTGAGGCTGTGCCTTGTAAGGTATGTGTGGGAGGCTCTGCCTTCGATTTATACTGGGGGTAGAGCCGCCGGTTATAGTTTTCTAGGCAGAGAATAGTAGTCCACCAAGAAACGACACGGCTTATTACTATTTTTTCTGCTCACTACTTACTACTCACCACTCACTGGGTTCTACCTAGGAACCAGTAAAACCAGCAAAACAACAATCCAAAATCAAAATGGCTGTACAATTGCTCAGACGGAAATTTACAGTTGAACAATTCCATAAAATGGCCGAATCTGGCATTCTGAATGAAGATGACAGGGTGGAATTGATTCGGGGTGAAATAATTGAAATGGCGGCTATAGGATTAAAGCACGCTGCTTGCGTAAATCGTTTGTCTAATTTTTTAGCTTGGAAATTAGGTAATAGAGTAATTACAAGCGTTCAAAATCCCGTAGGATTGGATGATAGCTCTGAGCCACAACCTGATGTGGTTTTATTGAAACCCCGTGAGGATTTCTACGCATCAGCACATCCACAGCCAAAAGATGTTTTTCTGATTATAGAAGTTGCTGATACTACTATTAGATATGACCGGGAAGTGAAAATTCCTCTTTATGCTGAAGAAGGTGTGGTAGAAGTTTGGTTGGTTGATATTAATGAGGAATGCGTAGAAGTTTATCGAGAACCTGCAAATGGTAGTTATCAGAAAGTTGATAAATTTGCCAAGGGTGAGAGTTTAATTATTCCGGCTTTTGATGATGTGAATATTATTGTAGATGAGATTTTGGGGAATTGATAGGGAGCATCCCAAATCCGCAAAAAGCCTACAGGCTAGAAGCCTGGGGCTAATATTACGAAGCCTACCTGCGTAGGCTAAGAAATCTTCGAGCCTACGCAGGTAGGCTTTGTTTATGTAGCCACACCCTTACAGGGTGTCGGATAAAATATTTGTTCAAAATTGGGATGCTCCCAATTGATATTTTATTGTAGGGTGTGTAGTTTAGAAAAAATGTTGAACCCAACCCGTAATTTCTTTTTAGCGTCACGCACCAATCAGTAATTTTGAATACTATATTTTAACTTGAATTAACCAATTACGAAAGCTTTCATGATACAACCTATAGCAAGTTTCTCCATTCATTCGATGCACGTTAAGAAACTCAATCCAATCTTCTAATATTTCTTCAACATCGTATTCATCAGCATTAATTATTTGAGAAATATCTTCTACTGATATTGGTGATGAATTTCTTACTAATAAATTTAAAACAGATCGAGCATTAGAATTGTATTCTTCTCCTTGTTCTGCTGCTAACATCTTCTCTAAATGCTTTCGGTAATATTCTTCTAAAACATGGCATGACTTTTCTGAATCAAAACCATTTTTAATCGCAATTAAAATTTGGCTGACATACATAAAATTATTTTCGCTTCTGCTGGTTAACTGCTTGATGAATTCTTCTTTACTTACTCCAAATATTTCATTGCTCGCAGAAAGTGAAGGTAGAAATTCTTGTAGATATTTCTGAATATAAGTTTGTATATCTCGACGATTTTCTTCTGGATAATCTTGTAAATTGAGATATTCAAAGGGCGCTTCTATTAATAAACCAGATTTTTCTCTTAAAAAAGGACGACGAGCGAGGATAAAATATATTCCTTTTGGTAGATATCTGGGAAGATAAAACAAATTTGAACTACCGGGTTGGCTGGTTGTGTCTATTGCATCTAAGCTATCGATCGCAATGATAAATTTTTGATTTGGTTCTAATTGGTCGCTAATTTGTTGGAGAATGACTTGTAGAGAAGTTACATGGACAGCTTCTACTTGAATTGTAATAGCTTTCAGAAATTCTTCAGCGCGATTTTTACCTTTTACTTGAGCGTTGTAGTAGAAGACATCGGGATTTTCCGTTACATATTTAGCGAGAATGGCACTTTTACCGCTACCCGGTGCGCCGACAATTGTAAAATAACCCCTGTCGTGGCGGTTGAGGAAGTTATTGATTGCGGTGAAAACGAATTCTCTAGCGATAGAGTTAGCGCTTTTTTCTTGGAGGATTTGTTGAAACTTGGGTAAACTTTCAATCCGATGAATAAATCCTTCGAGTCTAAAAAAATGTAAAACTCCTAATTCATCTCCTGCAACTATTGTCACTCCATCGGGAGCTAAAGTACAGCATTCCAACTTATCTTCTACAGAAAAACTAGCAATTGTATTTTTACTAGATGAATTGTAAACTTTTAAAGTATTCTCATCGTGACGAATGAGGGTAAAAACTTCTTCTCCGGTATAAATATCCCACACTCTGACAATTGGAAAATCATCGCAAACTAATTCAGAAATTATCCACTTCCCATCCAGAGTAATAGTAATATTTTTCGCATAATTTTCATAATGAATAGTGAAAAGGAGTTCACCTGTCTTTAAGTTCCATATTTTAATTGTTTTATCAAAAGAAGCGGAAATAAGTTTTTGATTATCTGGTGTTATAGCTAAAGAACTAAAAAAGTCTTTATGACCTGCCAAATTGAATAATTTTTGTTTATTTTTTATGTCAAAAATACTTATGGTTTTATCTGCTAAACCAACAATTACTAACTTACTATCTTGACTTACAATTAAATTTTTTATCATTGGAATTCTACCGGAGAATTTAAAACTGATATCTCCAGTTTCTAAATTCCACACAGCGATGGAATTATCTTTTGATCGAGAAATCAAATGATTTGCATCTGGAGTTACAATTGCGGGATTATCATAGATGTCATAGTTTCTGATGATAATCTGTCTATTTTTTGATATATCCCAGGTTTGAAGTTTAAGCTCTGGTTCATAATTTTCAGAATAATTATATCGCCATGATTTATAAAGTATACCCCTATATTTATTTTTGATAATAATAGCAAATACTCTAACTATATGATTTCCAAACTCAACCACACTAGTTTTTAAATTCAAGACTTTAAAAGTATATTTTGGGAAAACATCTAATAATCTATCAAAATCATCAAATGTAAATAGTTGTTCTAATCTTACTTTAAAAACAGGAAGTTCATAGAAAGCGTATAATATTAGTATTAATTCATCAATATCTTTTATGAAATAAAATTTTTCTTGAGTTATTGATAATGATTCATCACCACTCAAAGTAAATAATTCTTTTCCTATTTCTAAACTCCAAACCTTAATTTTATTATCTTCGGAACTAGAAATTAAATATCTATTATTTGATGTGACAGCTAACGCATTGACTTTATCACTATGACCAAGAGGGATAAATTTATCTTCTGTTGTTTCTTCTAAATTCCAAACTTTAATGCTGTTGTCTTCTGAGCCAGAAACTAACCATCTTCCATCTGGTGTCACAGCTAGAGGATTTATCTCATCAGTATTTTCCTTAAGAGGAAACAGTTCTGTAAGTGTTTCTAAATCCCAAACTTTTAATGTATTGTCAAGAGAGTCCGAAATTATTCGTTTACTATCAGGAGTTACAATAACAGCAGTTATCCTACCTGAATGACCTTTAATAGTAAATAATAATCTTCTTTTGAAAAAACCTTTGCTTTCTAAACTCCAAATTTTAAGCGTCTTATCCCACGATCCAGAAATTAAGTACTTTCCGTCTGAGGTAACAGCTAAAGCACTTATTGTATCTTTATGAGCAGTGAGAGTTAATAATTTTTTTGCGCGAACTAAACTCCAAATGATTATTTTGGTACTTGATGAAGCAAAAATAACTTTTTCGCTATCTGGAGTAATAGTTAAAGCTGTTATATTATCACCATAATTGTAATAACTGAAAACTTCTTTTTTCGTTTCCAAACTCCAAACTCTGAATGTAGAATCATCAGAAGCAGAAATAACTTGTTTCCCATCAGAAGTTACAGCTAATACATTTACTTTCCGAGTGTGATTTTTAAGAGTAAATAATTCTTTTCCTGTTTCCAAACTCCATATTTTGATTGTTTTATCTTTTGAACCAGAAATTATTTGTTTACTGTCCGGAGTCACAGCTAAAGTCAATACCCAATCATTATGACCGCTAAGAGTAAATAATTCTTCGCCAGTTTGTAAATTCCATACTTTGATAGTATGGTCTTTAGAAGCAGAAATTAAGTATCTTCCATTTGGCGTTACGGTTACTGCTAATACTGCACCATTATGACCTCTTAAAGTACGAAGTAAGCGACCACCTGGTGGAGTTAAGCTCGGGGAAAGTGGACGTAACCAAGGTTCAGATTTATTTTTTTTAGCTTGTTCAAGTATTGTTTTAATTTCTGATATTTGAAAATATTGTAAGCGAATTAATAATTGTCCAGCTAACTGTGTTTTATCCTCATTTAAAATATGAGCCGAAAGCCTTAATGCACCTTGAATTAACTTTAATGCTTTAACCTTAGAATAATTAGACTCTGAATAATGTGAGACTTCTGCTTCATCAATTAAATCATAATCATTAATTAATGCCTGTAAGCCAAGTTCAGGATGATTAATTTTGGCTTCTAAAAAAACGAGATTAGTAAGAATTTGAAAATATTTTTCAGATTTTCTTGATTTAACTAAATTATAAGGAAGACTACTCAATCTAGCACGTTGGAATGCTGGACTTTTAGCTAGTTTATCAGCAATTTCCATACATGTCTCCTTTAATATAAGATGTCAGAAATACTTTGGTTAACTTCCTCAAATATCTTGCGTTTTGAATCTAAAACTCTTTTTGCTTTCAAAAAATCTAAAAAGCTAGCATGATAAATGCTGTAGCAAATTTCTGCCTCTATTTCCTGGGGTTTCAAATACTCAACCCACTCATCTAAAATTGATTGAACGTCATATTCATCCTGCTGTGCAATTACCGCAATCATTTCTAAAGTTATAGGTGTACCAATTTCCACTAAAATAAATAGGATTTTAACCATTAATTCTTGAGGTTTATTATCCATCCCCATCCGTACCCAGTGAGTCTGATAATATTCCTGAAGACCGTCAGGTAACTGTTGTAAACTTAAATCATCGTAAAAACCACGGGCAATTGCTGGCAATATATAACGCACGTACATAAAATTATTTTCACTTTTTTCTGCTACCTGCTCTCGAAAATTTTTAGTAGTTATATTACGCTCGTTTATCCATTTTTTTATAGCGTCTTTATATTCGATATCATTCTTAATAAATAAATCTATATACTCTTCTATATCTTCTCTATTTTTTATTTGATATTCTTTGGCAGTCAAGCTTAATTCTTCAATTGCGACAGAAACACGCAAACGTTTTTTATTATGTTTATAAGGTCGTCTAGTTAGTAAAAAATAAACTCGGTCTGGTAAAGTTTCTGGTAAATACAAAATATTTGCTACACTTGGTTCTTGTTCTACTTCATCAAGGGCATCAACAACAATTATTAAATGTTCATCAGGATGTATTTTGGCAGCAACTTCAGTTATTAATGTTGATAAATCTGCTTGTTCTACATTCTGTAAATCGTAACGATTAATCAGTTGCTGACGAATTGTTTTTAAAAATTGCTCTGGTGTATTGCGATGTTCTGAAAGAATATTAAAAAAGCAGATTGCTTGATGGTCAGATACATATTTTGCAGCAATAGCACTTTTACCCATTCCTGCATCTCCTACCACTACAAAATAACCATTAGAGTTTTTTGCAATAAAATCATCAATCTTTTCAAATACGAATTTTCTACCGCAAAATAACCTGGCTTTTTCTTTAATTAATGCCTCAAATCCTGTGATATTAGATTGTGCAAAATTATTCTTATTACCAATTAATTTTAATAAGTCTGCTATTATTATTTGTAAATCATCAATTTTTTGATCGGTTACAATATCTTTTGGCTTCTTACTTTTTTCTACTTTTTCAATAAATATTCGAGTAAACTGCTCTAATTCTTGACGTAAATCAATATTGTCATTTAGTATTTTATCTCCTAATACCTTTAAATCAGGCTCGTCTTTAACAAAATCATCAACTGCTTCATTCACAATTGATTTATCCATTGAATAAAATGCTTTTTTAAATGCTTCTCTAATTTTTGAAAGTCGAAAAACTTGCAAAACTTCCTCATTCTTCTTTTTTCCATTTTCATCGAAAGCATATTCTACTAAAGCATAAGCATAAATACTATCAAAATCTTCCGGTGGATGTGTAGGGTCTAAATTAAATTTTTTTAAAATTCCGATTATAGTGTGAGAACGATGAGCTTTTTCAATCGCGGGAGTGAGAACTATTTGATGAATCAAGCTGACGAGGTCGAGAATCATTTTATATGATTTTAATACGAAGAATTAAGATTAAAGTTTGAACTGTAATAACGTTTAAAATCAAGATCACCGTATAACATACAAAGTACTTCAACTATATAAAATAGTTTTTTTATTTTTTTTACATAAAATAAGAATTACGCAAACCCTATGTTAAGAGAATGAAGGAATTTAAAAGGCTGGAATACTCAATTCATTCTTGTCATAGGTAAGTCCTAATAATTAAAACGCTCAAACTTCTATCAATCAGAAAATTTGAACGTTTATAAATTACTTGTAATTAATTTATTACAATGAAAAGAAATCGATGATTGTAAACCTTCGTAGCTTTCCTATTTATTAAGATTCCGGCGTAGGAACAGGTTTAATATCCATACCCTTATAAAATGTTTCCAAACTATCCCTATCGCCAACAAATCGCCAATGCCAAGGTTCATAACTCACACCTTGTGGATTACCTTCGGGAAATGATAATTCAAAACCATAACGTGCAGCGTTGGCTTCCATCCATTTAAAGGCTTTGGTATTTTCAAACTTGCTACTCAAATTAGTCGCCGGTACAGCACCATCACCTACATCTACAGCGTAACCCGTGTGATGTTCGCTATGTCCGGGAGGAGCGCTAACTGATGCCCTTTCTGCCGGTGTTTGATTGCGCTGGGCACCGATATTAAAAAATAACTTTTCCTGTTCTTCAATAGAGCGAAACCCGGAAATTGGTACCAATCTGATACCAGATCTTCGAGCATCTCTCCCCATCTGCTCAAACTTCTTACCAGCGGATTTTCGTAACCTTATCCGTCTTCCGTTGGCATTACCTGCGACAATTTCCGATTTTGGAGCTTCTTGGTATTCTAGGTGGCCCAAAAGTGCATCGTTTTCTGCTTCTTTCTTGACAGAATCGCTATCTTGTGGGTTAGGAGAAACTAAACTATCAGGCGTAGATTCCTGCTTAGCAGTATTTTTGGGTGCAGCAAGATAAAATATCAAACCACTGATGACAGCAAGCAGAACAAAACCCGTTGCTCCTGCCATCGCCAAAAACGAGAGGCGCAAACCTAGCTTGGGAGAGGCATCAGGAGTATCGCGCAAAGCTTGGGGTATATCTTCACGAATTTCAAAGGGGGTTGAGTTTTGTGGTTCTTCTGAAAACTCATTATTCAAGGCTCAACTCCTGATGAATGTTCAATAGTCATTACAGATTGTAGACTGTAGAGAAAGAAACCTGTTAGATAATAGGTTACATATACAATTCCTAGTTTTACCTTGATAAACCTCTTAGAGTTATACCTCAAACTATCGGGATTGGTCATAATTGGATGTATCCTGGGACGCAAACTCCCACACAGTGTTCCAACTGGCTTAGGTAAGTTTCTCTTCTGGATAGGAGTACCCATAGGAATTGTTACTTTTTTACGCAAAGCCGATTTATCAGGGGCAATTTGGATTGCACCAGCAGTCGCTTACGCAGCCATTCTACTAGGAGCATTTTTTGCTTGGATAGGAATAAAATGGCAAAGTTCTTTTACAAATACAGTCCCCAAGTCGCCGACTCAGGGAAGTTTTATTTTATCGGCGATGATTGGGAATACGGGTTTTCTTGGTTATCCTATCATTTTGGCAGTACACGGTACTCAGTATTTTGCCTGGGCTTTATTCTACGATCTATTAGGTACATTGCTTGGTGCTTGGGGTTTAGGTGTAGCCCTTGCAGCACATTTTGGCGGTAGCGCTTCTAACTTCTGGCAAAATGCCCGGGTAATATTAATTAATCCTGCTTTGTGGAGTTTTGGATTTGGCTTACTATTTCGCCAAGTAGAAATTCCCCAGTTAGCAGAATTTTATCTAGGAAAACTGGCTTGGGGTGTTATAGCCTTATCTTTAATTTTAATGGGCATGCGATTAAGCAAGTTGAATTCTTGGCATAATCTACCCCAAGCAGGAGTCAGCATTGCCATAAAGATGCTGTTAGTACCCCTGATTTTAAGGAGCATCCTACCAGTTTTAGGTTTAACCGGCACTCCTGCAAAAGTAATTTTACTGCAAATGGCAATGCCACCTGCTTTCTCCAACTTGATACTTGCCGAAACCTTCAATCTCGACAACGATTTAACAGTCACCACAGTAGCAGGAGGTACTGCTATCATGCTCTTTACTCTTCCGATATGGCTATTGTTTGATATTTGATAGTTGATAGTTGATAGCTGATAGTTGATGGTTGTTAGCTGATAATTGATCATTGATCATTGATAGTTGATAGTGTTCTGCTAACCACCAACCACCAACCATTAACCACTAACTCCTAACTCCTAACTCTTGTTGAGCAAGTTCAGCCGGATTCATAAATTCATAACGTTCAAATGGTTGATGAATCCAGGGGTTATCGGGTAAGTAATCGGTATAGTAATCGGGAACTATTACCGAACAAGCTTTGTACCAAATAACGGCGGAACGAATTTCTTCAATAGTGGTTTTGCTATTTTTCTTTAACCAAGGAATAGTTTCTTTAAGGGTAACTCCCGAGTCTACTAAGTCATCAACTAAAAGGATTCGTGAACCTAACGTCTCACTAGTCATAGTTAAATGGCGAGCAAATATTAATTGACCTCTTTCTTGCTTGCCCCCATCGCTGTAAGATGATGTTGCTAATATTGCTAACGGCTGCTTATATATACGGGAGATAATATCCCCCACTCGCAGTCCACCCCTAGCAAGGCAGACTATTTGGTTGAATTTCCAGCCGGATTGATAAACTTGAGCAGCTAGTTGTTCAATTTTGTGGTAATAATCTGACCACGAGATATAAAGGTCTGGCATAAAGGAGGTAATGTAAAGCTAATGGTAGATGCCAAACTTTCTATTTTATTACGAGTGTAGGTAGTATTAATGATTCTGCGGCTGAAGCTTATCCTCAAAATGTCGGAAAAGATGAAAAACTTAGCTTCAACACTAAGTTAGCTTACGGTGCTGGGGATTTGGGACCGGCGATTACTGCGAATATTTCCGTATTCTTTCTGCTAGTTTTTTTTACTAATGTGGCGGGTATTCCTGCGGGTTTAGCTGGCAGTATCTTAATGGTGGGCAAGATATGGGATGCTGTCAATGACCCAATAGTGGGAGTTTTGACGGATAGAACAAAGTCACGCCGTTGGGGTCGCCGTCTTCCTTGGTTATTGTATGGAGCTATACGCTTTGGTCTTTTCTTCTTTTTGCAGTGGATTGTACCAACTACTAACGTTTGGGCGTTGTTTTGGTATTACGTCATCATTGGGGTGATATCTCAGGTATTTTACACGGTAGTAAGTTTGCCTTATACGGCAATGACTCCAGAACTAACTCAAGATTACGACGAACGAACCAGTCTCAACAGTATTCGCTTTTCTTTTTCTCTCGGCGGTGGCATTCTTTCATTACTTTTTGCACAAGTGATATTTTCCCAAATTGCTAATCGCCAACAACAGTATTTAGTTTTAGCAGCGGCTTGTGCTGTAATTTCAGTTTTAGGAATATTTTGGTGTGTTTGGGGAACTCGCGATCGCATTTTGGCTTTTGAAGCGAAACGTACTCAAAACAACTCCGAAAGCGAATCAATTGGCATATTTGAACAAATAAAAATTGTTTTTAATAACAAACCTTTTTTATTCGTTATTGGTATATACCTTTTTTCTTGGTTAGGGGTACAAATAACCGCTAGCGTTATCCCTTACTTTGTCCTCTATTGTATGAGTCTGAAAGAATCAGATGTACCGACACTAATGATTGGAGTACAAGGAACTGCCTTGTTAATGCTATTTGTCTGGGGTGCATTAAGTAAACGAGTTGGGAAAAAAGCCGTTTACTTTCTGGGAATGTTTTTATGGATAATCGCAGCTGCGGGATTATTCTTCCTACAGCCCGGTCAAACTGTTTTATTGTATGTTCTAACCTTAGTAGCAGGTTGTGGGGTATCAGTTGCTTATTTAGTTCCTTAGTCAATGATGCCTGATGTCATTGAACTAGATGAACTACAAACCGGACAACGTCGTGAAGGAGTATTTTATGGCTTCATGGTATTACTACAAAAATTTGGTTTAGCTTTTGGCTTGTTTATGCTGGGAATCGCCTTACAAGTATCGGGTTTTCAAGAAAATATTCCCGGACAAACTGAATTACCCATACAGCCAGATACCGCACTATCAGCCATCCGTATCGCCATCGGTCCTATTCCCATAGTATGTTTAATTTGTGGATTATTTTTAACCTATTTTTATCCCATAACTCGCGAAATGCACGCAGAAATTTTGCTAGAACTTGAAGAAAGACGGAAGGAGGAGTTGGGAGATGGGGAGATGGGGAGATGGGGAGATGGGGAGATGGGGACAAGGAGACAAGGAGACAAGGAGACAAGGAGAGATAACTGATAACTCCCAACTCCCAACTCCTAACACCCAACTCCTAACTCCCAACTCCTAACTCCAAACAACCAACTCCCAACTCCCAACTCCTAACTCCTAACTCCTAACTCCTAACTACTAAATGGTAAAACCCTATTTAACCTGGCTCTTAGCAACTGGTGCGGGTGGTGCGTTTATTGGTTATATGGCGCTTCCTACAGATTTTTTCTGGGAATTAATCGCCAGTGGGTTCGTCGTTGGAATTGTTCAATGGGTAATTTTACGTCGCTATATTAATTCCGCTATTTGGTGGATACCTTTAAGCGGTTTTGGTTGGATATTAGGTACTTATCTGTTGATATTTACCGACGGAATTCTTAAACCATTAGTTGAATTCTTAACATCTGTAGGTGGATTATGGGGAGTTTTTTGGTTAAATGTTACTAGTCAACCAATAAATTTCGCAGCTTTTGGATTTGCACAGTGGTTAGTGCTGCGTCGCCACTTTCGACATGCAGGTTATTGGATACTTGCTAGTGCTTTGAGTGGAATTGTCAGTGGTGCAGTAGGTTCTTATGTTTGTGCAGTGGCTTGCCAAATTGGCGGTGGGACTATATCTAATGCCACTAGGTGGGCTGCAAGTGGGGCAATTACTGGTATTGTATTGGTATGCCTGGTAGAGAACCATCGCAAATAACTACCATCAGGTTAATGTATCTTAGTTGGGGTCATGTTAGTTATAGAAATGTAACTAGCGCAAATTCTTATAAATTTAGATGTCAGATTCAAGCTTACAAGAAATTAACACTCAATTAGAAAGTTCTTCTTTAAGAGACAGAATGGTAGCCCTTGCTTCTTTGAGGGATGTCCCAGCAGAGGATGCAGTGCCTTTAATTAAAAAAGTGCTTGATGATGAATCTCTGCAACTACGTTCGATGGCAATATTTGCTTTAGGGATAAAACAAACACCCGATTGCTATCCTATTTTAGTAAAAACACTCCAAGGAGATGGAGATTATAGTATTAGAGCCGGTGCAGCAGGTGCCTTAGGATACTTAGGTGACACTAGAGCTTTAGAACCGCTATCGCGAGCATTTTATGAAGATACAGATTGGCTGGTACGTTTTAGTGCGGCGGTAGCGCTTGGTAATTTGAAAGATACCCGCGCGCGCGAAGTACTTTACAAAGCCCTTGAAAGTGAAGAAATTGTCTTGCAACAAGCGGCGATCGCAGCATTAGGAGAAATCAAAGATATTGAATCTGTAGACAAAATTCTCCGCTTTGCTCAATCGGATGATTGGTTGGTGCGTCAGCGGTTGGCAGAAACTTTAGGAAATCTTCCCACCCCCAAGAGTATCTCATCTTTAAAGTTCTTGGAAAAAGATAGCCACGAACACGTATCGACATCAGCGAAAATTTCACTATCGAAGCTTGAACAAACGAACAATCAACTGGGATGATGATAATTACTGCAAGCAGTAGTGTAAAGTTACGAAAATTTTGACTTTCTTGACTTTTTTACCCATACAGTAATTGCTTACTGTTACCTTTCTAAAAGTGAGATTACAAAAATTTTGCCATCAGGTAATTTGATTGATGAATATTGAAGAGTTTTTTGAATTAAGCGCTGGTAAATGGTTTTCACATCGTACTAGCAATAATTTGGCTGTTAAAGAATCTGAAGCTAGTAAATCGGATCTCCAGATCGAAACCTTAGCCGCTGACAACCCTGAAGTAATCAAACTGTGCGAACAATATAAAGTCGAATCCGATAGTGCAAAGTTTGGTGCTAGAGTCACCTGGAACGGCACAATAGAAAAGGATACAGGAAAATATACTGGTTCCACAATTTTGGCTTTAATACCTAATGCCGATAACCCCGAGGAAGGAAAGCTGCTGCGAAAAATGGATTATGGGCAAAAAACTCTAGTTTCAGGAACTTATAAAATCGGTAGCGATGATTCGCTTACCCTAAGTACAGAATACGAAAATATCCATTCAGAAGAACGTTTATGGTTTGCAAGTCCTAATTTGCGTATGCGTGTTAGTGTTCTCAAACGCTCTGGCGGCTTTAGCGTGACTTCTTTCACTTCTGAAATTCGTATGGGTGGAGCAACGGCAGCAAAGAAAACAAATGATGCAGCTATCAATGCCGCATCGTAATTTACCAATATAGTGTAGAGACGTAGCAGTGCTACGTCTGGTAAAGCTAAGCCTGAAAATAGATTCATCAATCCAGCGCGAGCAACATCAAATCATCGAATTACTTATGAATTCGTTGATGTATTCTTTTTAGTGGTCGATCTGCTCCTGGGTTTCTTAGGTTCTAGTGGTTGATTCAAGCTACTTTCAAGCTTAGTTACTGTTTTCACGACATTATCAATTTGAGTTTTCATTTTCTCAAATCCCGCTAATTTCTCGACAACAACTTTTAATTGTTCTTGTTGATTGCTTAGTTGTGCGTCTACAACTTCATGGTTTGGGTTATTTTTCGATTGAGCATTAGCTTCATCTAACAGAGTCAGATGTTGTTCGATTTTTTCCGTCGTTTTGGTTAAATTATCAACTTGGCTAGAAACAGAAGAAACAGCTTCTAATTTATTAGTCAAGTTTTGTAAGTTTTCTTGTTGTTGGTTGTTATTACCTTCGAGAGCTTGAGCGAGACTTTCTCTGGTTTGAGTATTCGCTTCATCTAATAGAGTCAGATGTTGTTCGATTTTTTCCGTAGTTTTGGTTAAATTATCAACTTGGTTAGAAACAGAAGAAACAGCTTCTAATTTATTAGTCAAGTTTTGTAAGTTTTCTTGTTGTTTGTTGTTATTACCTTCGAGAGCTTGAGTCAGAAATTATCTGGTATCAGAATTCGAAATATCTCACTCACAAAGATGGATAACTAGTATGACTGTAGTTTTAGTTAAATTATTAAATTGGCTAGAAACTTATGAAATAGCTTCTAATTTATTAGTCAAGTTCTGTAAGTTTTCTTGTTGTTGGTTGTTATTACCATCGAGAGCTTTAGTCAGACTTTCTCTGGTTTGAGTATTCGCTTTATCTAACTCACTTAAATGGCTTTCAAGTTTTTCTGTGGTTTTAGTTAAATTATCAACTTGGCTAGAAACTTGTGAAATAGCTTCTAACTTCTCCCTAAGTACTTGTAAAGTTTTTTGCTGTTGGTTTTTATTACCTTCAAGAGTTTGAGGCAGACTTTCTCTGGTTTGAGTATTCGCTTGATTTAATAGGGTTAGATGGCTTTCAAGTTTTTCTATATTTTTGGTTAAATTATCAACTTGGCTAGAAACTTGTGAAATAGCTTCTAATTTCTCCCTAAATGCTTGTAAAGTTTTTTGCTGTTGGTTATTATTACCTTCGAGAGTTTGAGTCAGACTTTCTCTGGTTTGAGTATTAGCTTTATCTAACAGAGTTAGATTACTCAATACAGAAGCTGTATTTTCGCTTAAATTATCAACCTGACTTTTTAAAATTTGGGAAGACTCGGTTTGATTTTTACTACTATCAGCAACTATTTGAGTTAACTGCTTATTTAATTCACTTGTGTCTTCTACAAGTTTTAATAATTTTTCCTGTTCGATTTTACTGGTATTTAAGCTACTTTTGATTTGTAAAATCAATATAGTAACTATTAATACAAAAATTACTGATACCGTGGAGAGAATTAGCAGTGTCATCCCTAGTTTTATCCTTAGCGTAAATATAATTAATAATTCATCCTATGTTTAGTATTGATAAACTATAGAACGATACATCATCATATAGTAAGTAAAGCAATTTTGTAGAGTAAAAACTTTACCATTAAACATTATTTCAAAAAAATTAATAATGCGAGAGTTTCTTGCTCTGTTGAAATTATCGAATTCAATACAATTCAATTAACTTGAATTTAGAATTAGGGTGGTAAGCCATTGGATTGCTCTTCTCTGTGAATAGGGCAAGTTAAGCAAGCCCCACGGCTGATAATTTTTGAAAAGGCAGGCTATTCCAATTCCCCTACAGGCATGCCCCCTGTAAGCCGCAGGAAACACAAACTAGTTAAAAGCTAATGATGCATCTTGCTTTGAAAACGCTCCCCGCACGCCTAGTGACTCGTCAGAGTAACACCAATTGGGAAGCCCCCGCCTTGCTAAGCTGGCGGGAAAGGGGGATTCCAGCAGACTTTGTACAAACACCTGCCGTCTTTAAATATTTAACAAACGGGCAAGTGTCTGCGGTAATGGCAGCACAATCAAAATTAACACCGCAATTGCAAAAAGTCCAAAAATATCCCGTTTATTATCCAGTTCAGTGACATCGTTCAAAGCTGGTTCGTCTGTAAGACGTACAAATATCAAATAAATTGCCCATAATAAATATTCTGACTGAATTAAGGAAAGTAACAGCAATAATAAACGAGCGATTTGTCCAATTACCATTGCTGTTTTTTGTCCAAACATTGCGTGAACAATATGCCCACCATCAAGTTGTCCTACAGGCATCAAATTTAATGCTGTGACAATAATTCCTAAAAAACCAGCTACCGCTACCGGATGTAGGTCTATTGCCATGTTAGAGCTTAACTGAGAACCTAGGGTCAATTTCGATACTAACGCTATTAATATTGAATGACTGGGATTTAAAGCATCAGTATTTAACAGTCGTGCTTCGTCATTCATCGGAACCACTTCCGAGTTCATCAAACCCCATACTAGAAAAGGCAAACTTGCCACAAAACCAGCAAAAGGCCCTGCAATGCTAATGTCGAATAAAGCTTTACGATTGGGTACGGGACTACGCATCTGAATAAATGCACCAAAGGTACCCAAGAAAAATGGCATGGGAATAAAATAAGGCAGCGTAGTGCGAATTTTATAAAACTTTGCAGTTAAATAGTGACCCATTTCGTGTATGCCTAAAATGCATATCAACGATAAGGCATAGGGTAATCCTTGCAATATTAAAGCTGGGTTAGACGGTACAGAATTTGCTTCAATGCCAGCAATCCTAGTTCCCACTAAAGTAGTAGTTAATAAAGTCGCTCCTAGCAGCAATAGGGCTAATCCCGGTCTCGTTATTTGTTCTGCTTGGGGTGAATCAGCTTTCTTCTGCTGATGATTGGGTACTAGTAAAAATATTGGTTTGCCATTAAGCCCTTCTTGAAAAATTAAAATGAAGCGATCCCCAAATTGTGCTTCGATATTTTCCTTTATCTGCTTGTAGGCGATTGTAGCCGAAGTTCTTAACTGACCCCGACAAATAACCACTTGAGGACGGTATTCAATATTTTGAATATAGTATATAGACCAAGGAAAGCACGAACGCAATTGACTTTCTTCTGTTGGCTCAATAGGACGCACTGCTACTGATTTTACCGTAGGATGTATAGCCGACTCTGTTTCGAGTGCTTGGGATGGATTTTTCTGTTTTTTTAAGTCACTACGTCCCCACTCAAACAATATCCAGTATAACAAAAAACAAACTACTAATGGCCAAACAACTAATGCTGATGGTAGTTGGGTTGAATACCTTATAGTCCAACCAGTCCATATTATCGGCGGTGCCATCAAAACTAACCACAACAGCCAAGGTGGAGTTTTTGTTACTTTTACAACAGTTACTTTGAGTGTATAGTAAGTAAATATTCCTAAAATAATGAGAAGCCAGAATGTCATTTTATTTTCAGTTATTCTGTTGGGAATGTCTTGGTGTAGTATCGGATCTGCATTGTTTTGTCGAAAGACGGATCGTGAAACCTAATTTTTAGCAGAAACTTTTCTTAAGTTGCGTGTTTCCTTAACCCTCGTATTAATACCTATTTCAAGCAATTCCTCTCTTTAAGGCGGTCTTTTTTTATGTGCCCCCAATGGACAGAACCAAGTCATCAAACACACAAGCCACCACGTACAATTCTGAACTCTCTTATTGCCTTTCCTCCCAATCGGGACACACTAGGAGGAACCGCTTATTTGATTCTAAGAAACGAAGGCAATATTCTCATTGACTGTCCTGCATGGGACAAAAATAACCAGGATTTTCTAGAAAGTAATGGTGGTGTACGTTGGTTGTTTATTAGTCATCGCGGTGCAATTGGTAAAAGTGCGGAAATTCAAAAAATTTTTGGCTGCGAAATTTTAATTCAAGAGCAAGAAGCTTATTTATTACCTGAATCAAGAGTAACTGCTTTTACCGACAAATTTACTATTGATTCGGCATTGCAATTAATTTGGACACCCGGTCATTCTCCCGGCTCATCTTGTTTTTACTACAATTCGGAGGGAGGAGTATTGTTTACCGGAAAGCATTTAGTCCCCAATCGCGAAGGAGAACCAGTTCCTTTGAGAACATCTAAAACCTTTCACTGGCCACGACAAATTAAAAGTATCAAATCTTTATTAGAAACTTTTACTCCTCAAACACTCCAATACATATGTCCTGGCGGAAACACGGGTTTTCTTCGAGGAAAACGTCTTATAGATAACGCTTACAATCGTTTAGCTAGTCTTGATTTTGCAGAATTAGAGAAGGCCCAATCCCTTCTTTGAAATAAAAGGAGTGGAGAGGGAGATGAGGGAGATTGGCTAGATAAAACTATTAACTCCTAACTCCTCACTCCTAACTCCTCACTCCTAACATGCAGACCTTTAATTTAGGAGTTTTTTGCTAAAAGTTCTACTGCTGCTTGATATTGAATGTCTGATGAAGTTGTAAACTGCTGGAGTCTTATTGGTTCAGAGGTAACAACTTGATCGGGAGTAATACCTAGTTTATTTATATCTCGATGACTGGGGGTTTCGTATTTAGCGATTGTCACCGCTAAACCAGAACCATCCGATAGTTGAAATAATGATTGTATTAAGCCTTTACCAAATGTTTTTTCTCCTACGAGAGTTGCACGATGATTATCTTGTAGTGCCCCTGCAAGGATTTCGCTAGCGCTAGCTGTTCCTTGATTTACTAATACAACAAGTGGATCTTTTGTTAACGCCGAACCAAAAGATTCAAAGCTGCCCTCAATACCTAGCCGGTTTACCGTATAAACTACAATACCTGAATCTAACCAAAGACGAGCAACTTCTATTCCTGCTTGTAACAAACCACCGGGATTGTTTCTCAAATCTAGAATGTAAGCATCAGCACCTTTTTCTTCCAATGTGTTGACAGCGTGAGCTAATTCGGTGGAAGCGTTGGCATTAAATTGAGTCAAGCGGATATAGCCAATATTGTTTTCTTTATTTTTTTGCAATTTAGCAATTATCGGGTTTATGGTGATGCGATCGCGTATGATTGAAATTTCTTTTTGAGAAGCACCATCCCTTTGTATAAGTAAGCTAACAGCAGTTCCAATTCTTCCACGCATCAAGTTAGCTGCTTCATCAAGAGTCAGATTTTTTGTAGGGGTACCATCTATTTCGATTATGCGATCGCGTGGTTGAATACCAGCTTTTTCTGCTGGAGAACCTGCAATGGGTGTAACTACTTCTAATTTTCCTGTTTCGGAGTTTAGAGCAATTTGCAATCCTACGCCAGTTAACTCCCCAGAAGTATTGACTTGTAGACTACGATACTGTCGGGGGTCTAAAAACCTTGTAAAAGGGTCATCAAGGGTTTTGAGCATATTTTTAATTGCTTCATAAGCTGTTTGGCTATCTTTAAGCCTTCCTTTCAAAGCTTTTTGCCGTACTTGTGCCCAATTTTGATGATTAAACGTGTCATCGAGATAAGTACGATTAACAATTCGCCAGGCTTGGGATACCAGTCTTTGTTCGTTTGTTAAAGCGGCTGCAGGAAAGCAAAAACTACCAAATGCGAGCCAAAATGCCATAAGCAACGATAAAATAGCCCGAAAAACCTTTAAATTATCCATAAACTCGACTTTTACTTAATTTTCACTAAAATTATTCACCTAAAAAGCCTGCTAGCAACTTTTAGGTAAGATGAAATCTATCTCTCGATTATGTTACTTTTTTTATAGAAGTGCTTTGTTGCCGCTACAAATTTTGGGCAACTTACTTCTAATTCATTGGGCAAATAGCG
The DNA here is from genome assembly GCA_050042755.1 of Rivularia sp. (in: cyanobacteria). GTDB lineage: Bacteria > Cyanobacteriota > Cyanobacteriia > Cyanobacteriales > Nostocaceae > Rivularia. Next base: position 24,922 of record JBHJJJ010000001.1, read on the forward strand.
CCCGTGAAACGCTATGATCTACCTTGTATCCATATCTATTTTTGGGCTTGGGGTGCATAGCACGCAATACATTCCCTCCTGAGAGAGTGTAAAGTTTCTTAAAACTATTACCACTCTGATAGTTTAAAAGTAAATTCACTTTTTTGCTGTCTGCTCAAATCTCAAAAAAGTCTTTGCTGACTATTGAGATAATTATCAACCGCAATTTATATCTAGGAATCTGGGTTGTATGACCAACGTTTACGACTGGTTTGAGGAGCGCTTAGAAATCCAAGCGCTTGCTGATGACGTTACAAACAAGTACGTCCCTCCTCACGTTAATATTTTCTACTGTTTGGGTGGAATTACTCTTACTTGCTTTTTAATCCAGTTCGCGACTGGATTTGCAATGACTTTTTACTATAAGCCAACTGTTACTGAAGCTTTTTCTTCAGTACAGTACATCATGAACGAAGTCAGCTTCGGTTGGTTGATTCGCTCCATTCATCGCTGGTCTGCCAGCATGATGGTATTGATGATGATTTTGCACACCTTCCGAGTTTATTTAACTGGTGGATTCAAGAAGCCCCGCGAAGTAACTTGGGTAACTGGTGTAATCTTGGCTGTAATTACCGTTTCTTTTGGGGTAACAGGCTATTCTTTACCTTGGGATCAGATCGGCTACTGGGCTGTGAAAATTGTTAGCGGTGTACCAGAAGCAATTCCCGTAGTCGGAGTTTTAATTTCTGACCTATTGCGTGGCGGTTCCAGTGTAGGACAAGCTACTCTAACTCGTTACTACAGCGCTCATACTTTCGTACTGCCTTGGCTAATTGCCGTATTTATGCTGGCCCACTTCTTGATGATCCGCAAACAAGGAATTTCGGGTCCATTGTAATTTTGAGTAACGAGTCAACAGACTGGTTAAAATGTAGATGTGCGGGTTAAAACAATTAATAGCTAACCGCTGCCTGCATATATACAAAAAAATCATTTTCAATCGGTGCGCTGGGGCATCTCGCTTGGTTAGTAAAGTATCTCCGAGGTCGCCCTGCACCAACAGATCGTGTCCAATGGGATACCACCAGTCCCCCAGAAGCCGAGACTTACTCGTAAGTAAAGTGTAGAACTATGTCAACAGACGGTTTTACCTTCTTACAACAATAAACTGAAGCAGAAGAGTACCTAAAAAAATGGCAACAGTAAAAAAACCCGATCTAAGCGATCCAAGTTTAAGAGCCAAGTTAGCAAAAGGCATGGGTCACAATTACTACGGTGAACCTGCTTGGCCAAATGATTTGCTCTACGTTTTCCCAATTGTAATAATGGGTTCTTTTGCCTGTGTTGTAGCTCTAGCAGTGCTAGATCCTGCGACAACAGGAGAACCAGCAAATCCTTTTGCAACTCCTTTGGAAATTTTACCTGAATGGTATTTGTACCCAGTTTTCCAAATTTTGCGTTCGCTTCCTAATAAACTTTTGGGAGTGTTGGGAATGGCTTCGGTACCTCTGGGATTGATTCTTATTCCCTTTATTGAGAACGTTAATAAGTTCCAAAACCCTTTCCGTCGCCCTGTAGCTACTACCGTATTCCTTTTCGGAACCTTGGTTACCCTTTGGTTGGGTATCGGTGCTACTTTCCCCTTAGATAAGTCTTTGACTTTAGGATTATTCTAAATCGGTTCGTTAAGAACCTGCTTTGACACCTGTGGGTTTCTCTGCAGAGTACTTATCCCCATGTACTTTTGAGAAAATCTAACGGGCATTAAGGGTTCCCATGAGAATTTTTTTTAGGAGAAAAAAATCTCATGGGTGCCCGTCAATTTGAATTTCACCCTATGCCAAAGATGCTCAGAAACCTACAATATCTTTGAAAGTATTCGCCCCTATAAGCGTATCGGCGCTGCAAATTGCCGCAAGGCGAGCCGTCCAAAGCACCTCTCTCTTTAGTTGCGGAAACAGGCTTTCAATCAAATATAGACCTGCACGATGCCGAAATTACTAGAAAATAGTAAATATATTTACTGAGTCATTCAAAAATATTTTTTTTATCAATACCTTTGCCAAAATAAGAGCCGACAAAAATTTTGGCCAAACGAGTAAAATCACTCATAAGTAAGCGTTTAGCTAACAAGATAGTTTGAACTCTCAAACCCTTTATGCTAGGTAAAATAGGCTAAAAAAGCTTTGCGATAAACTTGTCAGGAATTTTTAGGACTGATTGTTTTTGCCTAGCTTCGGAGAAATGGGACTTTGTACATCAACTTACCCTGGTAAATTGGCGAAGGTATTGTTTATACTATATAATAACTGTTTATAATTTGTTGGAACCTCTGAAAAGCAGGATGTGCTTTTTGTGTAGGTTCAGACTTTATCTAGATATGAATGTATTAGCTAGCACAGGTAAGCGCTGGGAATCAAAATTAATGAATCCAGATGTAGTAAGCTTTTCTTGATTTGTATTTCTTGCCATATGTTAGATAATTGGTATAAAGTGGTACAATAATTAACTATTTGATTAGTTGCGGACTAAAATAAGTTGTTATTGAGTCAGTTCTGATTTAAATTTAGTTTATATCTGGGATTCTTGTAAATTAAGAAGAGCAAATATGATTTCAAAATCTAAAGTTTATAAACTATAAAAGATGTAAGTAAAATTAATCCACTTATATTTAAGTCAAGGTCAATGCTAGCAATTGTGGAGCAAGACCATCTGACGGTGAAGAGCGAACTTAAGCTTCTAAACCAGGTACAAAAATGGTTTGAACGATTCTGTCTGCGTAATTTGTCTGGGCTTAGTTGGTTGGAAAGCCAACAGTATCGACTTAATCTAGCATTAGCTGAAGGCTTTACTAATGCTGTTCGTCATGCACACCAAGCTTTACCGCCAGAAACAAACATTGATATTGATGTTTTGTTGTGGAATGACAAACTAGAAATTAGAATCTGGGATTACGGTAAACCATTTAATCCAGATGCAATAGACGAACCAGAACCGGGTACTCTACAGGTGGGCGGATATGGATGGTTTCTATTACGACGATTAGCGGATAAAGTTGTTTACCAACGTGATGCTGACGGCAGAAATTGTTTGCTCATAGTCAAGTATGGTACGCAGGAAAATTAATTAGGTCTGTCAATTAACTGCACCAGTCCCATTTACCCCTAAAACATCCTCTAAGATAGATTAGGATTTACTTACGCAAGCAAAATTTGTCATTGCGACACTCACTTCGTTTCCGTAAGCAAGCGAGGGTTATGGCTGTTCGCTAAAAATCTGGAGAATCCGCTAATTTTTGGACGACGTTTACTCCTTAAACCTATGACGTTTTGAGATCATCTCGCCCAAATTTACTCCTTACTCCCTTCCCGGCTTTATGATTACCTATAACGTAGGTTGGATTGAACGATTCGTGTTACCCAACATGATGTTGAGTTGAAGAGCGAAACCCAACCTACAATTTTTCGGTAATCGATAAGCGGGATAGAAGTAATAAGCTCCCTTAGAATTCCTCACTGGCTAGTGTAGTGAAGAATTTCTCGGATTTTTTAGATTTAGAGTAGCGGTATCTAAAGAGATTATGTCGCCTTAACTCATAGGGTACAGTTCATGGTTTTTTCTGAGGGATATAGCAGTTTTCGGTTGGGTGGAGCCGGAGATAATCCGCCTTTCGTCCAATATATTGAGCAACTTCTCTGGCTTTACTCCTTTAGATGGGAGAGCCTCACCTTAATCTTCAGGGCAAAGGTATCTAAAATTAATAAAAATAAATGGATAAAAAAGGCAACTTATGCATCCGAGGCAAAAATAAGATTTATCGCCAATATTATTTTTTTATCAGTACACGAAAGGTCAGAAATCCTATCTTAGCGATTCTCAACAAATTGAGCTTAATGCTATATTTTGGGATTTATTGAGAATTAGGTATTTTTATAGACAAGATGCGTTCGGCCTGATTTTTTGAACGCTAACGAGATACGATGAGAAGTTTACCATTAAGAGAACAACAACTATTTTTGGAAATCAATCAAGGACAATTTAAATGGTACAAATGTAAACAATATGGCTTTATTTCCCGTGATATTATGCCGATTTAAAGATAAAAAAGCTTGAGATTTTAAAATAATCATTGTATAAACACTGAAAATAATCTCCCACCACTTTTCAATATCTTTAAAATTAGTGAAACGGTAATCAGTCCAGCCTAATTCTTGCTTACATTGTCTAAAACCGTATTCTACCCATGTTCTTAATCCATAAAGATTACCCAAAGTTTTCTTAATTTTACCTGAGATGTTTGTCATTACTAAGGAGGTAGTATTCTCAGGCATCGTAAGAGGATCAGTTGTTATTTCCCAGTAAGTTGTCCCTCTAAGTACTGAAGAACCAAAACTTTAAAATAAAAATCATTGCTCAAAATTGAAATTTAAAACTCTCGATTAGCTTATTTATAATTGACTTACAGTAATCAGCAAATAAAATTTTCCCTAGCAGTTAACTTTATAAACTCAGAGCAATAAACTTTTTATGTGAAAATTTAAATAACTTTTAAATGCAAATTAGGCTGAAAAATTAATGTAAATTTTATAATTACTTTAAACAGTAAATGAAGGTATAAAATAAAATAATAAATCCCGTAAACACAGCATTAGAGTTGAAGTTATGTCTTTGTTAAAATTTGACAGCGAGCATACAATATAGCCATTAGCCATCTCTATGAATGTGGATAAATTTGTAAAAATTAATAGTGGGTGGTAATTATCATAGGTATATTTTTCACACATATATAGTACAAGTTAAAGAATGACAATTTTCATTAAAAAAATGAGTAGGCGATTTATTACAGAGATATAGAATACAAAACAAGATAACTAGTACCGCTGCGCGGAATTCAAAAGTCAAAAGTCTGGGATTCAAAAAACTTATTGAGTAGGCTTTTGAGCAATTTGAATTAGTACTATTGCATTTAAATAGAGCATTAGCATCATCAGCCGTAATCTAAAGAAGGGAATATAAAAAATGTTAATTAGCAAAACGAAGAAAAACAATTACTTAAACTCAATCAAAAGTAAACGTACTCAAAAAATTAACCACATCTTTGTGTTTTTGGAAGTATTTTCACGGGAAGGTGGAATTCAATCTTATGTAAAAGATGTTTTTCAAGCCTATAGCACATTGCAAGAACCGCTTAGTGCAGAAGTCTTTATACTTAGAGATGGCAAAGACTCTGTAAATACTTTCAAATCAGAACGCTTGCAATTTCATTATTTTAAAACTAAGTCTTCTCAGCTAGGACGAGCAAGGATGACTTTGGCATTACTAAACCGCTTAGTTAACGAACGTCCCGATCATGTATTTTGTGGTCATGCTTACCTAGCACCTTTAGTTGGTACCTTATGTCAACCTTTAGGAATTCCTTATACAGTGATGACTCATGGTAAAGAAGTTTGGCAACCTTTACCCAAATTGATCCAAACAAATCTACAAAAAGCTTCAGAAATTTGGACTGTAAGTCGCTATACTCGTGAAATTGCTAGTGGGGCAAATAATTTAAATCCCGATAGAATAAAAATTTTACCTTGTGCCGTCAACGAGGATTACTTTACTCCCGGAGAAAAACCGTCACATTTATTAGAACGTTATGGTTTAACAGGAGCAAAAGTTCTGATGAGCGTAACGCGATTATGGTCTGGTGATATCTATAAAGGAGTAGATGTCACGATTCGAGCCTTATCCCAAATTGCTGAAGTTTTTCCCGAAGTCAAGTATTTAGTAATTGGACGTGGCGACGATCGTCCCCGCTTGGCGCAGTTAGCAAAAGACTTAGGAGTACAAGAGAGAGTTGTATTTGCTGGTTTCGTTCCTACAGAAGAATTGGTAGAACATTACCGCCTTGCCGATGCTTATATTATGCCTTCTCAAGAAGGCTTTGGCATTGTTTATTTGGAAGCTATGGCTTGTGGAATACCCGTACTTTCCGGTGATGCTGATGGTTCGGCGGATCCATTACAAGATGGTAAATTGGGATGGCGAGTTCCCCATCGCGATCGCGATGCTGTCGCAGCAGCTTGTATCGAAATTCTCAAAGGAGATGACCGACGTTGTAATGGAGAATGGTTGAGAAAAGAGGCTACGGATCTATTTGGTATAAAAGCCTTTCAACAACGCTTGCAACAACAGTTTTTATCATCAATATAAAGTAGTTATGTTTAATTTTGAATTCTTTACCCTTGACTTTTAAATAAACTCGCTATCCTAGAAGGAGACTTGAATAAATTTAAAAATGAGCTTTAAAACCTTTGGGTCAAATTTGTCTTCTCTACGTCCTTGGCTGACCTTACTAGCAGTTGTTTGGTTGCTGGGTACATTGGGTTTAGGTTGGTTGGTCAATTCGTTATTAATGATTATTGCGTTGCTGTTTTTAGTACCCATTGTGGCTTTTTTGGGCTTTCGTTGGTGGTTGCAACGTAATTTGATTGCCGATAATTGTCCGGTTTGCGGAACTGAAATTACGGGTTTGAATAATACTCAGTTACAATGCCCTAGCTGTGGCGAAAAATTACTAGTGGAAAATCGGACTCTCAAACGCTTCACTCCAGAAGGAACTATTGATGTGACAGCAGTAGAAGTACCGGCACAATCAATTGAAGATTAGTTATTAGTCATTAGTATCTTGACTTTTAACTATTTTTGTGGCATCTTCTGTTGGGATATTGAGAGGGTGTAGGTACTCTGCTGTTTAGATAATTCGCCTATATACAGCGAGTATTTACCTGCTTGCCAAAATCCAGAAATTTCTGGTTTATCTTGGGAGTAACTATCCCCTAACACACAAAAGCGACCTTCGGGACCGTCAATTAACAGCGTAGTCTTTCCCTTGCTCTCTAACGTCAATCGTAAATAAGGTAGTGATATTGTAACTTCAATAACGTGATTGGGTTTAGCGTCAATGTTGCCACAATTACTTTTTTCCAATCCTCCGGATTTACCGCTGAGAGTTAACGGATCTGGTTGAAAATCGCGTTCAATTTGTACAACTTCGGCTTGGACTAATTGAACGTTGATAAAAATCAAGCCGATCGCCAAAACTATGGGAAAAAATTTAATTAACCTGGGCGTTTTCATTTTTGCTGTAATGCTCTCATAATTTGATAGAGCCGTATTCATAAATCTAATGTTTATGAAAATAGACACCCATAAAAATTATCTGTTCCCAATTTGTATATATATTAATATTTTATTTTAATTCTGAATGCTAGTAAATATGAAGCTATATATCTAAAGCGATAATTATTTATATACACCAATAGGTGTATAAAACGATTAATTTGTACAATATATAGTTGTTTTAAACACACTTATATTCGATAAAATCACATGCATAACCGCCAAAAACGGTATATCGGTTTATTTGTTGTGAAATAATGTTCTAGCTGGGGTAGAAAATATTCATGAATTCTCAAACTGAAGAAAACTTGAACGAGTATCGTCTCCAGAAGCCAGCTGCCGAAATAGATTCAGACGACTTTGAAGTTGCCTCCATACCAATTTTTCCAACGTCTAAGTTGAATTACCCTGGCGTTCCTTTTGACGCGATCAAAATAATTAATTGGTTTTGGTATTTACCCAGTTTAGCGAAGCTGGTAGTTGTAGTTGTAGGATTCTTACTTGGTTTTGTTATCTTACAGGTAGCACTAAAACTGATTGCTTTTGTTATGAGTATGGCACTGTTCGCGGGATTAGTGTACCTTGGATACAAATTTATTGTAGCTGGTAATAGCTCTCAAATAAAAGAATAATTTATTTCTACCTACGCTACTTTTTTGCGTAGAAATCAACTTATAGGAATATGGTAAATGGCAACTCCAACGGTGAGGAGAAGTAGTAATCAATTGGGACACCAAAAACAGCCCCGAAAAGCGAATCCGCTTCCGCTTACCTCGCGGCGCGTTGCAGCTTGGGTGGTGGAAATGACCCTTTGTCTTGTTAGTGGTTTGGTGCCTTTGGGTATTGGCGCATATACCAATACTAAAACAAATACGGAACGGGCACCGCTCAACCCAGTACTGGTAGTAGCGGAAAGAACAATAGCCTATCCTTTGGCTTTACCTATAAGTTACGGTACTCGTAATGTTGCATGGCCTACTAATTTCTTATGGACAGTAGCAATATTAGCGCCTCTGTCACTTTCGTGTTGGCAGTGGTATTTGCTAGCTAAAACTGGCAGTACTCTTCCTAAGGGTTGGTTCGGCGTTAGAGTGGTCACTCAAAAAGGTAAGCCCCCGGGTTTCAAAGCAGTTGTATTGCGAGAAGGAAGTCGTTGGGCGCTACCAATGTCCGTTGCTTATATTTTGTGGCGCTACACTTTATTGTTTCCACATCTGGGTATTTTTGTTGTATTAGCATTGTTAATGTTGCTTGCTGAGGGGATGGGTTTTCCCATGGTGCGGGAAGGTCGTTCTATGCACGATAAAATTGCAGATACCTATACTGTAGATGCCACTATTCCTTTTGATCCTTCCCTTGTAAGTAGTAAAAGAAGGACCATGTCCCAATGGAATCAAGGAGACGAGGAAGCAGCAATAGAATCAATTGTAGTTACCTCTCCAAATCAAGCAAAGGATAATTTATGGGTATGGATGCGGCGAAACCCCAGCTTGACTTTGCTGGGAGTGGCGCTACTGAGTATGGCTGGTGTATTGATAACTTTGGTTGGAACTCAAATTTATATTCAAAACCAGGAAAATCAAAAAGTAGCCAAGCAAAGCAACAGTAGACAGTTTTTGGCGCTCAAACAACAGTTGAATGATAATGCTGGAGTTAATAAACAAGAACTTAAACGGACAATTTTAGCCTTAGGAACCCTCAAAGATACCCAGGCGACTAAATTTCTTGTTGGTTTGTTGGTTAAAGAAAACGACCCAATTTTATTAGAAAGTATTCAGCAGGCTTTGGTAAGTATTGGTCCCCAAGCCATCTCCGAACTTAAACGGATGAATCTTTTATTAGAAGGTGAGTTGGACTCTACACCCAGCAATGCTACTCAAGAAAGGCAATTGCGAGAGAAAAGTTTGTACGCAAACCAGCAGGCAATTAATAAGATTTTATCTGTTTATAACGGTAAAACAAATGGTATTGACTTAAGTCGCGTCCAATTGTCTCAAAACGCTTCTGGAAAAAATTCTGCCTTCAGCTTGGCATTAGACAAAGTTGATTTATGGGGAATTAATTTCAAGTACGCGAATCTTAATCAAGCTAGTTTTAGCGGTAGTCGTTTCCGGGGAGCGGGTAAAGATGGCCGTTGGGATACTTATGATGATTGGATTACTGATTTCAGTCAAGCCGATCTCAAACAAGCGAATCTCAGCGGTGCTAATCTCAGCCGTGTCTTAATGGTTCGTACTAATTTAAGCCGTTCAAATTTGAATAAAGCTAACCTATCTGCTGCGCGTTTGGTTGGTGCTAATCTCAGTAGCGCTGGGCTAGCAAAAGCCGATTTGCGCGGTGCTGTTTTAGAAAATGCCAGTCTTACAGGAGCAGATTTAGGGGAAGCAAGATTGAACGATGCCGACTTATATGGCGCTCGTTTAGGACGTGTTGTTGCCATTGGGACGCAATTGTCTAATGCTAATTTAATCAAAACTGAATGGCAAGGAGCAGACTTGTCATCAGCTTATCTTGACCGAGCCAATCTTAGTAATGCTAATCTAAGTGCTACTCGACTTACTGGTGCTATTTTACGTTCTACCAATCTTTCATACGCTAACTTACGAAATGCTGACCTTAGTCTTGCAGATTTACGGGGTGCAAATTTAACGGGAGCAGATTTTCAAGGAACAATACTCTCTCCCAAACAGCAAAATCCAGCAGATCAATTTGTCGAAACACCGACAACTGGGGATCAATCTGCTGTTGTCAGAGGGGTTGATTTTAGTCAAGTTAAAAATTTAAATACTAAGCAATTAGCTTACATTTGTACCCAGGGAGGTTTTCATACTCGTTGTCCCTAGGGGAAAATGAGGAGAGGGAGTTGGGAGTTAGGAGCTAGCGGAGTTAGGAGTTATTAAACTTTAACATGCAGACCTTTAACTACTCCTATCCCTCTATGGCTAATCCAAAATCCAAAATTAAAGATGGCTTGGGGAGTGGAAAAATGAAGTGTGTTAAGTATTTAGCGTCCGTACTTTTTGTGAGTTCGAGTTTGAGTTTGGCTTTTTTGGCAAAACCTGCACAAGCTCAAGTTGCATACGGCAGTTATGTAGGTATTGGTCCGACAGTTGGTGTATCAGATGGAACCCAAGTTGGAGGTGTTCTTGCCGTCCGCTATAAGCTTTTAGAAACACCCGTGTCTTTTCGTACTCAAGCTTTAGTTGGTGAAAGTACGGCGGTTGTACCCACTGTTTCTTACGATTTTCCTCTGAATTGGCAGACTGATGCTTATTTAGGGGCTGGATTAGTTTTAGCTGGTGGCGATACGCCTTCACCTGTTGGGAATAAAATTAGTTTTGCTTTGCAACCAGGTGTCGATTATATGGTACCTAACAGCAATACTGTGATTTTTGGTAATGCGATTATTGCTTTTGATGCTTATCGTGACAAGGGTGGTACTGCTGTTTCTGTTCAGGGTGGTGTTGGTTTAAGGTTTTGAATTAGTAATAATTTTGTTGAATTATCACTATTCAATATTTGATCGAATAAAAATCCAGTTTCTTGAAAAAGCTGGATTTTTTATTGTGTAGTCACCATCGGTATGAATGAACCCTACCCTAGCTCTCCGGGCAAACAGCTAGAGAATAAAATTTGTAGTTGATTTCAAGCAGCAATCCCATACTCAAATTCACTTAATTCTCGTGCTTGGGCTATGTAATTTTGACCGTAAATTTTAGCTATTCTTCCTGTTTCTATCAAGACGCTTCGTACTTCTTTGTTGGAAAAGTCTGCGAGGTTGGTATCGTGCCACAGCGCCATTCCGGCTGCAATACCAACTCCTTGTCCAACTCCGCAATTAAATTCTACAATTCTACCAGCAGAAGAAGCATAACCCTCAAACCCAGAAGCGGGACTGATAACTGCTAAATTCGGTATATCTTTGATTAAGGCGTGTTGAATACCGATATTAAATAAGGGTTTTTGGAGGTGTAAAAGGTTTTCAATACGCTTTTGTTCTGCTCTATTACCTAAACCTTTTATACCTCCACGAATATCAAAATGATAACCAAAAGTTCCTAAAGCTTCATCATTTCTAACTCCGCCTGTCAGCATTTCTGCGCCGGTTAAAGGATCGATTACTCCTGTAATGTTACCTGCGTGACGAATGTATAATTCCGACGCTGGATTAACAGTATCTGCTCCCATAGCTTTAAACCATTGAATTACGTAATTCATTTCCGCGAGCATTTTTGCTGTGGGTTTGGCTTTACCCCGTGCTAATGCTTCTGCTTGTGAGGCATTTACATCATATAGAAATGCATTCCAAGAGAACCTTTCACCGGAGAGAATGGCGACGTTACCGTTATCGAGAATTGCGCCGCTTTTTTCTAAAATTAAAGGAGTTCCTCGGAAGGAATGATAGGCGATAGAAAGGGCTTTACAACGGATATCTATGTAGTCTTTACCCACATACATAGTTTTGAATTTGCCATTTTGATCGACTAAGTCTTTTCTGAGACGGTTTGCTATTTCCGGGTTATTTCCTGCTGCTTGATTTAACCACTGTTGAGCGTGTGTATCGTTGAGGTTGGTAAAGCGTTCGAGGTAAAGTTTTTCTATATGTTTAAGTCTCTGTATGCTCAAGCCTTGAGTTTGAAATACTAAGGTAACTGAGAGTTCCGAATCCGGTAAGCCGAAGGTTTCAAAACCTTTAAGTTTTTCCACTCCAGCGGCTTGGGCTAATTCTGCATTTACGGTGGAATCAATAAACTGTTTGGCTAAATAAGTTTCGCCTTTGGTAAGATTAATCCCAACAATTTTATTTCTCTGCTTTATTACTGACTCAATTTCAATATTGCTTAATATATCGGCGCGAATTTCTCGCAACATCTCTCGCAAAACTCGATCTCCTAGGTGTGGGTCTAGGGCAACTTGTACTACTCCTACTCTTCTCAGAAATTCTTCGTAGATAGCGGGAGCGTCTCCAAAAGATGACAAATTGTGCGATCGCCTAATTTCAAGAGGTATCGATGACCTATCCAAGTAGCTCAAACCACCTCTTACTAAGTGTCCGCCAATACCTTTTCGCGAATCACCTTTAAACATTAGCAAACTGCGCGGGTATTTATTAGTGCGACGATAATATTCTCGTGCAGCACAGACTAAACTTAGTATACCGGGAAGTTCATCTCCGAAACCGATGATGTCATAAGTGCGAGTTCTGTACTCAAGTGAACTTTGAGGCATGGTTTTTGCTCAGAATTATTACTTTGTTAAAAAAATCAACAGCGTAAGTTTTTGCAATTTCGGAAAGAGTAGGGTACCCTCACAGGTACTTTGGTGCTGCTGTTAAATAGTTACTCAGATGAAAATTTGACCCCGAAGACACGAATAAACAAACAAGGGAACAATTCCAGCTTCAAGGGAACTTAAACAATAATTAATTCTTCTAATATTGCGTAGTTACCTGGCCCAAAAGAAGGGTGTAGTACATTCGGCACAAGTAAAAATCAATAATCTAATCAAGAATAAATATGAATTTTTCTAAAAGCAGAGTTGCAATTGAGGTAACTTCTCAACAAATTAAGCAAGTTAAGAAATGGATTTACCAATGTTTTGAAATAGATGAAGAAATTTCTATTTCTCTGAGTCAGTTACAGTGTAGTGAATCTAATTGTCCAACCATTGAAACGGTAATTTCGGTGATGACAAATCCCGTACAGCAATACAAGATTTATAAAAAAATTGCAGATATTGAATATACAGATGTTTCTCAACTTTTCTGAGAAAATTAATACTTATCTATTTAAAGATATTTTCTCAGGATAATACCTGTATGATCTATTACTTTTTACGCTTTTTTGTTATCAGGAATTTCCAAAAAGTAAGAAGATCCAATGTGGAAGTATAAACCGCTCATACTCTAAATATTCAATATTATCAACCGAGTAATAGTCGCTCTTAGTGTATCAATAAAAGCTATTTTTAGCATATTTCATTTTTAGTTAAATATAGCACTTTGTCATCAAAAAAAATACTGTTGATAAAAAAGCAATTATCAATTATAAAAAAAATCGATACAAAATAAAATAGTTTTTTTAGTTAACTATAATTTGTTATGCTTAAAAAGTATTAAGAAAAAGTTAGGAATTAGTAGTTGGTCTGAAAGTGATGCTAGAAGCAACTAACAGTCAAAAACTAAATACTAACTATTAACAAGTAATGGAACTCAGATAATGACCCTATCTATTCGTCCTGAACTCTCTTCTTCCGATCGGACGTTACCGTCTTTATCCAAACAGCAAAATGTAACGGATGCAGAAATGATGCAGGCTGTACGTACTTTGCTAATTGGATTAGGAGAAGATCCAAATAGAGAGGGACTAAAAGATACCCCAAAAAGAGTTGTCAAAGCTTTGCAGTTTCTCACCAAGGGATATCATGAATCTTTGGATGAATTGTTAAATGGTGCGGTATTTACAGAAGATGCCAATGAAATGGTATTAGTTCGAGATATCGATATTTTCAGTTCTTGCGAACATCATATGTTACCAGTTATTGGTCGCGCTCATGTAGCCTATATTCCTAATGGAAAGGTAATCGGATTATCCAAACTTGCTAGAATTTGCGAAATGTATGCACGACGCTTACAGGTACAGGAACGTCTTACGGTACAAATTGCTGATGCATTACAAGGTTTGATTAAACCACAAGGGGTGGCTGTAGTTTTAGAAGCTAGTCATATGTGTATGGTAATGCGCGGCGTACAAAAACCTGGTTCTTGGACTGTTACTAGTGCTATGCGAGGAGTATTTGCAGAAGATGCAAAAACTCGCGAGGAGTTCATGAATTTGATACGACACAAACCCAATTTTGCCTAGGTTTGAATAGTTTTGTTGTGGCTGATGGAATACTGCGGGAAATATAGATTTGATTAACTACAATCGATGTTAATTTTAAGGAAAAGATGCACCCGCTCAGTCACAAACCCGGAATATAAGTAAATAACTAGTTTTTAAACCTAGTAGTCATAGTAGAAATCGGGTTTATCCAGCGTCAAGGGTTTTCATTAAAAATTTTTAATGGGAACCCGTCAATCCTAGTTAAGATGAACGCATCGATTTTGCAAGACAAATATGGAGACGTAGCATTGCTACGTCTCTACAAAAAATCTTAGTGGCTGCCAGCCCAACTTAACCATTTGTGGGATATACCTGCGTGGCTTTGTCTTCTACTTATCTGTTGTATTGTGATGTTATGTTTTGTTAAAACGGCATCACTACTTTCTGCTTCATCTATATTGGCATCAGTTAAATTAGCTAAGTTGAGGTTTGCTTTAGTTAAGTCGGCACAACTGAGTTCTGCTTCTGCGAGATTAGCTTGAATCATATTCGCATTTACCAAGTTTGCAGTTCGCAAATCTGCTTTTTGTAAGTTAGCTCAATAAGCTTGGCATTAAATAGATCTGCACCAATTAGATTTATCTCGCTAAGATTCGCACCACTTAAATCGGCTCCACTCAAATCTGCATCAGTTAGATTTGCTTGACTTTTTTTCTCCTGAAAAAATTATATTGGGAACCTTTGATAAGGGAGTAGTGAGATTGAGTAAGCTAAGATAGGTCATTTACATTCTTTTACATAGTTTTATTTATGCCTACCTACTTATCTCTTAGAAGTGTTTGCTTTGAAACGTTCCAGCAGCAACGTCATTAATTATTTTTAGGATGGCTTAGCCAACCCCAATTTAGAGTTATTTTTTGCTTCTTTCTGTAATATTTCTTGTAATTTTTTTTCAATGACTTCACTTATTAATTGATTTCCTTTTAAATTAAAATGGATGTGATCGTGATATAAAGTTTTTGCATCTTGGGAAGAGTTGAATACAGGTAGAAAATCGATAAAGGTGATACCTTGGGTTTTAGTAAATTCTTGTAGGCGTTGGCGTGCTTTAATTTCATAGTCGCGAGGTCCCGGTTCGCCTATTTCTCGTAATAAGGGAGTCATGGCGAGTAAAAATTGTGCGTTGTGTTCGCGAGTAAATTCTTGAATTTCAACAATGGCTGCTAAATTAACACCAATACGATCGCCACTTTCATTTTGCACTTCTTTGAGTCCTGGTATGGGTTTTTGCTTAAGAATGTAGCGGTTTAGTATTTCTGCTAGTGCTAAAGGTGGTTTTTTGTCTGGATAATTGCGATCGCGTCCGACTGGTAGTGAAGTGGGTGCAGTAGAAAATAAATCGTCGGTATTAATTAGCAACACTATAGTTTTTGCTCCAAAGCTGCCAAACCTTTGTAAATATCCTAGTTCGTTTCTCGGACCCCAAGAATTTGCTGAAGCATTTAATACTTCAAATTGTGTAATATTTCGAGATACATTCCGATTCAAAGAACGCATCATTAAGTTAGAAATTGTATTCTCTTGATCTGTCCACCAACCACCATTAGCGATGGAGTCTCCTAAAAGCAGTATTCGTAAGCTTGAGGGTGGAGGTGTTTGTTGAATATTTGCACTCCGCATTGAATACTGGTTAACTTCTATACGATTACCAAAGCGGCGAGTACGTTGAGAAGGGGTTAATAAATAGCCTATTTTTTCGTCGCCAATGTAAGTTAGAGGATTGCCAAAACCAAACAATAAGCGCAACCCAATTTCTGTGGCTACAAATAATCCGATAATCGCTGCAACAATAATTAATAAAATAAATCTCACTTTTGAATCCCTTTTTGTCCTATGACATGTGAAATTACACCAATATACACGACAGGAGATAGTAGGGGAGATGGAGGGATGGGGAGAAGAAGTTAAGAGTTAGGAGTTATAAGTTACCGATGCCCATGCCCATTGCCTGTTTACTTTTCTTAAGAAAATTGTAATCGGAATGTTCTGCTTGTATCTGCTTATATAGGAAGTAACGGACTACAATCAAGGCGGATCGTTTTGCCGATATCAAAAAGGGAGGAGTATTTGTTATGTCCGACTTAAATCGAGGAATCATGAAGTTTAAGGGTGCCGATAGTCCTAAAGCTGTAACTATTTCTACCGTTCTGGTTTTGGGTTCTATCGCATTACTTATCTTTTGGGCATTGCAGGTGGCTTACGCGGTAAACTAGGAAACGAGCTACTCCAGAAACTAGGGCGTGAAATGTATTACGGATGTGTTATGCCGGCTCGACTTTTTCACTTACCTTTTTGTCGAGAAATGTTGAGTGGGAACACAACAAAAATTATCAATTCTTGTTTATCGCTGACAATTGATTAGACTCTCATGTTGGTTTCTAAGGGGTGTGGATTATATTATCATCGCCCCTTGGACCGTTATTGTCAGCTAGAAAAAATGGGAAACTTTGGATTTTAGATTGAAGAAAAATCAAAAATTGATCCTATGCTTGAACTCTGGGGTGCTTTAGTTATTTTTATTGTTTGTCCCCTTTTGGGTGGATTACCAGTTATTTCTTGGATTACCAATGCTATGGCAAAGCGTCGGTTGGCAGAAATTGGTACTGGTAATATTGGCGTTAGTGCTGCTTTCTATCACGGTGGAACGTTTGTAGGAGTTCTTGCTGTTTTATCGGAAGCTCTGAAGGGAGTTATGGCAGTTTTAATTGCCCGTGCTTTTTTTGGCAATGGTTCTCACTGGGAATTGATTGCTTTAATAGCTTTGGTTATAGGCAGATTCTGGATGGGGAAGGGCGCTGGAACTACAAATGTTGCCTGGGGATTTGCAGTACACGATCCGATGGCGGCAGGGTTTATATTTTTAGTAAGTAGCATCAGCTTTCTGCTTTTACGTTCCAAGGAGTTGGCAAAATATGGGGTGTTGATATTATTCCCCCTAATTGTAGCGATACTGCATTTTGACGACATACCACAAATTTTGGCGGCGGTTGTGTTAGCAGGATTACTTGGCTGGATTTACCAACAGATACCTGATGATTTAAATTTAAAAGCATCTGATGCTAAGGCAGAATCCCAAGCCATGTTTCAATTGTTACGGGGCGACCAAAAAATTCTTTCTCTCGATGATGAACTCGATGCTGCAATTGTAGGAAATAAAGCAGCTAGAGTATCAGAAATGAAGCGTGCTGGTTATCCAGTTCCTAAAGGTTGGGTACTGACTCCAATGGATGAACCCGAAACGCCGATCAATTTTCTTCAACCGTCGGATTTATCTCCTCTTGCGGTACGCTCTTCAGCTTTAGGAGAAGATACCGAAGAAGCTTCCGCTGCTGGACAATACGAAACTGTTTTGAACGTTACTACAAAAGAAGGTTTACTAGAAGCGATTAATACAGTTCGTGCTTCCTACGAACATCCAGCGGCAGTTAAATATCGGCGCGATCGCAATTTAAAAGAAACTGCAATGGCGGTGTTGATTCAACAACAAATTCAAGGAGTATTTTCTGGGGTTGCTTTTAGTCGCGATCCCATTACTCAAGAGAGCGATGCTGTAGTAATTGAAGCAACGGCAGGCAGCGCGGCTCAAGTAGTTTCTGGTAGATATACACCGGAACAGTATCGAGCTTTTGTTGTTAAAACAGAGAATTTATCTTCCGTACATTTGGAAGGGGAAGGACAAATACCCGCCGTATTAATTAAACAAGTCGCATACTTAGCCCGCCAAATTGAACAATACTATCACGGTATTCCCCAAGATATCGAATGGAGTTATGACGGTCAAACTTTGTGGATATTACAAGTTCGTCCCATCACCACTTTATTACCAATTTGGACGCGCAAAATAGCTGCTGAAGTAATTCCGGGAATTATTCATCCTTTAACTTGGTCAATTAATCGTCCCTTAGTTTGTGGGGTTTGGGGAGGAATTTTTGCGTTAGTACTGGGTGAACGTGCTTTAGGATTAGATTTTAACGAAACTGCAACGCTTCACTTTTCTAGAGCTTATTTTAACGCCAGTCTTCTAGGACAGATTTTCCTACGTATGGGTTTACCTCCTGAAAGTTTGGAATTTCTCACTAGAGGAGCGAAGATGAGCAAACCGCCTTTAAATTCTACTTTGTCAAATCTTCCCGGATTGCTGCGATTATTTGCCAGAGAATTCAGTTTAGAGAGAGATTTCAAACGTGATTTCCGCAAGCGATTTCAGCCCGGTTTTTCTGAATTGTCAAAAATATCCCTACTTGAGCTTAACCAAACCCAAATATTAGAAAGAATTGAGTTTATTTTAGAACTGCTCAAGAGCGCTGCTTATTACAGTATTATGGCTCCCTTGAGTGCTGCTGCAAGACAAGGAATTTTTAAAACAAAAGATAGTCAAATTGATAACAGTGCTGCTCCCGAAGTCGCAGCTTTGCGAGAACTTGGCGAATTAGCGGCAGCGGCTAAGCAAATATTACCAGAATTCGATTCAGAAACTCTGTTTGAGGATTTAGCAGTTTCCACTCCAGGACAAAAAATTCTTGAAGGCTTTGAAACCTTGATTAACCGTTACGGTTATTTAAGTGATGTCGGAACCGATATTGCTGTTCCGACTTGGAAAGAAGAACCACTAGCTGTAAAACTGTTATTTATCCAGTTGATGCAAGGAAACCAAACCCCCGCAAATTTGGGAATTAAAAAGCGTAACCGGGGAGGAGCAGTACAACGTCGCGTAAATTTAAAAGGGCGTGCTTCAGAAATTTATTCTCGATTGCTCGCACAGTTACGTTGGAGCTTCATCGCCTTAGAACGGAATTGGTTACAAAACGAGTTGCTCGGGGAACCAGGAGATATATTTTTCCTAGAAATTGAAGAAATACGAAAACTCATCAACGATTCCGATTATCAATTGATGAGTAATTTAATGGAGTTAGTCCAAATAAGAAAAACACGACTTACAGAAGATAGTCAACTCAATCCCGTACCGCAGTTAGTTTATGGCAATGCACCTCCTGTATCAATGTTCTTTTCTCGTCCTTCCCTTGTTCCCGATGGAATGTTAACCGGAATTCCGGCGAGTCATGGGCAAGTTGAAGGAAAAGTCAAGGTGTTGCGAAATTTACAGGCAGTTCCGGATATTGATAAACAAACAATTTTAGTAGTTCCTTACACTGATTCTGGCTGGGCTGCTATATTGACAAGGGCTGGCGGACTTATTGCTGAAGTTGGTGGAAGGCTTTCTCACGGCGCAATTATCGCTCGTGAATATGGTATTCCAGCAATCATGGATGTAAATAATGCTACTTGGTTATTGCAGGATGGTCAGCGAGTACGGATTGATGGTTCTAGAGGGATTGTGGAGATATCAAATGATTTGAGGCCAGATTAAGGGAGATGGGGAGGAGTTAGGAGTAAGAAGCAAGAAGTAAGGAGTAAGAAGTAAGAAGTAATGAGTAATGAGTTAGAAATTATTCTATATTAATCTTTGACCTTTGACTTTTGACTTTTGACGAACGCCGGGCGGTTGACCTTTTTTATGAAATTTACTTCTCTCAACGATTTACCCCAAGAAGCTGTTTCCCATAATCCTGAAATTAAGAAAAAGGTAATGTTGCGATTTGGCGATTTACCTCACCTGACTAATTTCTCTCAAGCGCGTTTTGCTCCCGGGCAAGTAGCTGCTGCACACGCTCATCAGGATATGTGTGAGGTGTTTTTTGTGGAATCTGGTTCGGGTTTTATCCGTATTGATAATCAGGAATATCCCTTGCTTCCGGGTAGTTGTGTTGCGGTGGAAGTCGGAGAAGTTCATGAAGTTGTGAATAATAGTACTGATGAATTGGTATTGACTTATTTTGGGTTGCGGGTAGAAAAGACTTAAATTAAACGTCTAATTGAATTTCATATCCCAATCTTTTGGGAAGAGAAATTTTATAAACATCCCCTTGATTCATCTCTCCCGGCTCTTTCATTTGAGCTAGAGCAGTAACTACTTCATCTGAATTTGCTGTTAGGATAACCACAGGGCGATCGCAAGCTATGGGAAAATCGTGCCAGGTTCCCAGATATAATAAAAGTCCGTGCCCTGGAGGGAAACGTAGAGCTTGTGCTTGCGATAAATCGGGTAAATCTTGGTTATTTTGATGATTTGGTGGTGAAAGAACCATAATAAATGGCGATTGCCCCAAACCGATAAACATTTGGGGCATGTACATATGACGTTCTAACCAGGTTATTGTAGGATATCCTGGCATTATTTTAGCGGTTCTAAAAGTTGCATTTCCGCGATATGTAAAGTCTATATTTTCACCTTCTAATACTCTTTCTTGATAAAAAGGTATTCCCAATCCTGGTTTGCTGACATCATCCCCTAATAAATATCCGTAGGGTTTAATATTTTCTCGATTAGCATCGATTATGGGAATTGTTAAGGTTTGTGTTTGAGAAGCAGTCATACTAGGATTTTGGATTTTAGATTTTATATTTTGGATTTTGGATTAAATAAACCCCTCTTCAAATTTCTCCCCTCAATACGCCCGGGGCTTTAAGCTGAAAGGAGCATAGTGAATTTCTGTACCTTATTCAATTGAAATCTATTGTAGTTCTTAATTGCTCACTGCTTACTGTTCACTGCTCACTGCTCACCGTTAACTGTTCACTGCTCACTGATTCATATATTTTTTCTCCGGTTGTTATCCAAGTATCGGATTGGTTTTTAATGTGCATTAAACATTCTTTTAAATATTTTAACCGCAAGGGCTGACCAACTATAAAAGGATGTAAACCAATTGCCATTACCCGCCCTTGCGATTCTCCTTCATGCCACAATTGATAAAATTGATCTTCTATAGCTCTGGAAAATTCTGCACCGGAAAAGCGGTTACTCAAGCACAAGGTGATATCATTAGCTTCTATAGTATAAGGAATTGCTAATAAACGACCATTTTGGAGAGGATACCAGTAAGGTTGGTCGTCATTTACCCAATCAGCAGTATAAACAATTCCGGCTGAATGTAATAGTTCAAATGTTGATTCTGTAATGGAAAATCCCGGTGTTAACCAACCTTTTGGTGTTTTCCCTGTAGCTTCCTTAAGTAAATTTAAAGTTTTATTTATTGTATCTGTTTCTGCTTCTTTATCCATGCCACTATGACCAGTGGAGTTATTAATTCCATGGGCCATAATTTCCCAGCCATGCTGTTGCATTGCTTCCATAATTTCTGGATACAGCGTACAAATTTCACCGTTTACTGCTGCTGTTACGGGAATTTCTAATTCTGCAAATAAATCAAATAAACGCCAAATACCAACTCTATTTCCATAATCCCGCCAACCATAGTTAGCAATCTCTGGATAACTATTTAAATGAGGTTGGATTGCTGTTCCGATTTTACCAAAGGTGAAATGTTCGACATTCATCACTACCCATACGGCAACTCTAGCATTATTGGGTAATTTTAACTTTGGACGTTGGGAAATTGGTTGAAATGATGGAGGAAACATAAATCAGTTATCAATTATCTATTATCAATTATCCATTATCCATTATCCATTATCAATTATCAGTTGTTCATTGTTCATTGTTCATTGTCATGGTACTGTTAGTTTCTGGCAGTAGTACTTGAAAGTCCGAAATATAATCCAGTCAGGATAATGATAAATCCTAATAAGTTCTCAATACTCAAGCCCTGATGAAAAATCAGCCATGCTTCAATTGCACTCATACAGGGACACAACAAATGTGATAAGGCAACAACTCCTGAAGGAATTTTCATGAGAGAATAAGCAATAACGGCTTGACCAAATATCTGGCAAACTACTGCCAAACCAATGACAGATAACCAAGCACCAAAACTATGAGGAAATAGACTATCTTCCTGAATCAAAAGTAGTGGAATAATTATAATACAACCGACAACACAACATCCCAAAACTATATTGACAATATCTAACTTGTCTTTTAGCTTCTCAATTGCCAGTAGATATGCACTATAAAACATCGCAGAAGCTAGAGCGGCTAAATCACCTCCAAATCTTTCAAAACCCAGACTCAAATCTTTCACTTCCATGATGGTTGCTCCGGCAATAGCAACCAACATTCCTACTAGAAATTTTTGATCGAAGCGTTGATTCAAGAATAAGTATGACCCCAAAGCTGTAAAAATTGGAGTCAAATTATGTAAGATAGTAGAATTAGCAATACTTGTATGCTCTAAAGACCACGACCAAATTACTTGATTTGCACAGAAACAAAATCCGACAATAATTATTGTGATAATACACTTATTAATGTTAGAAACTGTAATAGAGAAATGCTGACTATGTTTATCATATGAATAAACATTGTTTTGAATTTCTAAGTTTTGAGAACTACGACGAAAACTCGCTATACCACTCCATGTTCCATAAATGATTGTTGAGATCCAAAAACGATTAAATACCGTAGAGTTTGAACTTAGTTCCTGTTCTCCCAAGTAAATAAATATCGATGAAAAGGCTATCTAAGTAACCGAGTAAATCTTGCGAAATAATATAAGAAGCATAAGCAGGAGGGTAGCTTGGCATGGCGTTACAAATAATTTGTCTTGGTATATCGCGTGCAATACCCGTTATTTCTTTTGATTGCAGCTTTACACTAGTGACAAATATTAATAAACCCTAATCTTAAATGTCCCATTGCTCATTCCCAACTACCATGCTCACTCCAAAATTAATACAAGATACAACCCCCCAGAGCATATTAATATCAGAAGCGATCGCAGATAAGTCGCGAGCAAAAGCTTTTGGTATTACACCTGAAAATGCGGAAGCAAATATACACCAACGCTGGGATTTACTCAAATTGATTTATCCCGCTTTTAAAGATTTGTGTCAAAGTACTTTACAAATAGAACCCAATACAATACTGCCAGCATTGTGGGATTTATGGCTACCTTTGGCAATGCAAATTGCATGGCGATATCAAGAAAATCAACGTCCTTTTATACAAGGAATATTAGGAGGACAAGGAACCGGTAAAACCACAACTTGTAAAGTTCTCAATTTGATTTTGTCACACTTAAAATACCGTACCTTGAGTTTATCTATAGATGACTTATATAAAACTTACCAAGCACGTTTAATTTTACAACAACAAGACCCTCGTTTGATTTGGCGGGGACCACCGGGAACTCATGATGTTGATTTGGGTTTGAATCTTTTAGATAATATTTGTCAGCGTCAAACTACTATAACGGTTCCTCGCTTCGATAAATCACTACATTCTGGAAATGGCGATCGCATTAATCCTGAAACGGTAGAAAATATTGATATTGTGTTGTTTGAAGGTTGGTTTGTTGGCATTCAACCAATAAATTCAACAGCATTTAACACCCCACCACTACCGATTATTACACCAGAAGACAAAGCATTTGCTCTTGATATGAACGATAAACTCCACGATTACTTACCCTTGTGGCAACGCTTGGATAGTTTAATCGTTTTATATCCCACAGATTACCGTCTTTCCTTAGAATGGCGCAAACAAGCCGAACATCAGATGAAAGCCAGCGGTAAACCTGGAATGACTGACTTACAAATCGAAGAGTTTGTAAATTACTTTTGGAAAGCACTGCACCCAGAATTATTTATCAAGCCTTTAATAGAATCTCCATCAGTTGATTTAGTAATTGAAATTAATTCCAATCATAGTTTTGGGAAAGTTATTAGTTGATGGTTGATAGTTGATGGTTGATAGTTGATGGTTGATAGTTATTTATTGGCGTTGCCTACCTCGCTATGAATTATATATACATACACTTTGTAGTAAACGTGAAACTTATGTAGAGATGTAGCAATGCTACGTCTTTTTCAATGTGAAATCACGTTTTCATATTTTTATTCAGCAACGCCTATTTATTAACTCCTAAGCACCAAAAGCTGACCACCAACAACTAACCACCAACCACCAACAACTAACCACCAACAACTAACCACTAACCACCAACCACTAACCACCAACAACTAACCACCAACCACCAACCACTAACCACTAACAATTTCTTTAAGTAAATCATAAAACGGTTGCCAATTGTCTTCTTGAACTATTGGTTCCCAAATTGATTCAATTACAGGTTTTAATATCACTTTTTGGGGATTAAACTGTTTTAACGTTTCAGCTATATTATTAATTTCATCGGTTGCCATATTGCTCAATATTCGATGATAAATTCCTGCCCAGTTGACAAATAATTCCGATACTCCTAAAGATTGCTTGATCTCGGAACCTTCTAAAATATAATTTGCATCGTCTTGCCATTTATGAGAAAAAGTTGCGGCCATGTCGGCGAAAAAGTCATGGTAGCTAATGGGATAATGCTTGAGAAAATCAATGGTTGCTTTTAATAGTTCGTCAGTGTCTGCATTTGATATTTCTTGTTTTAATCCTAATTTTTGCAACATTAATAAACGGTAATTACCCAGAAAATATTTACCGAATTTGATTAATCCAGCATCCATGTCAGCTTTATCAATTACAGCCTTTAATGGAACTTGCAGCATTTCTAAATTCCACATACAAATATCTGGCTGATGGATGTAAGAATAACGGCTATAATAATCAAAATATGCTGCGGTAAAATGCGGATCGTAAGTAGGAATAAATGCATAGGGACCATAATCAAAACTTTCCCCAGTAATTGACATATTGTCAGTATTCAATACCGCATGACAAAAGCCAGCCGCCATCCATTGTGCTGCTAATTTTGCTACTCTTTCAACTAATTCTGCATAAAATAAAGCATATTTTTCTTGTTCGTTAATTAAATGGGAATAATAAACTTCTATTACATGATCTAAAAGCTTTTTAATTAAATCCGAACGCCTTAAATAATTCAAACGCTCAAAAGTTCCAAAGCGAATATGTGAACGGTTCATCCTTACCATAACCGATGAACGAGTCGGGGAAGGCTCGTCACCTCGCCACAATTGCATTCCCGTTTCCACCAAACTCAGACAGCGGGAGGTGCGTACACCCATACGATGGAGCATTTCCGCTGCTAATACTTCCCTTACTCCACCTTTAAGGGTAAGCATTCCATCGCCACCACGGGAATAAGGTGTTCTACCGGAACCCTTGGTACCAAAATCATAAAGTTCGCCATCGGTACCGCGTACTTGTCCATAAAGAAATCCTCTACCATCTCCTAATCTGGGGTTATATTCACCAAATTGATAGCCGTGATAACGCATTGCTAGAAGAGGTTTGCGTTGATGAAATTCACCATAGGCTTCGATAAAATCTTTGTCAGCCACTGCTTGGGGGTTTAATCCTAGCTGTGCAAGAAGTGCATTATTGCGCCAGCGAAGTTTATGAAGGGGGAATTCCTCAGCCATGACTTCATCATAATAGTCATCACCTAGAGATTCAAATGCGGGTTCGTTGTTGAGATTGAGCAGGGGATTGGTAGTTTCAGCCAGAGTCATTACCAGTACGGGTAAGTTTGCTATACCCTTTATGGTACATCTGAGTGGGGAGATGGGGGAGAGGGGGGATAATTCAAAATCCCTAACTTCTAATTCCTAACTTCCAACTCTTAACTCTTCTATTTTGTACGGCAAATTGCTGTATATTTGAAAAGCCTTCAATAAATCATCCAAGAAAAACTCTACTTCGAGAATTTCAACTGTTTTGGAAAAATTTTAACACAATTATTTTGTTTGATCGTAATTTGATAGAACTTAAAAAAGCGATTGCGTTCTCATTTGTGTAAAAAGATAATCGTTTTTAATTTATTCTATTTGAATGGATTATCAAACTCCTTTGAACAAGTTTTCTGACTCGATTGTAGCCCTGCGTCAAAACAAAAGTAGATGTCACAGACAATAAATATCCGCAACATCTACCTGAATTTTACAAAGTCAAGCTAACTGGAACAAAACTCTCAGTTAACTGTTAAATAATTTCATTCTTGAGTACAGAAATAGTACCATCATCACCGTTTGAAGTTACGGTGTCTACATCCCCATCTTCGTCTAAATCGGCTACCACGGGACTACCGGGGAAGTTCCCCACTTCAATCGTTAGGGGTTCTTTAAAGGTGCCATCACCGTTGTTCCGGAGTACAGTAAATTTATTACCTTCAGTCCTTTCTGAACCAAGGAAAACAACAGCATGACTTATGGCTATATCTAAATCCCCATCTAAATCGAAATCAATTGGATTAATCAAACCACCGGGATAACTTGGTGTATTGTAAAAGACTCGCTGTGCAAAGGTTCCGTCACCATTATTCAAATAAGTATAAACGCCGCTACCGCTACCAACAAACCTATTTACAATAATATCCAGGTTATTATCTCCATTTAAATCTCCCAGTGCTGCACGAATTGGTTCCCTCGCAACATTATTCAAAATTTCGGCTTCTGAGGTATTAAAATTACCTTCCCCATCGTTATAAAGAAGAAATATATCTTCTGTGCGACGGTTAACAATAGCTAAATCTAAATCACCATCACTATCTAAATCTCCTGTAGAAATTGAGTTTAGACCTGAATTCAATGTGTAATTTACTGGTGTAGCAAAGTTCGCATTTCCGTCGTTGAAAAATACTGAAAAACTGTCTCCTGTATTATTTGCACTTGATGGTACTTCAATCGTATTTAAAACTACTAAATCTAAATCACCATCTCCATCTAAATCAGCAGGAGGTATGGTTATTGGACGCTCCCCTGTGTCAAAGATTCCAGATTGAGTAAATTCACCGTTGCCGTTGTTGAGGTATATGGCAAGATTATCATTTTCTAAGCTATTTACGGCTAGGTCAATGTTTCCATCCCCATTAAAGTCACCAGATTGTACTTGTGGTCCCACTTCTGTGGTCAAGTCTACTGGCTCAGAAAAACTGCCTTCCCCATTGTTAAATAGGATTGATACGGTATTACCATTGAAGGAATTGGCATTAATCCGACCTGGATGAGCTACTGCTAAATCAATGTCTCCGTCCCCATCAAAGTCAGCGCTAGTCATACCACTGGGTTTTTCTCCTACGGGGAAGTCGGTACGACTGAAAGCAAGGGTTTTGGTGGCTGTGAATTCTAAGGTTAATGGTGATTCTAAGCTATTACCTGCGTTGTCGGCGATAATTGATGGGTCTAGGGTCAGTTGATATTTACCAATGGGAAGGGATTCTTCTAGAAGAACTACTAAACGACGATTTGATGGTGTTTCTACTGCTGCTAAAGCCACTGCTG
>JBHJJJ010000002.1:0-8756 GCA_050042755.1 Rivularia sp. (in: cyanobacteria)
AAGCTCAGCGATTAGTTGGTCTCAATTATGACCAATTAAAACAGTTAATAAAGCAAGCGATGCGGAAGCCGCCGCTACGCGAACGCCCTACACATACAAGCCGAGTCAGAAGCAGAATTTAAAAAGACAAGAATTATAAAAAAAGGGGGTGGTCGCAAGACAAAGTTATCCCTTGAAGAACAGATATTATTGACTATGATATACCTACGACAATTTACAACATTTCAGTTACTTGGTATTCAAGAGGCGTGTTAGTGAGACAACAGCAAATGACACATTTAATTATTGGCTTCCACTGTTGGGAGAAATGCTACCACCAAGCTTAGTTGAACAGGTAAAAAAAACGAATCTGAATACGAAGTTGTTAAAGAACTTTTGACAGAATACGAATTAATAGTTGATAGCTGTGTTCGCGTTAGCGTAGCCGAAGGCTTCACAGGCTATAGAAAGACCCGGAGAATATAAGGAACAAAAAAAGTATTTTTCAGGTAAAAAGAAAAAACATACCTTTAAAAATCAATTAATCGTTTTACCAGATGGTAAAGATATTGTAGATGTTGTAGCAGGTAAACCAGGACCAAAAAGTGACGTAAAATTGTTTCGTGAATCCCGAAAAGGGTTTGCTAAAAATCAAAAATTTAATGGGGATAAAGCTTATGAAGGAGAAGAATTAACTAAAACTCCTTATAAAAAGCCTAAGAAACAAGAATTAACTCCAGAGCAAAAAGAAAGAAATAAAGAATATGCAACGGAGCCGTATTTTTGTTGAACATCTAATTCGTTTAGTAAAAATATTTCGAGTAGCTCAAGAAAGATTTAGATTAAAATCGAGTAAATATGAACAGATAATTATGACGATTTGTGGACTTGTTAGGTTACGCATAGGCACATTTATTTTATAAATATAAATAACTGAATATTCTAAGAGTCAATTGGTTTTAATATATATTACTTTTTAGCTATTTATTAATAGTAAGCATCTCAAAGCCTTATTTTTGCGTAAAAACTAACTACATTTGCAATTTGGCGATAGGCTCAGCCGACACCCTTCGGGTGTATCGCTGTTTTAAAGCTAGTGATAGTAAGACTTTGGTTATTTTCGGAGATGTCTAATTAATGTATTGACTTATTTATTGAAACATTTAATATTTAAGGTATTAGGGTTTCATAAAATATCATATCCAAAAATGCTCATGACAATTTTATGCGTTGCTGAATTATGGGATAGTTTAACTATATTTTGAAAGAATTATTAATAGTTTCAAGCGCTACTTAATTCCGCATTTATGTAACGCTATTTTTTACTTGTTAGCGAAAATATTGTTGAAACATACAAATATTAGCGATTAATGATAATTTAAACCCTAAGTTACACAATCGAATGGCGTTACGCCCTTCGGGCGTTTAGCGTAGCTTACGCACCGTCGGTGCCGAGTGCGCCCTTACTGCGCACCTGCACCTTGAAATTTAGATGCGTTTGCCCTGCTTCCCGCTATAAGAAAACCTATAATGTAGCATAAATAATTACATAACAGATAATCTTTTGAGTGGAAGAAGTAATCTGTTTTCCCAGAAGACTCGGAAACCATTTCAACACTCGGGAGAACCCCAAAAACAACAAATCACCACAACGAAAATTATTCCTGCTCTAGGTCGCTTTACTAGATTTGTTTTGTTTTTGGGGTTTACACAAATTTTGTAATTATTGATAATTAATCTATTTGAACAGAAAATTATCAAAAACAATATCTCTATAAATTAATAGAGATATTGTTAATGATTGTATTTATATTTGAGTATTACTAGACTAAAGCGCAAATATGTCGAATTATATTTTTAATTTGTTGTGGTGTCTGAAGTTGATTAAATTTGAAAAAAGTTTCTAATTTGTCTTGAACTTCTTGAATAGTTATACCCAAGGGTAGATGATGTAGAAGTTTAAGTCTTAAAAGATGAATAATATATTCAACTAAATTAAAATTTGGCGAGTAAGTAGGAGTATAAATAAAGTTAATATAAATTTTTTCTTGAATTTTTAAACGATTAAGATGTGCTGTTACTTGAGATTTCATTTTATTCTTATGTGTCGAATTATTATCTAAAATAACAGTTAATTTATTAAATCCTTGTTTTATACAATCTTGACATAGTTGGAGAAAATACTCTGAAACATCCTCAGTTTTTGATTTTTCTTTTAATTTTAAATACTCTTTTCCCGTGAATGCATCAACTGAAATCATCCCGTTCAATTTATTTCTACGTCCTTTCTCGTTACTTGGTATTTCGGGACGTGTATTTTTTTGTGCCCATCCATAAAAAATGCTTGGTCGGAAGGAGATGGAACCTTAAAAAATGGGGCAGGCTTCATTAACTAATTAACTCGTGAGTATCCGGCATCTTTCACAACAAGCCTGCCCCATTTTTTTGCGGAAATTGTAGGTCATAAACAGCAAATTCATCAAAAAACACTATTTTTTCTAATTCTTCTTTATTTTCGAGTTTTTTTTAACTGACCTATAAATAGGGCTTGTTGTTCTTTGTCAGCGTTAGCATAGTCTCTATGTGCTTTTTGGTATGATAAATTTAATTCATTTAATATCTCATATATTCTTGTTGTTTTCAGTTTTACTCCCCATTTTAATTCAATGATATTACTAATAATATTACCTGTCCAAATATTTCTATCAATACCATAATTTGTAGGCTTTTCTGAAAGTAAAATTATTTTTAATTCATGTTTCTGTTCTATATTTAATCTTGATTGTTTTTGATGAGTAATTGGTTTGATTAATAAGGTTAAGCCTCCTTCTAAAAACTTATCTATCCAAGAAGTAATGGTTTTATAGTGACAATCTAATAACTCTGATACTTCGATTCGATTCTTTCCTTCATACAAGTATTTAATTGCTAATAATCTTTTTCGTATATATTCTTGTTGGTGCTTGTAGTACAGTTGTTGCCATAAATCCGTATCTAATTGGTGAGTTTCCAATGTAAAAGTTCTGTTCCGTAAAGGTTTAACCATGATGCAAGCCTGACTGACTTTTTTGTGTAATATAAATTATTACATAAAAAGTAATCTTTTAGCGGGAAGGGAGTAGTCAGCTTAAAACATGCATACTTTTGGAACGTCAATAGTTTCTTTTTTTTCCATACTTACGAACTAATTTATTTATTTTATTTTCTTTTCTTTTACATTCAGAATACAGTTAATTCTGTAAATAATAGCTAAAAAGTACTTTGCATCTACGATACATGGATTATTTACATTTTTATATCATAATGGTCAATATTTGTATAGGGCGATAACCTTTTTTACATAATAAATAAAATTATCATTAACGGGCTTTTCCTACTTTTCCTACTTTTTTCATGAACAATATTAGGTAATAGTGAGTTTAAAAAAATACCAAAAAAAGAGGAAAATAAACAGCCAGCAGAAATACATTCCTTAAAACTTTTTTGAAGATTGTCGGATAAGTAGCTAGTATGTTCTATAATTAAATTTCTTTCACTTGTCAGACCATAATTATAAAAATACTCCACAATTCCAAGTCCATTCACATAAGCATCTTCTATAGTTAACCAAGGATGGAGAATATACCTTTCAACGACGAATTAGTTCTTGATAGTTGGAATCAAAATGCCGATTCCTGGATAACTGCGATCGAAAATGAAGAAATCGAAAGTCGAAAAATTGTGACAAATAAAGCCATCATCGATGCGGTCGTCAGTTATTCTCCCGATTCTATTCTCGATATCGGATGTGGCGAAGGTTGGTTAACTCGCGAATTGACTATTAGAAGAATAGAAGCTTGGGGTATAGATGGAGTCTCCACATTCATTGAAAAAGCGCAACTTATGAATTGTGGGAAATTCTTGGTTGCGCCCTACGAAGATATTATCAATAACAATCAGATAGATATTCCGTCGGTTGATGCGGTTGTTTGTAACTTTTCTCTTCTTGGAAAAGACACTGTAGATAACTTGATTCGTTCAATACCTCGCTTACTAAAAAATAATCGGTTATTATTTATTCAAACGCTTCATCCGGCAATTGGCTGTGGAGAGCTACCTTATATTGATGGATGGAGACAGGAATTTTGGAATGGTTTCAATTCTCAATTTAAAAAAGCCGCACCTTGGTATTTTCGTAAACTAGAGACATGGATAACGTTGCTTAAATCTTGCGGTTTTTCAATTTTAGAATGCCGCGAACCTATTCATCCTACAACGAATAAGCCTGCTTCAATAATTTTTGTCGCTTCATGTAACTACCAAATAAAATGAATTCATTGAATCACTAAAACCTTTGGAGAGATGTTGCAATGCAACATCTCTACATTAGTATTCATAGAATAATTCAGCAATTTATCCAGAGACAGTCAGTATGTCGCATCAATCAGCACCTTTAAGAAAACGCACTTTCCTTGAACCCTCGCAGTTAAAATAAGTTAATTGAGCACGAAAAAATTGTCAAAATACACTCAATTAAATTTCAAGTTATTCCCGATATTTTTTGAATTTGCTCTGTGAATTCCTTAGTTTCGTAACCTAATTTCTGCGCTAATTCCAGTCCTTTTTGAAAAGCTATAAGTGCCAATTGGTTTTCTTGACGCTGTAGATGAATCTTGCCTATTTGCTCGTAAGCATTCATCATGCCGTAAAAATTAGAAGCTCTTTCTTCCGCTTGCAATAAAAGTGCAGAGGTTTGTAAAGCGTCGTCTGTTTGACCTTCTGTAATATATAATGAAACTAACTTTTGTAAAGCTTCAGCCGCACGCACGTATTGTTGTAAATTCCAGGCCATAGTATAAGCTTCTTGATAGTTTTGAAAAGCTGCATCTACCTCATTTGGATTTTCCTTGGCCAAAGCTTCATAATTGGAACCTATCGCTAGTTTTAATGCTGCTAACTGGTTAATATCGTTTCTTTGACGGTAAACTAATGATAACTTCGTACGTGCATCAATTGCTTTTCGATGTTGTTTTGTGCGGTCATAAATGTAAGCTAAATCTTTTAAGGATTCTGCAATGTCATTATTATTAGAAACTAAACTTAGTAATTGTTCGTAAGTAGTTGCAGCCGCCGGATAATCAAACCAATCAAGATGCACCTTACCAATAGTTTTGAGTGTATCTATTTCCCTTGCGATATCCGAACTATCTCGGACAACTGTCAAAACTTGGTTGTAAACTTCCACCGCTAAGGATGGCGTACGCACTTGGCGATAGGCTTCACCTAGAGCAAGTAAAACCTGTAAATCCTTTGTTTGTGTGGATTGAGCCTGTTTTTGAATTACCTGCAACCGTTGGGTAATATACTTTATTTGTTGGCGATTATTTTTAGTATAAGCAATTCCCCCAACCCTTGAGAGAGCTTCAATTTCTACTAATTTACCCAAATAGCGACGCAAACGTAATTCTCGGTTCCAAATAGCAAACGCTCCTTGAGTATCCCCTGCTTGTAGTTTTGCGGTTGCGTCATTATTAAGTCTATCCAAAGCCGCTGATAAAGAACGCTTTTCCTCAAAACTTAGGGGTTGTTTGTTAGCCCCAGCCGGTATTAATGGGTCGGGTGTGGTAATCTCTAACGGAGAAGGTGGAAATTTTTTCGGTGGTAGGGGTTTTTTCTCTTTCGCTAAAGTTAACGAAGTCGAAAACAAACAAATTGTAATCGTTGTAGTAATCGTAATACCCAAACGTTGTATATTTATCATTTTCTTAGAATAAGGCATGGAGAATGGGGCATAGGACATTGTGGATTATAAAGACTATTAAATATCAACTAACTATGTGACGAACATCCCCGCTCAATTTCTCCATGAATAAAGAGTGCGGAGTTTTGAATGTCACAGGTTGATTCCGGTGTTCTTAAATCTTAAATTCTCGTTAAGACGGCGCTAGTTTTATTTGGTAATATACCGTTATCTAAAAAATCATCCAAGATCGATATAATGTCACACTCTACAGATATACCAACCTTAGCTCGTTGGATGGCTCACGATTTTAGCAATCAACAACAAGCTTTTGAGAATCCGCCTTTTTTCGCTCACATTCGGGTATGTATGCGTCCTTTACCTGTAGATTTGTTATCGGGAGTCAGCTTTTACGTAGAACAAGCTTACGATTTTATGATTAACAACCCCTATCGGGTTGTAGTTTACAAATTAGTTGATGCAGGCGATCATATAGAACTTGAGAATTACAAAATTAAAGATGCAGAAAAATTTTATGGTGCATCACGCGATTTGGAACGTCTTAAAGCCTTAAAGTCCGATGATTTGGAAAAATTATCTGGCTGTAACTTTATTGTAGAATGGACGGGTCACAGCTTTAAAGGTATGGTGCAACCAGGTAAAAAATGCATAGTATTCCGTAAAGGACAAAATACTTACCTTGACAGTGACTTTGAAATTGATGGAGATAAATTTCTTAGCCGAGATACAGGAAGAGATTTAGAAACTGACGAACAGATTTGGGGTTCAGTCGCAGGTTCATTTCACTTTGTCCGCTTACAAAGTTTTGCCCTTGAAGTAAAAGTTTAATCAAGTTTAACAATAAATGACCCCTCGCCCTTGCCGAGCGGGCTTATATCAATGAAGAATGAACACTTAAAATTATTAGCGTTCGCTCATTAATATTAATAACTGATGAATCGCACCCAATCGGTGAAAACTACTAATTTTGACATCCTTATCAGCCTGAGGACTCAGAGTGATAATAGCTTACAAGCCGGGTGGGGGTTATGTATTAGTCCCATCATGATTATAGAACAAAAGCCGCCCTAACACTGCGGGGCTTGAATCACATTATTTTTGGTCAATATCCATTTGCCGCTAACGCAGTAGTGTGGAAATAGGGAACTCGTTCAACCCAACTTTCCCAAGTTCCATTAGGGTAAAGTTTCATTAAGCGAAATCCTGGTGACTTTTGATCGAGAGCAAATTTTTGGCTTCCTGGCCGAAACTGAACGCAAGTTGAAGGAGTACCCAAATAATCAACACCCTGACGTTGAGTGTAAAATTCTTGGTGTATATGACCAAACAATACCAACCTAACTTGTGGGTATTTGACCAAAACGGCAAAAAATTCTTCGGAGTTTTGCAAGCTACTATCATCTAGCCAAGGAGAATTTATCTTGAAGGGAGGATGATGTAATGCTACTGCTGTTGGTTTATCAACGATCGTGCTCAGCTGTAAATCTAGCCATTCTAAAGTTTTGCTCGCCAGATAACCATGTACCTTACCGGCTACTGAAGAATTTAGCAATACAAAATTCCATCCGCCCCGTTCAAAACACTAGCGCCGGGAAACCAAACCCAGATTTAAAACTTCATTCACGATCGCCAAATCATCGTGATTTCCTGGTAGCCAGTAACTCGGAAGAAACAACGGACTCAGCAAATTTTGTAAGTTTCCGTAAGATTGTGGCGTACCATCACCTGATAAGTCTCCCGTTAACAACAATAAATCAAGTTCCTCACGCAGCCCCTTTAAGCACTCGATGACCGCATGGAAAGACTCTGTAGTAGGCATTCCCAAGAGTTGCTGCCGTTCAGAGGCAAATATATGCATATCTGTTACCTGGGCAATAGTTATGGTAGAAACTTGTTTCATATGAGGATGATACCAATCTAAGAGTCTTAATATCCAATTCTCCTTTTTAGTCATAACTTACTTATATGATAGTAGCTAATGCTTCTTTAATAGCATATTCATACTGTTAAATTGCCAATGATTTTGAAGTTGTCTATGTTTACTTATTACCCAATTTTTTTAAGTGAATACCGAGAATAAGCTTCAATATCTTATACTATGTTTTTGATTTTTTCTGTTTTTCATCTATCTTAGGAAATAAAAATAGTTTTTTTTTAAACAGTGTAGTACTTATACTTGTAAGAGTATAAATACTGTGGCTATAGATAAAAATATGTATACTACATAACCGGAAAATCTAACATAAGTATAAGGTAATGCAAATCTGGACAAATAATACAAAAGATGGTTCAAAATTATTATTGTTCTATATACTTTAGATGTAACCGCCTTCCACTTGTAGATAAACCCCAAGTTGGAATGGTGATTGTAGACTTATACTTGATGAGAGACTGTTATAAGAAAACATAGTTTTGTCGCAGACGGCTCAATACTTTGGAGTTGTATATTTCTCAGTTTTAAGCAATTAACTAGTAGTATATGGGCAATCTCTCCGGCAGAAGCCAGGAAGTTTCTGAATTAGGGAAACTGTAATCTGGGAGAAATCGTTCTTCTCCTTCTCCATTTCTCTAATCTAGTAAACATATTTCACAAAATAATGTGAGGGGGGTAGATTTTTATATAAAATGTTGGTAACATAAATAATATATTTTGCGGCGACATAGCCAAGTGGTAAGGCAGAGGTCTGCAAAACCTCCATTCGCCGGTTCAAATCCGGCTGTCGCCTTTGTTAATATTCCGTTGTTTCCCGCTTCTCAAGCGCCTTCTAGCTTCGAGGAGCGGATTCTTCTTTTGTTCCATTTTAGTTCAAATCCGGTAGAATCAACCCACAATTTTAGTCACAAATTTAGTCACAGTTTTAGCTGCCATTTAAAATTTGAGAAAAGCTACTCAGTCGAGTATTGCGCGTTCGTCAGTTTGAAATTGGGTGACATCTATAAAAAACTGTCCCTTAAAAACTTTGGGGTAAATTTTTATGGATATTAATAATCGTCTTGCTCAAGCAAATGGTAGATTAAAGGCTTCAAATACTGGCAT
>JBHJJJ010000003.1:0-11172 GCA_050042755.1 Rivularia sp. (in: cyanobacteria)
CTCCCCATCTCCCTATCTCCCCATCTCCCCATCTCCCCATCTCCCCATCTCCCCTTGTCCCCTCTTCTTAATTCCCTCTAAGGTAATAAGGGTGACTTCTGTGTTACAAAATAACCTTCCGGGAAAATAAGTACCTAAACCACGATTAACGTATAACTGATTTTTTCCTACTTTGTGAAATCCTTTCGCCCATTGCCAATTTCTGACGACATTGAAAAAATCTCTTTTTACAAATGGCATCAGACGGCGTAGTTTTCTAGGTATTCTACGAATAATATTGCTATAAGCAAATATTACAGGACCAATACCGGGAATTACAATGTGACCACCGTGAGTATGACCTGATAGTTGTAAGTCTACCCGCCATTGTCGCAATATATCAGCGGTATCGGGATTGTGGGATAAGACTATACGCGGTATTGCTGCATCTAACTGGTTCAGAACTAATCCCGGATGGAAATGAGGAGACCAATATTCAGCAAGTCCTACTAATGGTAATTCTTTTCCTAATGGATAAGCAATTCTGTTATCAAGTACTTCGATTCCAACTCTGGTAAAAGCGGAGATAATTTCTCTTTTTGAATGGGTGTAATGTATATCATGATTACCAAGTACGGCATAAGTACCGCAACGACTTTGTAAACTTTTAAGTCGGAGTACTAATTGATTGATTGGAGTAGGATCGTCTGTCACATAATCGCCAGTCAAAACAACTAAATCTTGTTCGAGTCTGTTACTAGCTATTATGGCTTTGTGGAGCATCTAGTCTGACAAACGTAAGCCGTCATAGTGGAAATCTGATATTTGGACTATGCGGATACCTTTTAAGGATGCTGGCAAATCTTGAATCCGAACTGCTATTTTTTCTACAGTCAATGGTCCAGTCAATAACCAGTGCATAATGTAATAAATCTCATCACACCAATATTCCTAGAGTATCAAATTAAAACTTGAGCATCAGTATATTCAAAAACCATACATCTCTAGTTATGCATAGTTAATTTATGAAAAAATTAAGAAAAGGTAATTATTAGTAATTTATTTTGTCGATGGATGAAATTCTCGCTTTGGGCATTAGGACAATGAAAATTGATTTAATTATTTGATTGTTGAATGAGATCGGCGGCTTTTTCAGCAATCATAATTGTGGGAGCATTTGTATTACCGCCAATAATATTCGGCATTATTGAAGCATCTACGACTCTTAGTCCTTTTATTCCATGAACTTGTAGTTTTGAATTAACTACCGACAGGTCGTCATTACCCATTTTACAAGTTCCTACTGGATGATACAAACTTTTTGCGGTATCGCGAATAAAATTAACAATATCAACCTCAGTTTGTATTTGCGAACCTGGTATAATTTCTTCACCTCTAAATGTATCAAATGCTTTTTGTTGTAATATTTGACGGCAGATTTTAACACTATGAAATAAGACGTTATTATCTTCTTGATTTGCAAGATAATTAGGTTGAATCACTGGCGATTGTAGGGGATTTTTTGAACGTAACGTAATTTTACCTTTGCTTTGGGGATATAAAAGAGTTGGACATAAAGTGAATCCATGTTCTTTACGGTTGCTAAAGCCGTGATTTATTAAACATCCGGGAATGAAATGTAGTTGGAGATTAATATTATTTAAATTCTGTGCGGTTTTTACAAAGCCTCCTGCTTCAGCTATATTTGATGTTAATGGTCCTCTTTTAAATAATAAATATTTGAGAAGATTATATGGTTTATCGAGGTTGGCTAAAGTAATAGCTTTTGTACATTTATAAGCTATGGATAAAAATAAATGGTCTTGTAAATTTTGTCCTACACCAGGATTATCTAAGACTACTGGAATATCTAATGATTTCAAATGTTTGGCACAACCAATTCCTGAAAGCATTAATAATTGAGGAGAATTAATTGTTCCAGCACTTAATATCACTTCTTGATTGATTCTAACTTCACGTTCTATATTCTGATAATTATAGGTTAAACCAATAACCCGCTTTCCTTCAAATAATATCCGCGTTACATGAGAATTAGTTTGTACGGTTAAATTTTTTCTAGATAATACAGGTTTTAAATAAGCACTTGCAGCACTATGACGCTGCCCATTTTTTTGATTAACTTGATAATAGCCGACTCCTTCTTGTTGTATTCCATTAAAATCATCGTTATACATTAATCCAAATTCTATTGCTGCTTTGATAAAAACATCAGAAAGAGGATTGCGCGAGCGTAAGTCGGTAACATTAAGAGGTCCTTTGATATCGTGGTATTCGCTTATACCTCTACATTGATTTTCAGCTTTTTTAAAATAAGTAAGTACTTCTTTACTACTCCATCCTTGATTGCCTAATTTATGCCAGTTATCGTAGTCAGAATTATTGCCTCTAATGTAGATCATGGCATTAATTGAACTACTTCCACCAAGCACTTTTCCACGAGGATAATAAAGTTGACGGTTATTTAGATGAGATTGTTTTTCTGTATAATAAGCCCAGTCATATTTGGTTTTAAATAATTCAGAATAGGCAGCAGGAATATGAATTTTTGGAGATTTATCTGGGTTGCCGGCTTCTAGAAGTAATACTTTGTTTTGAGGATTTTCTGTGAGACGATTTGCTAATACGCAACCTGCGGAGCCTGCACCAATAATTACATAATCATACATATTCAATTACCAACGATCAATGATCAATGATCAATTATCAATGATCAATG
Organism: Rivularia sp. (in: cyanobacteria); assembly: GCA_050042755.1. Taxonomy (GTDB): domain Bacteria; phylum Cyanobacteriota; class Cyanobacteriia; order Cyanobacteriales; family Nostocaceae; genus Rivularia. The sequence goes on from JBHJJJ010000003.1 coordinate 2,717, forward strand.
ATCAATGATCAATCACCAATCACCAATTACCAATCACCAATCACCAATCACCAATTACCAATCACCAATCACCAATCACCAATCACCAATCACCAATTACCAATCACCAATTACCAATCACCAATTACCAATCACCAATTTGCTGTCTAACTTCTTCCATATTTAGATAATCGCTTGCAAAAGCTTTTCGTAGTAGTGGGAAAGGAATAAACTTATCGTATTTTTGTATTTCGGGTGCTTCTGCATCTGCAACTAAATGTTCGTTAACAATACGCTGTTGGCACAAAGATAAAATTTCTGATTCAAATTGTTCAAACTTACCTTTCCCCAACTTAAGTGTCATAAAATAAGGATTAATGCCCCCAAGAGATTTAATTTCTAAAGACTCTCGACAAAAATTATTTAGCAATCTTTGTAAAGTGTTGTAAGCAACGGTACCCATCCAAGGAAAAATACAGCATTTGCCTTTTTCTAATTTGACTATATTACGTTTATCTAATTCAAAATCTCGCGCTAATTGACGTGCTGATTTTAAACGTTTTGTAGAATTTGCTTGTAAATAAGCATACTCTACATCTTCTAATAAAACGCGGCGCATACGTTGTAATATTTTGCTGTGAATTGTTCCACTACCGCCACGCCAGAAAATACCAGCTTTACCTTCAACTTGTTTAACGAATATTGTTTTCTTAGAAAAATCTACATCTAATACTTCCCAAGTTTTTCCCGCTAAGCCAAATTGACTGCCAACGTTAGGTACAATGACAATCGTACCAATATCTGTTGAATCCTGTTTAACTTTAAATTCTAGTGTTTCGGGAAAAACAGCATAAAACTGAAATCTCTTGACAATTTTTTCACCAGCTAAGCCGAGTATTAATTTATTTTCTTCTGTTTTATTAATATGGTCAATACTAACTAAATAGCGCAGCAATAATTTATAATCTTCCAAAGATATATATTGAAAAGATGATAGATTTAAAACCTTCTTGGCAATCAGAGGTGGCGAAATTTCTTTCATTGCTGCCAAAATACTCATAGTCTGATGATACAGTAGACTTAATGGGTATTTTATCGGTTCAATGGGTTCAATCCATTTTTCTTCCATATAAAGTTGAATAATGGCAATAGACTGTAAAAGTTGCCAAGGAATTTGTTGGGGAAGTGGTGCTTCTGGCGATGGCTGTTTTTCCGAACAAACAAAACGTATATCTGCAGCTTCATTTCTTCTCCCCGTACGTCCCAAACGTTGTAAAAAACTGGCTACAGAAGTCGGTGATTCTAACTGAATGACTCGCTGTAAATAGCCAATATCTACTCCTACTTCTAAAGTTAATGTAGCAGCAGTCACCGCAGGTTTTTCAGGCTCCTGCATGGCGTTTTCCGCTGCTTGACGCAGAGAAGCCGATATACTGCCATGATGAACGTGATAAATATCTGGTTGCCCTTGATTTGTAGCAATTTGACGCAAGGATGCGATGATAGATTCGGTTTGCGATTTATTGTTAGCAAAAATCAGACATTTACGAGATTTACTTAAATTAAAAATATATTTATCGCAGTCAGTGATTTCTGATTCATCTGTTTTTTGGGGAACGTAAAAGTGTTCTAAAGCTAATTTAATTTGTCGCTTTGCTGCTTCAATTTTCGGGGTAATCACCGATCGATTGGTACCGGAGCTAAGCCAATTTTCTGCTAAGGAATAATCACCTAAAGTTGCTGATAAACCAATTCTGCGTGGTTGATTTTTGGTTATATTAGCTAATCTTTCTAATTGACAAAGAATTTGACAGCCTCTTTCGGTACCCATGAAAGCGTGAATCTCATCGATGATTATAAAACGTACATCACCGAAAAGGCGGATTAAGTCCTCATATTTATTAATTAACAAACTTTCTAAAGACTCTGGTGTAATTTGGAGAATACCCGATGGGGTTTTTAAAAGCTGTTTTTTTCGACTTTGAGAAACATCTCCATGCCAATGGTACACCGGAATATCTGCTTCTCTTAGTAAGTCATTAAGACGTTCAAATTGGTCGTTAATTAATGCTTTAATTGGACCTATATAAATTGCACCTATAGTATTAGCTGGTTTTTCGTATAAGTGGGTTAAAACTGGTAAAAAAGCTGCTTCTGTTTTACCGGAAGCTGTACCTGCGGCTACTAATAAATGAGCATCGCTATCAAATATAACTTCACAAGCAGCGGCTTGTATAGGTCTTAATTCAGTCCAGTTACGATTGTATATGTACTCTTGAATAAAAGGTGCGAGTCTATTATATGCATCGCTCATAATCTTGTTTTTTTTTACATAAACTAGTAATGTAAATTACATTTTAATAAAAATTGATAAGAGTATATATTTCCAGTTTAAAATTTACCTAAATATACTCGAGAAGCACCTTAAGCATAAATACTAAAATTTGAAACATATTAAAATAAGATTAATAGGTTAACTCTTGAGATGTATGTATATTTTCAGTATTAATAATCATAAGTAATATAGTTGGCAGACAAAAAAGCTTTATACATAGAAGATACTTTACAGTCAATTACTATTAAATCCGGTAATCTCTGATTTTTGTAATATATCATACATGTCTTCGATAAAACCTTTCAATAATAAATAATTAAAAATACTAAAAAACACTATCAATTTGGGAGAATCTTTGATGATTGAATTATTGTCAAATAATATTTTTTCTAGTTCCAAAATACAATTGACATTTTGGGTAGAAATACTCAGCATTATTATATTTTTTGTGGGTTATATTTTTCCTGAGATAATTCAGTTTTTATTGAGTAGATTTGTTTCTTCTGAAGCTGGAGAAAAAACTGAAAAATTATTACAGCCTGACAAATATTTAATTGGAATTGCTTTTGCATTGGGATTTTTAGAGATTGTTGCTTTAATAATTCCTGTATTTGATGATTATCCTGCGATTGAATTTATTATTAGTTTAATTTTAACGATAGCATGTTCTATTCTAATTACTAAAATATTTGGCAATTATGTAGATGAATCAATTTTAGATTCTGCTTTGAAAAGTGGTCGTCAAGCTAATAGCGAACTTTTCATTTTAGTAAAATTTTTGATTACTTTTTTTATTCTTATTTCGGGAGTAATCTTATTTACTAAAGCTCATAATATCAATATTTTGAGTATTTTAGCTAGTTTAGGAATTGGCGGTTTAGCTATTGCCTTTGCGGCTCAAAAAACTTTAGAACAAATTCTTGGTGGTGTTGTATTATATCTCGATCATCCTTTTTATATTGATGATTATATTGGCTTACCAGACGGTACTTTTGGGCGGGTAGAATCTATAGGTTGGCGTTCGACAAAAATCCGTACCTCGGGTAAAGGAACCTTAATGATAATTCCGAATAATTCTCTAACTGATATGAATATTGAGAATTTTTCTGGTGCTAAAAAAGTAATCTCAATTCTTTATTTGAATTTTCATCGTAAAGTTGAAGCTAAAGAGAGAGCATTAATAGAGCAAGTAGTATTAACAAGTACAAAAGATATTTTTGGGCTTGATTCACGAAGTACTCGTATTGATTTTCCAGACATAAAAGGTTGTGAAACAAAAAGCCAAGCTCAAATCAGTTTATTTATTTTAGGTAGTAGCAAAGTATCGATGGAATTGCGTCGCCAATTACTTGATGTGGCTACAGAAACTATTAATCAAACCCTGAGAGAATACGGTATTGATTTTGATATTGAAGAACCAACTATCTACGTAGATGCGCCTGTTACAATTTAGAGGAAAGTATGAATATTTTAGATCAAATATTTCAGTTTATATCTCGAAAAGAGATCCAATTTATCTTCTGTACGATAGCTTCTTTCTTTGTTGGAATAAACACTCCTAAATTACTCGGAAAAGCCATTAAACGTTTCTTGCCTACACGAGTAATCGATACCTATGAGAAATTAATTAATTCATATAAGCGGGGATTTCAATGGGCTGCTACTTTAATCCTTATATTGTTATTTTTAGGAATTATTTACCCTGAAAGACATAGAGAATTATATGCTTTTTTCAAGCCTATAATTGATATTTTACTCAAACCATATATCTTATTTACCTTATGGGCTATAGCTTCTTTCTTTATTGGAAAATATACTCCTGTATTACTCAAAATAGCTATTAAACGTTTCTTTTCAAGAGGAGTAATCGATACCTATAATAAATTAATCTATACAAATCGTCAGCCATTGAAATGGGCTGGAACTTCAATCCTAATTTTATTATCTTTAGGATTAATTTCTGAATACAAAGGCTTTTATGAATTCTTACGACATGTAGTAGAACTTGCAGTTCTCATCAGCATTGCTATTTTAGCTTCAGGTATTTTTCGACAACTGATTAGAATATATGGTGTTACTCTTATTCGTAAATTAGGTTATCAGGCAGATGATTTACTATTAATTGTTGAAACTATCGTCAATGTGATTATTGGATTTATTGTTTTTTTCTTAGTCGCTCAAAAATTTAATTTAATTCCTGTAATTACAAGTTTGAGTATTGGTGGAATAGTAGTTGCTTTTTTAGGGCAAAAAACTTTTGAGCAATTTTTAGGTACTATTGTAATATATTTAGATCGACCTTTTGTAACAGGTGAATATATCTATTTACCGGCATCGAGTACCTACGGGGCTAAAATTTACGGAAGGGTTGAATCTATCGGATTTCGTTCTACAAAAATCCGTTCTACTGGTAAAAGTACTTTGATGATTGTACCTAATTCTATATTAGCCAATGTAGAAATCGAAAATATTACCCGTGGGAAAAAAGTCATGGTGTTGCTTTATCTTGACTTCAATCAGAAGCTACTTGATAAAGGACAAGCTTTGGTAAGACGAGTAGTTGAAGAAAGTATGGAATCACTTTTTGGGGTACAACCTGATAGTACGAAAGTGATTTTTGAAACCTTTGACTCAAACAATAATACAATGAACGGCGATAATTACAAAGCTGATATATCGGAACAAGTTGATCCTTCAACAACTATTTCTACTACCAGCGAAAAGCATACTAGAGCTAGAATTACTTTCTTTCTTGTAGGTTCAAATCAAAATTCTTTTGAGTTGAGAAAACAATTGCTAGATTTAGCAAATGAAAAGGTTTCTCACCAACTAAATAATTTTGGTATTAAATTTACAATGCAAGAACCTAATATTTATATTGAAGCGCCAGTGACGATTTAGGATTGGGTAAGGAGTAAGAAGTAAGGAGTAAGGAGTAAGAAGTAAGAGCTAAGAGGTAAGAACTAAGTGATAATAGGAGCGAACAATCAATTCATTTATTCTAAATTTCCTCTCTAATACCTTATTTTTTACCTTTTACTTTTGACTTTAGTTATTCTGAACTCCTTACTTTTAACAATGTCTTATACCCCATTTCTTCCATTTTGTTGTTGTTTTTGCAATAAAGCTTGCTCTATTTCGGGTGAGAATTTAAGAGGTAAATCACCGCTACGTACATGTAAGTCTCTTTGAGGAAATGGAATTTCAATATTATATTTTTTCAGGGTTGCTTGTATTCGGAAACATAAATCACTTTTAATTGATACTTGATGACTGGGTGTATTTATCCATACTAATAATTCAAAATCTAATGAACTGTCACCAAACCCGGTAAAAAACACATTAGGTTGGGGTACTGAAAGCACTTCACGATGATTTTTTCCTGCTTCTAAAAGTGCATTTTTGACCACATTGACATCAGCGCTATAAGAAACTCCTACGGGTATATGAATTCGAGAAATTGGATTGCGGTGACTCCAATTAATCACTTCATCTTCCAAAAAACGCGAATTTGGTACAATTATTGAGACTCGATCTAAAGTACGAATCACTACACTACGGGCACCAATACGCTCGACATTCCCCATATATTTGCCAACTTCAATAAAATCACCTACTTGAATTGGTCTTTCAAATAATAATACAAGTCCGCTACCAAAGTTTTTTGCAATATCTTGGAAACCAAAACCGATACCAACACCCAAAGCACTTGCCAAAATTGCTAAAGAACTTAAATCAACTCCGAAACTTTGGAGAAGGACAACTGAACCGATACAATTTAGTGTATATTTAAAAGTAATTGCGATTACTTCCTGGGCTCCCGGACTAATTCGCAGTACTTGCAAAATCCGCGATCGCAATACATTAGTCACCGCACTTGAAATTATAACTAAGCCCAAAAATAAACCAATTAATATTAAAATATTGGTAATTGAGAACTCTTTAAAAATTGGTGAAGTCAGGCTAAACCGTATACTGTTGCCAATATTATAACTCCATTGGCTGGTTAAGGGAAATAGGTTAGTAATATAAAGGCTTACTCCCACCCAAAGTGCTGTTCTGGCTAAAAATAAAGTTGTTTTTAACAGTATTTTTAAGCTGTTTTGCTGTGGATTTTGCTCGGAAGAATCCTCTGAAACTATGAGTGGAGAAACATGTCGCTGTAGTCTATCCCGTACTCTTCCTAAAAGCCAATGAACTGCAATTGTTAGAAGGATAATAATAAAACTTAAAATTAATGTATTCCTAATAAATTCTACAGTTCTTTTTTCTCTAGCTATCTCAATTTCTTGACGAATTTCCGAAGCCCAGATTTCGGCTTGTTGCTTGGCATTTTCAGCAGAAGTCACATCTCCAGAAGTGACTGTAATTTGAGAGTTATCACCAATTAGAATTTGTGTATATTTATTGCCTTCTTCAACTTCTATTTCTGGAACCTTTTCCGATTCTACTACTGTTTTAAGGATGCCATTAATATACTCAGCTCTTTCTCTGGCTGTTTTATCATTAGTACTGCTAACTCGAAAAAGTGGCTTACCATCAATGACTACATCAGCAAATTGATTAGACTGCGCCATCGCCGGTACAATTTGTAAGCTAAGTACAAGCATCACGACGATCGCTACTGCTTTTAATATCTTGAAATATTCAGAAGTAAGATTTTTCCGCTTATTTTTCATTTTCATTTACACTCGCTTAACCTAATAACAGTAGTAAAAACAATAATTATATACGTAATAATGTTTACGGATAATATAAATTTTTTATATGTTAAGAGCATTTATAGGGAATGCCATCAGTCTTTAGCATCAGCTTGTAGTTCCTAGATTCACCTATAAATAGTGATTATAGAATACGGATATAATGCTCATAAATAAGATGAAACCTCGTAATGAAGAGAATTAGCTCGAGACAAAAAGAGAATTTCTCAACACCAGGAATTCCCATAACTTATATAAGATTGCGATATAAATCAATTAGTTAAAAATCAAATTGCCCTCGATGGATTTCGAGTATATAGTTTGCAATTAAATTATTTAATTTTAAAGTTATGTTCTCATGCATTAAAATAATTTAATTTTTATAGATGTTTCCTTGATTGCGAGTAGGTAAAGTTTGGCTTTTAGTTAAAATTCAAATATGGTTTAAATCTAGGCAGATACATGTCGATTCTATCGGCAGTTAAGCAAGGTTATCAGAATCATGAAAGAAATGTACTTCAAATCTTTAACAGAAATAGACAGAAAAAGAAATGAGTATTTAGATAGCATCAACTATGCTCCCTATTTTACGATTATCTTAATCATCGCGACGATGATTATGCTATTTACTGTAGGTGTATGGATTGCCGCTTTTTAACACATATTTTGTTGAAAAATAGAATTTAATTGAGAACGTTCCCGCTGAGTCTATGTATGCTTTTAGGCTACAACATTAAAACAAAAAAGGCGAACATTTTCTTTTAATTAGTCCTGCAATTTAGATTTAGAAGTTTCTAATTTACGTTGTTATCCTGCCACGATAGTTAAGTTAGTTAAATATGTCTCAACGTCCCATCTACCTCGATTGTCACTCTACAACACCCGTCGATCAAAGAGTAGTAAATGCAATGCTACCTTACTTTACCGAAAGCTTTGGCAATACTTCAAGTATGAGTCATAGTTACGGTTGGGAAGCCGCAGCTGCGGTAAATAAAGCACGAGAAATCATTGCAGGAGCTATCAACGCTACCCCCGAAGAAATCATTTTTACCAGTGGCGCTACCGAAGCGAATAATTTAGCTATCAAAGGTGTTGCAGAAGCTTATTTTTCCAAAGGGCAACATATTATTACCGTAGCAACAGAGCATAATGCAGTAATCGATCCTTGTAATTATCTCAAAACCCTCGGTTTTGAAATTACTTTTCTTCCCGTAGAAAAAGATGGGCTAATTAATCTTAAAGACTTAGAAGAAGCATTTCGCGACGACACTATTTTAGTTTCGATAATGGCGGCTAATAACGAAATCGGGGTTTTGCAACCGCTAGCAGAAATCGGTGCAATGTGTCGCCAGCGCAATATAATTTTCCATTCAGATAGTGCCCAAGCAGTTGGTAAAATTCCCTTAGATGTACAAGGGATGAATATTGATTTAATGTCACTA
>JBHJJJ010000004.1:0-15983 GCA_050042755.1 Rivularia sp. (in: cyanobacteria)
TATGCCGTGACCATAATGCAGCAATCAACATCAGGAATCGTGGGGCGCACGACCTGTATAAACAAGCTCAGTCAATGTCTAGGGTTGCCTAGAGTCTCTGAGAAGCCTACACTTACTCGTAGAGAAGTGTAGGTACGTCACCAATCCTACTGACGGGCACCCATAAGAATTTTTTAGAAGAAAAAAATTATTATCGGAATCCTTGACAGAATATGCTCAATAAAACAATGTTATTGTCATAAAAGTGACATTGTTAATTAAATTACTGACATAAAATCAACAGTACCTCAAAACACTTCGATCGTATCTACTTTGCTAAAAATAGGTAAATTTCAAAGTTTTTATCCAAAGTGTGGAGAATATATTTTTCAAAACTATAGTTTGAATGAAGAAGGAAAGGAACTATACGAAAAAGCTCCAAAATTAATTACCTGCATATTCCGATGAAGGATTATACAGAAGTATTTATCGTCGGAAAATCTGCAGAAAATTACCGAGTTTGTTTAAGACTCGTTAGCGAATTTAATTACAATCCTTAAAACATGGAGAGAATAACCTATATCTCTAAAAATCATTTAGAGATTTTCTATATAGACTAAATTAATTTTCGTCAATCAATAACTAAAAGTTATCAACATTAAAACATAATGGTAACTTGATTTAGACTCAAGCGATCGCCCACAACAATAAAATATCCTCCCTTAGATTACGATCCCCCCAACTACACGAACTAAAGGGGGCTAATGTAAATACTATTGATATCCTCTTGTGTAACCACAAATTCTATTCATCAGGTAGTTCATTAGCGAAGCCTTGACGGGCACCCATAAGAATTTTTTTCTTCTAAAAAATTCTTATGGGAACCCTTGACCAATTTCTTGCTTTGGACACCTGATACCATTTATTCTAGATATAAGACATTAATCAATAATTAAGAACAAGGCAAGCTCTCGAAGGCAATGCGTATATCAATAACCCCTATGCAAATTATATCCATGTCAATCCTAAAGACCAGCTTGAGAGTATTTTCTACAGAATTTACATAAATTAGGCAGTTGTCAACTGGCATACAGTTCTACATTTGAATTTCTATCTCTAAGAGTGCTTTAGGAGCAAGACTGCCTTCTTATTGTTTTTGCTCATTTAAAAAAAAGTAATTTAAATAATAGCTCTTGGTATATCCTTAACGCCTAGAATATATCAATAAAAATAATAAAGTCATTCAAAAAAAATTATAACTAACCCTTACCCAAAAAGTAATTATTGTGTTAGAAGCTTGTATACTCGCAACAGTTTTATGCGGTTTTTTCGGCATAATCTTGAAAAAAAATTTGGTGATGAAAATCGTCGCCATGGATGTAATGAGTACTGGAGTTATTGCTTATTACGTGGCGATCGCATCGCGGAATGGTTTATTTACACCTATTTTCGCCAATGTAGAAAACCGCAGTTATGCCGATCCAGTTCCCCAAGCGGTTATTCTAACGGCGATTGTAATTGGCTTTTCAATTCAAGCCTTAATGTTGGTTGGTGTGATGAAGCTAGCAGCAGACAATCCCACCTTGGAAAGCAACGAAATTGAAAAGAACAATACACCATGAACACTATTACAATTGTTTGGGCAGTTCTGCCGTTTTTTTTTAGGGTTCACTATTTATCTTATCCCCAAACTCGGTCGCTATTTAGCATTGTTGGGGACAATTGCTTCCTTTGCATATGCATTAGGATTATTTATCCTGAAATCCTCATTCACACTACGCTTGCTGGACAATTTCGGTGTCACCTTAATGGTCGATCCACTCAGCGGCTTTTTTATATTAACAAATGCTCTGGTAAGTATCGCAGTTATTCTGTACTGTTGGCGTAGCGGTAAAACAGCTTTCTTTTACACTCAAGCGATCGTAGTCCATGGCAGTGTGAATGCTGCTTTTGCTTGTACGGATTTTATCAGTTTATATGTAGCTCTAGAAGTGAGCGGGATTGCGGCGTTTTTATTGATTGCCTATCCTCGTAACGATCGCTCTATTTGGGTAGCTTTACGCTATCTATTTATCAGCAATACAGCAATGTTATTTTATCTAGTGGGTGCGGTATTAGTTTATCAGGCTAATTATTCATTCGCTTATGCTGGTTTGAGCAAAGCACCACCAGAAGCAGTCGCATTGATTTTTGTGGGACTCTTGGTAAAAGGAGGGGTTTTTGTTTCGGGATTGTGGCTACCGTTAACGCACTCGGAATCTGATACACCAGTCTCGGCTCTGTTATCGGGAGTTGTGGTTAAAGCCGGAGTTTATCCTATGGTGCGGTGTGCGTTAATTGTTGAGGAAATCGATCCAATTGTGAGGATTTTTGGAGTTGCCACGGCATTTTTGGGAGTCATGTATGCCATCTTTGAAAATGACACCAAACGAGTGCTGGCATCAAGTACTATTTCTCAATTAGGTTGGATTCTTGCCGCACCCCAAGTTAGTGGTTACTATGCTTTAGCCCATGGTTTAGCCAAATCGGCATTGTTTTTGACTGCTGGGAACTTACCGAGTCGTAAGTTAGATGAATTGCAAAATAAGCCGATTAATAACCCAATGTGGATTGTTTTGGTTATAGCTAGTCTTTCGATATCGGGTTTTCCCTTATTGACGGGATTTGGAGCAAAGGCGCTAACTATGAAAAATTTGGTGCCTTGGCAAGTTATCCCTATGAATATTGCGGTTATCGGAACCGCAATAGTATATGCCAAATTCATCTTTCTACCTCATGGCAAAGGAGAAAAAGTCAAACTTGATTTTTGGGCGGCAATTATATTTTTACTCGGTTGGTTGATTACAGCTAATGTTGTTGATTTTAAGCCTTATACCGTAGAGAACATTGTCAAAACACTTGTAACTATACCTGTGGGTTGGTTGGTGTATTGGTTTATTTTGAAACGCTTAACCTTCAAATTACCCAGGGTACTCGAAGAATTCGAGCATCTAATCGGTGTGATGAGTTTGATTTCAATTTTACTCTTTTGGATGGCGTTTTTATGATTGGACATTTAATATTACGACTTATTTTGTGGTTTCTGCTCACATCCGATTTGAGCGTAGCCAATATCATTATCGGTGTAATTATTGCTTTTGTTTTACCCCGTGGTTACCCATCTCCAGAAGCATTAAAAGATTGGTTTGAAGTACTGGCTAAAATTCTGTTCGCAATTCCCCAAGCTTATATTGAAGCCGTTGAAATTATTATCCGTCCTCACGAATACGAAGATGTAATTCTTGAGAAAGTTCCACCAAGGCGATCGTCAAGGTTAATTTTTCTAGATATATTCTTGATAACCTTTACCCCAAAAACCATTGTGATGAAATATCGGCAAGATGGGTGGTATGAAGTACATCGGGTGCGTCGTAGGAGTGCAAAATTATGAACCTTTTAATTATAATTGCCATGATTCAAGCTCTACTGATACCCATCTATGAAGCTTGGAAGGATGAAAATATTTGGCAAACAATGCTGGCATTTGCCAGTATCTCCACTAAGACAGCTATTATTGCTCTGGTGGTGTCGGTGATACGCGATGATTGGATGATTGGTGTGGTTGCTGTGATAATCCTGAGTGTGGGGAATGCCGGATTAATGTTACTAGCACATATATTAAAACGTTTGAGGGAAGTATGATTGATATTATCAGTTATACCTGTATTGGTATAGGCATTTTTTTCTGGTTTTGGGGTACCTTTCCTTTACTAGGAAAACGATCGGTATTATTTAAGTTACACAGCCTTTCTGTTGCAGATACTCTTGGTTCCATCGCGATTGTTTTTGGATTACTCTTAAGAAGACCTGCAGAATGGCCATTACTCATCCTCGCTATTATTACCTTAGCTGTTTGGAATACTATGCTCGGATATGTTTTGGCTTACTGTTCCAGCGCGGAGGAAGACAATGAGCGACAATCTTGATATTTATCTTTATATTATCATCGCTTTGTTACCTCTTACTTCCTGTTTGGTAGTACTTCAGCTTAACCCTTATCATGCTCTAGCACTGCGAGGAATATTAGGTGCGATCGCGGCATTGGTTTATGCGGTTTTAGGAGCTGCTGATGTGGCTTTAACTGAAGCTTTAATGGGTACTTTATTAGCAATTACCTTGTATGCGGTGGCGGTACGATCTTCCTTGGTGTTGCGTGTGGGAATACTCGAAGATGGGACTCAGTTAGAAGACGAAATTGATTTTCAGGAAGTCATAGGTGAGTTCCGCAAAATTCTGAACAAACGTCACATGCGGTTGGAAATATTGCCCTATACAGATAAGCAGGCTTTGCAGCGGGGGCTAATGGAGAAAGAAATCCATGCAACTTTGAGCCGCTCGTCAGTAATGCAAGTCGGCGAAGAGGAAAGTATGAATGCTCAGGTTTATGACGATTTCGGAATTAGACGTTCATCATATCTTGCCATTACTCGGATTCGACGCATATATGACATTATGATTGCCGAACTGGTTTCTGGACAAACCACAGTTAATTACGTAAATATTTCAGATGTCAATAATACTAAATTAAAGGAGAAGCATCTATGAAATGGGTATATATTGTTGCTGGAATTGCGCTGTTTGTAAAAATGCTGCTCGTACCCAATCCAGAGCCAGAATTACCGATACCTATTGTTGAAGCAATTGTCAAAGATACTGGAGTTCCCAATGCAGTTTCCGGCATCATTTTTCGGAATCGACTTTACGATACTATCTTTGAAGTTGTGGTATTCACAGTTGCTATTATGGGAGTTACCTTTCTATTAGCCAACGAAAGACCATTTTGTACCATCGACAGTTTTAGTGATCGACCATCGGTTATTTTAGCCCGATTGGGAGCGACGATCGCGGCTTTAGTAGGTATTGAGTTGGCAATTCGCGGACATCTTAGCCCCGGTGGTGGTTTTGCTGCTGGTGTAGCCGGTGGTACCGCTATTGGACTAATTGCGATTACTTCTTCACCACAGTGGATGCAAGGAATTTACAAACGCTGGCACACTTCTAAGTGGGAGAAGGTTTCGGTGTTGATTTTCATTATTCTGGCAGTGATAAAATTATCTGGATATGAGTTGCCTTATGGGGAGTTGGGTACTTTATTCAGTGGTGGAGTTTTGCCTTTACTGAATTTTTTGGTTGCGATTAAAGTCGCTTTGGGTTCCTGGGCTGCTATTTTAGTCTTTATTCATTATCGGGGTTTGTTGTGAGTCATTTTCTACTCATCATGTTAAAGACGCGATACCATTGTTTCTCTACAAGAATAATTAATTGCCAAAAATAAATCATCATATTTTTCAATATTCATCGAATATACATTAAGCTGCTACATTCAAAGTCGCGAGCAAAGTTCCTATTTATTAAGAAAATTAAACTTCATTGTCAAAAAAAACATATATTCAAGTAAAAAAAGACATAAGTAAAATTGCCTAGATTGAAATAATATGTATTTTGCAATCTGCTTTTGATTCAATCAGCGAGCAAGTTGAAATGAAAGCAAAACTTTATTATTAGTTCAATGTCTAAGTTATTTACAAAAGATTTGCAAGTTTACTGCGAACCATCACAAAGAGTTTGGAGTGTTTTGGGACAAAAAATCCAAGATTTGAATATATCAGGTACTCCACTAAGAGTGATTTTAACTTCTGTAGGAGAAGATAATCAACTAACTTTTGAATGTAGTTTTTTAGAAACAGAACGTCAGCCAGTTTGGCAATCTTTATTAAAAATAAATCCTCGTCAAAGCAATTCATCATCACCTTTTGTTGTTGTTAGTATCATTCCTACCGGAGTTAGAGCAGAGATTGGTAGATTTGCAGGAGATGGAACACCCAGTACAAATTTGTTAGCTCAAGCTTGCGATCGTTTAATTGTTAATCCTAATTCAGTCACTGCTTCTGATTTGTATTTGGCTAACGATAATATTCTTTATTTAGAAGGCAATTTAATTTGTCATTTGTTGTTGGGGCATAATAAGGTAATTCCCCAAACTCGTAACAAGATTGGTGTGATTATTGAAAAAACCGAAGACAAATTTCTGAACGTAATTCTGAATGCGATTAATATGGATAAAAAGCTATGAGATTTTACCAGTTGGATATAAACCGAAATCAGTAACAATTAGCAGAAAAGCCTACAGGTGGTTTATCTCCCCGAAATTAGAGGTGTCAACCAATGAATTTGAAAAAACTCTTGATTTTGTCGGAGTTGATTTAGGAATAAACCATTTGGCAACATTATCAACAGGAGAAGTATTTGATGGAGTCAAGAGTTATAAAAAATATGAGAATAAACTCTCAAGAATGCAATACTTGAATCGACATAAAAAAGTTGGTTCAAATAATAGGCGGAAATCGCAAATAAAAATAGCTCGGCTACACCAAAAAATACGATCGATCCGTGCATATTCATTACATAAAATCACGACTTATCTAAGCCAAAACCACGCAGTGATAGGAATTGAAGATTTAAATGTATCCGGAATGCTAGCAAATGGTAAATTAACCAAAGCTATAGCTGATATGGGTTTTTATGAGTTTCGTCGTCAGCTAGAGTATAAGACTAAACTTTACGGCAGCAAATTAGTCATTGTGGATAGATTTTATCCCAGTAGTAAGACTTGTTCATGCTGTGGTTTGAAGAAAACATCTCTATCACTATCTCAAAGACTGTTTAATTGCGATTACTGTGGGTTTGAGTGTGACAGAGATTTAAATGCTGCTTATAACTTAACTCAAGTTGCGGTTAGATTGACCGTGTTAGCCTGTGGACTAGATAGTGCCGACACTTCTCCCGAAGTTGCAGGAAGAAAATGTTAGCATTTGTTAGCGTTTTTGTATCGGAAAGAACTTCATCCCGTGAAAGTCAACTTACGGGAAACTTTAATAAAGTTAGGATTGAGGAACGGGGTTGCCAACTTGTTTAATAAGCTGCAAATCAACGGAAAAACTGGAGATTTAATCCGTAACGCTACTTATTTGGAAATGTTGCCGACTCCAGTACATAACTTTAAAGCTACAACAGAATGGCTAACCGACGAAATTTTCCATCGCTATCATCAACCGTAACCTCAGTTAAAATCCCGGACATCTATAGCAAGAAATCAAACACGCTCAGATAATGCATTTACTATAAAGGTAGCTGGTATTTTTCTAGGCTTATCATTACTTATAGGTTTAGTTTGGGCATTTATGACAACACAGCCCCCAAGACAACCCCAACCGACTCAAGAACAGCCTAATCAGTAATGTTAATTATTAAAAGATGATACCCTTTAAAAGCCTACAAATTGCAAATCAAATCAAACTGCTACAAAAGCTATGGATATTTGTAGCCCAAATAAATCAATCCGAAAATCTACCATCTCAAAGCGATTCTCTAATTGATAAAAGTGGAGAATATACCATCTATATTGGTGTATCCTTTTTGTTTGTATTGATTATTTTTGCTATTGGATTTTTTAATCGCCGGGTTGATTACGCGATTATATTCTCCCTTGTACTTGCGGCAATACTGATGTTTTTTTTATGGACTGTTTAGTGTTTGTGTTCTTTTTTTAATTTAGTTGCAATTAACATAAGTTATCTTTTTTAGTAAAGTAATTTAATAGCCAGCTAATTATACTTTATTTTATGCGAAAAAAGCGCTCTTTAGCTTTAACTATAATTGTTACTTACAGGACTTACGCAACTGGCATAAGCGATTGTGCGCTTCGTCATTCAATATTTTGAGAAACCTGATTTTTGAAAAAAACAGGTTTCTCTCCAACAAGTTTTAAATTCTAGATTTTGCCAAAAGTCAAAAATTTCCAAGTATATTTTAGATTAAACATAGGAATAAATCTATTGCCATAAATCCAAAATCCAAAATCCAAAATCCATTGATTCCTCAAATTCTTACATTCTTTCTAATACCTCAATACCTAACAGAGATAATCCCAATTTTAAAGTTCTCGCTGTCAAATCACACAATGCCAAACGCGATGTTTTAATCGACTCTTCTGATTTCAAGACTGGGCATTTTTCAAAGAATTGATTGAATTTTTCACTCAATTGATAGAGGTATTCACATAACCGATTGGGAAGCAATTCTTGCTCTACTTCAGCAATAACCTCATCTAACAGAAATAAATGTATTGCTAAAGTTAATTCCGCTTCTTCTTCAAGCATAATTTTGACATTTTTACCCAAGTTATCATAATCAATTCCACCTTTACGACTAATGCCTTGGGTACGCACGTAAGCGTAAAGCATATAAGGTGCAGTATTACCTTTGAGTGCCAGCATTTTATCAAAGCTGAATTTGTAATTACCAGTACGGTTTTGACTCAAGTCAGCATATTTCACCGCGCTGATACCCACTACTTTGGCAACATTAGCAATAAACTCTTCTGTTTCTTCTCTTTCTTCTTCTTTTAATCTATTTTCTAAGTCAACACGAGCGCGAGATACAGCTTCATCCAATAAATCCCGCAGTCTTACCGTTTCTCCTGAACGAGTTTTTAACTTCTTCCCATCTTCTCCCAATACTAACCCGAAAGGTACGTGAACAATTTCCACATCTTTGGGAATCAAATTAGCCCGTCTTGCTACCTGAAAAACACCCGCAAAATGATTCGCTTGTCCAGCATCTGTTACATAAATTAATCTTTTGGCTTCTTCTTTCTGTATTCTGAAATTTAATGCTGCTAAATCTGTCGTCGCATAGTTATAACCGCCATCGGATTTCTGTACAATTAAGGGTAAGGGTTCACCTTCTCTATTTTTAAACCCTTCCAGAAAAACAACCTTTGCACCTTCACTTTCTTCCAACAATCCAACTTTATCTAAATGTTCCACAATTGAGGAAAGTAATGGATTGTAAAAAGACTCACCCCTTTCCTCTATCTTAATATCGAGTAAATCGTAAATTACCTGAAACTCTCGCCGCGATTGCTCGCATAGTAATTTCCAAGCATGAGTTGTGTCTTCCGCACCCGCTTGTAATCTGACAACTTCTTGCCGCGCTCTTTCTTGAAAATCCTCATCTTCATCAAAGCGTTTTTTAGCTTGCTTATAGAAATTAACTAAATCTCCAATATCTAAAGCATTGGCAGTGGTTAAAGCTGAGGGTGAAACTTCCCGTAGATAGGTAATCAACATCCCAAACTGCGTACCCCAATCACCAACATGATTCAACCGTAGTACATCATGTCCTTTAAATTCTAAAACCCGAGCGATGGAATCACCAATAATAGTAGAGCGTAAATGTCCGACATGCATTTCTTTAGCAATATTCGGACTTGAAAAATCCACAACCTCCTGTTTGGGTTGTTTTACGGTGGGAATTCCCAAACGTGGATCGGTTTGAATTGTATTTAACTGAGCCTCTAAGTATGATACTTTTAAACGTAGATTAATAAAACCCGGACCAGCAATTTCCGATTTTTCGCAAATATCGGAGACATCAAGATTTTCGACTACCTGCTGTGCAATATCTCTGGGCTTTTGTCCTAACTTCTTCGCTAAAGACAAAGCCATATTTGCTTGATAATCGCCAAATTCAGGCTTTGATGCCGGAACTAAAATCGGATCTGTACTGGCATACTCATTCCCAAAAGCCTTACCTAAAGCCTTCTGTAATTTATCTTTTAGTTTTTCTTGTGTAGCGTTCATATGTAAATTTTCTCTTTATTTTACCGCTTACCATAGCTGCTATACAAAAAAGCATATTACTCCCAACATGCTCCAAAATTACCTATATTTCTTTACTTCTTCCTTCTATTTTTCTGCCGGGAAGGGAGTAATTGATTCTGGGGTGTTGTAATAAAACTCTAAATCCTGCAATACGGCAGATGTATTTTACTGCTTTCTATTTCATGCTCGCAGTGCAAGTACATCTGTATATAGTATATATTCACTGGAAATATATCTACTTATCCAGCTTGATGTGAAAAAACTTTCTATCTGCCTACAGCAGTGCGAACGCTAATTGCAGATTATTTTCTTCTTCGTCGTCGGCGTTTCATAATACATGCATACGACATGTTTAATTTATCATAGCATAGATTTTTGTTTAGCTGAAATCCGCAGTATTTAATGGTGTGGTATTGTCAGATAAAATTT
Organism: Rivularia sp. (in: cyanobacteria); assembly: GCA_050042755.1. Classification (GTDB taxonomy): domain Bacteria; phylum Cyanobacteriota; class Cyanobacteriia; order Cyanobacteriales; family Nostocaceae; genus Rivularia. The sequence continues at coordinate 10,113 of JBHJJJ010000004.1, forward strand.
TGGTTGAAAAACTAACTCGACATCTGAGCGTTATCTCCCGAGAAGGGTTTTCAAGACTCTTAAAATTTCCAGTATTATTTGACGGCGTTGATATTGCTTCTAAGTCATCACTGTAAACTCCTTCCGCTCCAATGATTGGAGATAATTCTTCGATCTCAACTATTTTACCTAGTTCAATATTTGCCCCTTCTGCTAATAGTGTTGCATGAGAAAGAGCATTTTTAATTGCTTCTTTCCTTGCCTTCTTTTCTGCTCCTAAATTATGACTAAATATAGGCTGAATGATATCTAATGTAAATGAATAGCGTCGATGTTTAAATAATGGCTCTAATTGAGATAAAGCTTGCATTAGATTATATAATTCATAACAAGAAATAATTATTTTTTGATGCGCTTCTTGTCTAATTTTTCTGTTATTCAACCAGTTTCGTCGTACATCTACACCACCTTCTTTTAACTCTGACTGTTTTAATCCATTTGATTTTAAAGTTTCTATGCAGCGGTTGCGTAAATCAACTAATTCGTTCAAAGCTATTTTTGAGCGATTTGTCCACACAATTAGATTAATGTAAGCAACATATTTTTGTATTACTTCTAAATATTTTGATTCTCCGATAACTTCGATATAAGGTTTCATTTTTATTCTTCCCTTTAGATGTTGATAATTTTATTTTCCTATTTAATTAATTTAAGATATTACTGTTTTATAACAAGTAATTTAAAAATATCATTTATAAAAAATCCCTACTAAAAATGTACAAATCAGAAAAAATATAGATATTAAGTTTCCCCATAGAACTAGCTGTTGAGTCCCAGGTACAAAATCTTTATATCGATGTTTGAGCCATGAGCGATGTCGTAAATACTCTACAATCATCAATGGAAGAACAGTACAGAAAACTAAAAATATCATCAATAAATATTTATGATTATTCATTTTCTGAAAAAAAATCCAAGAGCTACAAAAATTGGTATTCTTGTCAAATGATTATATTGTATAAGATAAAAAACTTGTTGCAAACAAATGTATATTCTAATTAATCATACGATCCTAATTGCAACAACTGTCCATCAAATAATTGCAACTTGGATTGAACATAAAAAATGCTCTACCGGCGAACTTCTTGATATAAGTGCCTACAAATTGCATCTCTTTACTATAGGTGATTCTCATGTGACAGTGCTTTTAGATTATGGTTTGGCAGGAATGGAAGGGTATTTACTCATTCCAGATATTGCAAAAATCGCACTACTACGGATTTCTGATTGCACTGAATATGATTGGAGCCATTTTAGTCCCTTGCGATGAAGCAGCAAACAAGTTATTGAGGAACTAGGTACTCTGTTAATTAAAGCTGAAATTCAACCGTCTTATATTTTAGTGGGGAATTCTTTTGGGAGTTTTACTGTGCCCTGCAAAGGTTATAGGAATGGTACTTACAAATGGACTCTATGAAGCCGGAATGAGAAGAGATAACCTTTAATTTAAATTTAATTAAAGCTTCTCTTTTTTTCTGGCTTCTTGATTTTAACTATCAATAGAAAATTGATAAACACTATATTAAATCTCTCATGAGTATTTCTAAATTCATTTCTCGTCTAACGTGGGTTTACGTAATTTTCTTTTGTCTGTGGATTCTATTACGTTTTCGTTTCTTCGATAGTCTATGGTGGTTGGCCTTAATAAATAGTTTAACGCTATATGTATTTGTTCCATTATTTTTATTTTTACCATTTGCACTATTATTCCGTAAATGGCGATTGCTTGTTGGACTTTGTTTTCCCTTGGGAATATTTATCGGTTTATATATTTCATTCTTTTTACCGTCTTTGTCCACTCCCGTTTCCCAAAACCAACAAACTATAAAAGCGATGACATTTAATATGCTTCGCAGTAACACTAACTATGATTCAATAGTAAAAATGGTAAGTGAAAATAATCCCGATATTATCGGTTTACAAGAAATTACTCCGGAAACTTTACCGATATTAATTGAACGCTTTGGTAAGGATTATCCCTATCAAGCTTTTCATCCTGTAGAACTTTCTCATAACGTAGGCATTTTAAGTAAACTGCCTATTGATAAACTTATAGCTTTACCCGCACCACCTTTACAACGAGGAATTCAGGTGACACTTCGTTTAAATAGTGGAGATCCTATAGAAGTAATTGTTGCACATTTGATTCCATTTTATCCCCTCAATCAAGTTTTGAAATTAGCTCAATATTGGTATAGTCGTCGTGCCGAACAAGTATCTCATTTAAGTAATATTGTAAAACAGTATGATGACCCGATAATAATTATGTGCGATTGTAACTTTACAGATACATCAGAAACTTATTCTCTAATGAAAAACGTGATGAAAGATAGCTTTCTTCAAGCAGGATGGGGTTTGGGACACACGTTTATAGGTCGATTTTTCCCAATAGGAAGAATTGATTATATTTGGCATACAAAAGATATTAAAACTGTTAATGCTTATGTTGGTAAAGAAGCAGGTTCAGATCATCTTCCGGTAATTGCTGAATTACAGCTTGTTAAGTAAAGCAAAACTTTTCACAATACTTTTGGATAAAATATCAGTTAAAACACGATTAACTTGCACTGTTGTATGGGAGGCTCGCGCCATGACAGTAATTTTAGCCAAATGGACAATAGAAGAATATCACCAGATGATTGAGAAAGGAATATTTGATAACCGTCGCGTGGAATTATTGAAGGGAGAAATTGTAGAGATGTCACCGGAAGGGGAGCCACATGCTTATTTTAGTACTGAGGCAGTCGAATATTTAATTCAGTTATTGGGTAATCGCGCAAAAGTTCGTCCAGGAAAACCGATTACTCTTCCCAATAATTCCGAACCCGAACCCGATATTGCGATTGTACAAGCTTTAGGACGTGAATACTTAGAACATCATCCTTATCCGGAAAATATTTTTTGGTTAATAGAGTATTCCAATTCCAGCTTAGAAAAAGACTTAGAAACGAAAACCAAAATTTACGCTGAAGTCGGAATAGTTGAATATTGGGTGGTAAACCTCAAAAAAAGACAGTTGATTATATTTCGACAACCTGAAGATGGAGAATATGCTTCAAAATCTACGACAACTGAAGGGCTAGTTTATTCTTTGGCATTTCCGGATGTAGCTGTATCGGTAGATATGATTGTTAGTAATTGAAATAATACTGTTAATTTGTTACCAATCTTCTAAAGTAACTTCCTCACCTATATATCCAATTGATTTTAGAGCTTGATTGAATCGTTCCAAACCAACTTTTTGAATATCTTCTACCATTTCCGAAAGCATCATATAACCAAGCTTAGAGCCTTCATTATCTAACTTTTGAGCTTCTATATAAGAGCGCGCTAACGAACGCGCCTTAGTCATTTCTTCAGCTTCTTTCGCTGATACACCATTTTTAATCACACCTTGAGAAACAAGATACTCAGACGTTTTCTGGCGATGCCATAAGTAATAAGGTTTACCTTGCTTGGGCGTAATTGTCTCAAAAAAATTATCATCTTTTGCTAGCTCAGTGGGTTCACCATCTTTTTCACGTAATCCATATTGCTTGAGTAGATTGCCAAATTTAATAGCCGATACTCCAAACTCTTGCCCTAGCTCAGTTAATGTTTTCCAAGTTTTTCGGAAATTATTTTTCTTCGCCACGATATAATCCTCTTGGGTAATAGCCTGTTATTTCTATTGTTTCGATCAAAAATTATCTTTTTAATTAATTCTCATACTCAAATCCAACCACTTTGACTGAGTAATCGGCGCACTACTGGAAATATAGTCAACCCCAGTTTCAGCTATAGCGCGGATAGTTTCAAGCGTCACGTTACCAGAAGCTTCGATTTTCACTTTAATATTGTGCTGCCGAATGATTTTGACAGCTTCCCTCATCGTATCCACCTTCATATTATCCAACATAATGATGTCGGCTTGATATTCTAAAGCTTCTTTTACTTGTTCCAAATTTTCTGTTTCTACTTCTATAGTCAAGGGATAAGGAATCTGGGAACGAACACAACTTATCGCTTTCCCAATTCCACCGGCAACGGCAATATGGTTATCTTTAATCATCACCGCATCATCCAAACCCATACGATGATTGATGGCACCACCCACTTGAGTGGCATACTTTTCTAATATCCTCAAACCAGGTGTAGTTTTGCGAGTATCTACAAATAGGGTAGGTAAATCTTCAATTTTTTCAACATACTTTCGAGTTAGTGTTGCAATACCACTTAAACGCATCGCTAAATTCAAAGCAACTCTTTCACCGGTTAATAAAGCATCAAGGGAACCCTGCATCTGCGCAATTACTTTTCCCGACTGACAAACTTCACCTTCCTTAACTAAGGGAGTAAAATCAACCTTCTCATTTAAAAGTTGAAATACTCTACCCGCAATAGGTAATCCAGCAACTATTCCATCAGCTTTAGCTATCCACTGAGCTTTACCTTCCCTCTCATCTAGACTCAGAAGACTTTGCGTAGTGCGATCGCCCCTACCAATATCTTCTCGCAACCAGTCTTTAAGGCGATCGTCCAAAATAATAAATGGAGGCAATACATTAGTTCTAGTATTCATGAAAAATCGCTTTACTAAAAACGGTAAATTATAAAATTATATATTTATGGAAAATAGTTACCCAAAATCAAGTGATGAAGAATTCCTTATGGGTAATTACTCTTTAGTAATGGGGAAAAGATTTATTCGTTTTTTGGGCGCTTTACTTATATTATTCACTTTTGTGCCTCTCTTTTGGTTATTTTCAAGGCAATATCAAATTATCCGACTCATCAAACTTAAAAAAGGGATTCCATGCGACTTCCCATAAATGCCCGTCAAAATCGGCGAAATATCCGCTGTAACCACCCCAAAAAACTGTTTCTGGTTTTTTGACGATGCTTGCTCCTAAACTTTCCACTTTTTTCAATACTTCATCGACTTCAGCTTGCTCCTTAGTATTGTAAGCAAGGGTGATTCCGGAGAAGCCACTGCCATCGGAGTTGATTGTTGCATCTTCAGCTAACTTCTCTCGTGGATAAAGTGCGAAGACAATACCACCCATCGAAAAAAATGCAATATTTTCTGTACTAGTGCTTGATGGCTTCCATCCCAAACCATCTATATAGAAGTTCAAGGAGCGCTTTAAATCTTTAACTCCCAAAGTCACTATATTTAATTTCTGCCTCATCAGCTGCACTTCCTTGATTTTTAGTTGATTAATTCGCTTCCCCGAGTACATCACTCCAGCTTCAGTGCTTGGCAAACTATTTCTCATATATATAAGACAACAGAAACTGCGATCAGCATTCATGATGTGTGGCGAGAATTTCAACCAAGATGGTTTATTGCCTCCACCAAGTTTTGATCGAGCATGCTGTAGCTTATGCCCGTCACGCTTTTAGCAACATATAACCTTGGAGGTAGCTAGCTGAATGCTTATGCCTCTTAAATATGGGCGTGGGACTAACCTACTCCACGGCTACGGTGGATTCAGTGAAGGCTCACGCCATCATGATGGCTTAGAAGGTTAATAAAGCTTTCTGGTTAGATAATTTTGGAATCAGTTTGCTGCCCAATCACCTCGGAAGGAAGAAAACTCATTCCCATGGAAGAATATCTCAAAAAAATTAAAAAAAAATTGCGCCTCAAAACCTTTGCTCTACAAAGCTTACAGCCATAGAGTGAAAAAAAAATCCAAAAAACTTTGGAAAAGGTGTTGACACAAATATATTCTCTCGGTACTATGTATAAGTGCCTGAGAGAGAGACGCGAAACGCCGACACCTCAAGGGTTCCGAACCAAGAAAATCATATATTTGTTTGAAAGCCAGTATACCATAAAAGGTCTGC
>JBHJJJ010000005.1:0-11764 GCA_050042755.1 Rivularia sp. (in: cyanobacteria)
GTTGGTGAAGCAGTCGATTGAATTTCAACTTCAGGTGAAGGTGAAGGTGTTGGTGAAGCAGTCGGTTGAATTTCAACTTCAGGTGAAGGTGTTGGTGTTGGTGTTGGTGTTGGTGTTGGTTGAATTTCAACTTCAGGTGAAGGTGAAGGTGTTGGTATGGCAATAAATTTATGATAGCTATTGCCTTCTATTGAGGTTTCTGGAGGTAAATTTGTGGGGATGGTGACGCTATCCTCACTTGGCGAGGGAGAAACAGTTGGTTTTGGTGATGGTGTCTCATTCTCGATTGCCGGTGAAGAAGGTGAAGCAGGAGCTTGATTTTCTTTTGACTCGGATTGGGGTGGTGAAACTGTTGGTGCCCCCGATTCTGAATTCTCTTCCTCGTTTTCGTTATGTTTATCAATGGATTCCGATTGAGATGGGGAAGGTGAAACTGTTGGTGCCCCCGATTCTAAATTCTCTTCCTTGTTTTCTTGTTGTTTATCTTTTTTAAAAGGTATAGAAGGTAAAGATGTCTGAGAATTTTCGATCTCTTTATCCTTATCTGGGGGTATTGAGATAGAAGGTAAATGTTCTTGATTATTTTTAGGCTTCGGCGTTAAAAATTTAGGAATAGATTTCGGTTTTTCTTCCTTTATAAAAGTTTTGATATCTGGCTTAACTTTTGGTTGAATCGGTTTAGATTTAGATTTTGGGGGCGATTTAACTTTTTTATCCTTAGATATTGATTGAGAAGTTTCCTCCGTGCGTTGAATGCGATCGTCGTTCAAGAATGGTATAAAAGGTAAAAAAATTGGTTTAGTTTTACTATCTACTACTCTGGGCGTAGAAGGTAAAAATATCTTGGGATATTGACTATTAGAAGTTTTAGGTGTTGTGGAAGGGTTTATCTTTTTAAGAACAGTATCCCGAACCTCTGTAGTATTTAGAGTGGGTTTATTAGCATTAGAACTAGATTGAAAGGTGCTCCATCCGAAAACTCCTAAACCAAATCCAAATCCCATTAAACCTAATAATCCCAAAGTTTGAAGTATCGGAGATATTGCAGGGCGGGATTTACGAATGGTTGACGGTAAAGTATCGGGTAGAGTATCGTTAGCAGAATTTGCTTTCGGTAGTAGTATTACCGGTGATTTAAGGGCTTCTAACGCCTCGGCTGCTGTTTGATAACGTTGACTAAAGTGATGGCGTACCATACCCGTCAAAACTTCAGCTAATCTGTCACTGATATCCGCCGAATTGCGCCAAATTAATTCGCCGTTATCGGGGTTAAATGGCAATTCACGAGGGGATATTCCGGTTAAAGCTTGAATACCGAGCATTCCGACTGCATAAACATCGCTGCATAATCTCGGTTTACCATTAGCTTGTTCGTCTGGCATATAACCGGGAGTACCGATTATCAAAGTCGAATTGACATCCCCTTGTTGGTTTCTCGCTAAACCCTTGATTTCTTTTACCGCACCAAAATCAATCAGCACTATTTTTCCGTCTTCACGACGGCGCATAATATTGCGCAATTTGATATCGCGGTGAATTACGTTATTTTCATGGACAAAACTTAGAACTTCTAATATTTCCTGTAAAAGTTTAATTACCTTTTCTTCGTTCAATCGATGGCGCTGTTTGATTTCCTTGGTTAAATCATGTCCATCTACGAATTCTTGGACTAAATAAAATTCCTCATTTTCCTCAAAATGGGCCAACATTTCGGGAATTTGTTTGTGTGCCTTACCCAAACGGTAGAGTACCTGTGCTTCTCTCTCAAACAATTTTTTCGCAATCTGCAAAATTGTGTTATTAGATTGCCGAGTTTTAAGTTGTTTGACTACACATTTTGGATTTCCTGGTAAATCCATATCTACCGCAAGATAGGTGACACTAAATCCACCGCGTCCCAGTTCTTTAAGAATTTTGTAGCGATTACGTAGAATCGTGTCTGTGAGCATTAGCTTAACCTATCAGCAATTGAGAATGCCCTTAATGTTGACAAAGAACATTTGTAATTTCAGTTCGCTTTCCGACTAATCTTTATGACTCTTGCTGAGCAGTTGTAAACTTAACTCAGTCAGAGGAAATTGTCATTAAGGAATGGTCTATTCTATAAAAATTAATTCTATATTGAATTTTTGAATTTATTCTACCGCGTTTTATCTCAGAAGGGGGAAGGTCTTATCCCTACACTGGATAATGACCCTCAAAAATCAATCCCATAACCACTCACTTGCATATTAATACATTTTTTGATTTTGTCCTTTAACGTTACCGAACCTAGACTGTGTATAAAAGTTATTGATTCGGCTCTAAAAATCTTCCTTTTGGTAGTTTTATCATTTCAATTACGGATATTTAAAGCAATACTAGCTACAAATAATCAAATCAAAGCACCGTAATCGTGAGTGGTAATTTTATATAACTTAATTACCATTATTAAATTTGTTTGAGAAAGGATAAAGATTCCCAATGGTGCTATTTATCGATGAAAGAGGTTAAGGGGTAAAAATAAGAATAAATATGAATCATTTGAAGGCTATAGAGCGCGAGTATATGATAATTTTCAATTTACGATCGCCGCGTCTAATAACTTATCCCCACCAAACCTAATTACATCTGTACAAGGTAACCCAGTTTCCGCTTCTACTTGGCTAATGCCCCTTTTCGCCGTAGCTTCATCAAAATGATGGGTATTCAAAGCAATTCCAACTACCGGTACTGATGCAAAAGCACCCGCACCACTAGCAACCATTTCGTATAACTTAACTACTTCTGCTAAAGGGGGAATTGGCACTCCTTCAATTACTTCATTTTGTCCCAGACGATGTACTAATATCATTTGTGTAGGTTGAGAACCACGTATTAAAGGCAAAGTCGCCGTAGAACTTGGATGTAGTAAGGAACCTTGCCCCTCAATGTGCAAAATATCGTAATTTTTGCCATAACGCATTACTACCTGTTCCACCGCACCCGCAGCAAAGTCTACTCGTACGGCATCTAAAGGTACACCATCTCCTTCTAACATCAAACCTGTTTGTCCCGTAGCGAGGAACTTGGTACGCAAACCCCGTAGCCGCGACAGCCGGTGTAACTCTATACTTGTAGACATTTTACCAACTGCCATATCGGTTCCCACACTCAATACCCGTCGGCAAGGAAGATTTCTCGCCGCCAGAGTACAAACATTTAAATTAGATGGCTCTTTACGAACATCCCAAATTAATTGCCCTGGTTTCAATAAAGTTTTTAATTCCGGGCTGGTACCTAAGGGTGTATGCAAACCGTTAACAATTGACATTCTTCCTACTAAGGCATCTTTAATTTCATACCAATAATCATCTGGTAAACTACCACCTTTAGGAGCAATACCAATTACTAAAACCTGTGCTTTGAGTTTAAGAGCTTCTTTTACAGACGAAACAATGGGCACATCGCGTTTAATACCTGTCAATTCGGCTATTGAGGCTCCCGAGCAGTCGCGGTCGATAGCAGCAACTATGGTTGCATCACTATAACGTAATAAAGACACCCCCGTTTTACCATGAGTTCCGCGAATTCCCTCATGTAGTAAAATGGCAATTTTTTGATTAAGCGGCAAACGCACCTAGCTCCACCCCCAACCCTGGTAAGTTATTTGGTAAGATTTTACCCTCTTCAATTAATGCACCCGTAAAAGGATCGTCAATTAAATTCAGGTGACTATCCAAGTCTAAATAATCGGCTAATGGTGCCAGTTGTGCAGCAGCAGTATTTGCCAGCGCACTATCAGAATAGCAGCCAAACATTATTTGTAAACCACAAGCTTTTGCTGTATGTATCATCCGCATTGCTTCGGTTAACCCCCCGGATTTCATCAACTTGATATTTACACCATCAGCACATTGTGCCAGATTTGGAATATCGGCGCTAGTAAAGCAGCTTTCATCTACAAAAATAGGTAGGGGAGATGATTTTTTTAATTCTCTTAAACTATTTTCTTCTCCCCGTGCTAAGGGCTGCTCAACATACTTTACACCCATATCGGCAAGAAGACAGCACATTTGTCGGGCATTTTCTAAATTCCAACCGCCATTAGCATCTACATATAAATCGGGTGTTGGTGCTTCCTGGCGTACAGCATCGAGCATTTTTTTATCTGCCTCAATACCATAGGGGCTACCCAATTTTACTTTTAACATTTTGACATCCATGAATTGCAGCCAATCCCTGACTCTAGCTCTTGCACCTTCTGGAGAATTGATGCCGATAGTCACCGAAACTGGCGCAATCGCACTTTTATCGAGTCCCCACATTTGCCACAAGGGTAACCCGGCACGTTTTCCTATCCAGTCGTGTAGGGCAATATCTAGGGCGGCAATGGAGGCGGAAGGGATTTGGGTGCTCGTTAATATTTGTTCGATGGAGGAGCGTTGTAAGGGGTGAAAAGTTTGTAATTTGGGGGCAATTTGTAATATGGATTCTTGAATAATCTTGGTAGATTGTGGATAATTACCAACGCTAAAAGGTGATGCTTCTCCCCAACCTTGTATACCATCTTCTGATATTTTTACCCATACATTCGTTGTTTTAGCGGTGGTGCCGCGACTAATTGTTAAAGGGAAGCGTTTATTTACGGTAAATGTTTCTAACAAGATTTGCATGATTGGGTGTTGGGAATTGGATATAGTACCCTAGTTAATTAGTTTATATTAAGAGGTTTGTATGAGGAATAATCTTTTTTTAAACGCAAAGTTTCGCTGAGGTTGAACGCAAAGTTTCGCTGAGGAGGATACAATTTTTTTTCGATGTTTAATGCTCTGTGTTCGACGTTCGATATTAAATAGTAAGCTATTATTTTGATTCTAGTAAATTAAATTTATGAGTAATTTGGAAAAATGGAAGGTTTTAGGATCGAGAATGGCGTTAAATCATCCTTGGTGTCAAGTTCGGCGAGATGAAATAGAGTTACCGAATGGAGAAGTAATTGATGATTATTTTGTTTTTATTAGACCGGATGTTGCAATAATTTTACCAATTACTGAGAATCAAGAAGTTGTTTTCGTAAAGCAGTATAGACATGCTATAGGTGATTTTTTTATTGAACTTCCTGCAGGTGGTTTTAATCCGGAAGAAGAAAGTGGTGAGGTTGCGGCAATAAGGGAGCTTGAAGAGGAAACTGGTTATGTTGCTTCAGAAATAAAGAAGATCGGAACGCTTTATGATAAGCCGAGTAAGGATACAACTCAATTACATTTATTTATCGCAGAAAATGTTGTGAAAACTGGTAAGCGGAAGTTAGATGTTACAGAAGATATTGAGGTGATATTAATTCCGATCGATGAGATTTTGGAGAAAATTATCAAAGGTGAAATTTCCGTTGCGGGTACTGTGGCGGCTTTATTTTTGGGTTTGAATTTAGTTAAATAAGTTAGTTGGTTGTTGGTTGTTGGTGGTTGGTTGTTGGTTGTTGATTGTTGATTGTTGGTGGTTGGTTGTTGGTTGTTGGTGGTTGATGGTGATTGGTGGTTGGTGGTTGGATATTGTTCGTTTTCGCTAATTTCACTCTATTGGTGTAGTGAGGATACCAATTAGCACTCTTGACATACTCCCCAGCCTGAAGGCGTGGGGATTCTAGGTTCAAGCAATAATAGCAGGCGCAGCCCGACTTACATCATCTAACCTAATGGTTGATGCCCCAACCATTTGAATATTACGGGCGGCATTCTCGTCTCTTCCGTTGACTACTTGGCAAGAAGGACAACGCCATTCCCTGGTTGATAATTCGAGTTTTTCCAAGACGTGACCACAACTAGAGCAAGTCTTACTCGATGGATACCATTGGTCAATAAAAACTAACTGCTTATCTTTTTTCTTGGCAACCCATTCCAAAATTTGCAGAAATTCACCAAAAGCTAAATCTGATACCTTGCGACCCCAAAGGCGTTGCATACCTTTAAGGTTCAGTGTCTCGAAGCAAAGCACATCGAATTTATCGGTTAACTTGTGAGCTAGCTTCCAGAACCAGTCACGTCTACGGTTAGAAATATCTTCATAAGAGCGGACTAAATTCTTCCTTGCTCTCTCGCGATTGAATGAACCTTTTAGTTTCTTGGAATGGCTTTTACTGGCTTTCTTGATTTCGCTTAAAGATTGCTTAAGGAATCGAGGAGATTCAATTTTAGAACCGTCAGAGCATGTGAGAAAAGTCTTTAAACCGAAATCAAAACCCGCTGTATTACCAGTCGTGGTTTTGATTCGCAGCGAGAATCCGTCATCAACGACAACAATCATAAACAACTCCCCTAGGGAAGTGCGCTTAATGGTTACTGTTTTTACCTTTCCCTCAATCTCTCTTGACTTCCAAAATTGATAAACTCTGTTCCCAATTTTAACTCTATTAGCGCCTAAAAACTTATAGCCAGCTTGCTTTAAAGTGAATGATTTATACTTTTTAACCTTCTTAAACCCTGGTGGTCTAACACATGATTTATTATGTTTAAAAAATAGTTTGTAGGCTTTCTCAATGCGCTGGCAAATATCTTGCACTGATTGAGAACCCACTAGCTGCCAGAACGGATTGCGCTTCCTCAACTTAGCAATATGAGCCTGAAGTTTTGCACAGTTCAAGTGTTTGCCCCACATACGGTAGTACCTTTTATGCAAAGCAATGCAATGGTTATAAATCACCCCAGAAGCATTAACCATCCGCTTGAGGTATCTATTCCGCTTGTGTTGGTATAGCTTAAACTTAAATGTCTTCATGCTACTATAATACCACAACGACGGCATTACGACGGCATGAAAAAATTAACAATACGATGCTCTGACGCAGAATACGAAATACTCTTGGCCCATTGCGAAGAAACAGAACGAACTCAAAATGATGTACTCAGAGACTTGATTAGAAAATTAAAGAAAAGCCGTCCTTAAAGGACGGGGCTTTAAACCCAATTTTTCGGTAATAACGATTCTAATTCTTCTGGAACTCTATATAATTTGATATCTTGCACTACCTTTTGTTCTTGACGGTAATTTATAACCCATCACTGCTCACTGTTAACTGATTCACCTTTTCCACTGTTGCAAAATATAGTTATAAAAAGCTTGTTTATCTACTTTCTCCATGACAGAAACTTTTCTTCCTCCTGGAGATATTTTTGTTCTTCCTTGAGTTTTACCTTCGGTAATAATTTCTGTTTCTATTTCTTTTAATTCAAAAAATTCTGGATGTGCTAAATAAGCTGTTGCTAATACATCCCAAAAATAATAATCTTGGGCAATTACTAAGGCATAACATTGTCCGGCTAAATCTGATATGGGATAGTTTCTTTGTTTACCCATTTTTTTCACAATTTCTGATGTTACCGGCACGTTATTAGTAATATCTAAAGGACACATAATTATTTCAATTTGAGTATCCCATACCTGTGCTACTGAAACTGGATCCCAGTAAGCATTCCACTCTGCTGAACCATCTTGTCCAGGTTGCCAGTTTTTCTCGATGTTTCCTGGTACATTCAATGCTCCTCCCATCCACACAATCCGTCGAATATTGCTTTCAATTCCTGGTGCTTTTTGTAATGCTGTAGCTATATTTGTTAATGGTCCAGTTGCCATTATTGTTACTGGTTCATCAACTGATTGCAGTACTTTTACGGTGAAATCTTCACCGGGTTCTGCTACTATTGGTGTGGCGATCGCTTCTTGTTGATTGAGTATGGGAAAATGATCGACTACAAAGGAATCACGACGGTAAAGATAGGGGAAAGGGTTAATACCGCGTACTTTACTTTCTGCTACTGGAATATTATCAAATCCCATTAAATCCAGAATTTTACGAGTTGCGCTAACTGCCGGTTGTGCATAACAATCAGCGGCAGTTACCACGACACCAAGGGGTTGGACATTATCCATTGTCATCAGCAACATTGTTGCTAAATAATCATCCACACCGCCGTCGTGATCCATTAATACAAGTTGCTTTGACATCACAGGATTTTTTGTAGTAACCTCACTCCTCTCCCCTCTCCGATATTTTGGAGAGGGGGTGTTCAATTAGACTATTTCTATGTAATAGTTACAAACTCCACATGGGAATCGCACCATTCTTCCAACAGTTAGCAGCATCATCTATTAGTATTGTCATATTGCGAAAAATATCTCCTTTGCCAGTGTTCCATGCTACGTTCATGTTATCGATGAGATTGGCAAAATCCACCATCAGGATATTATTATAAGCAGCTTGCTTGATCGCAGCACGCTCGTTTGGTCTGTGGATGGGATATGTTTCTGGATAAACCCCATTATTGTTATTGTGTATTTGGTTATAAACCCATAAAAAACGACCAAAGTGAGAATATTGCCCTAATGACTGTGGATCGTCGCTATCATTTAATATTTGGTATTTTGTAGGGACAGTGAAGTCTGCTTCTTTGTAGGGAGGTGTCGATTTAATATTAGTGGTACTACCTTCTCCTTGTGCGTTAATCAAGGCAATGGCATCTTCTGCTTCTCGAAGATTGCTGATTTTTTGGGAAACACTTGTTGAGGATTCCTCAAAATGCGGAGGTTTTTTAAATACCTCTTGCTGCTTGCTGGTATCCCATTTGAATCTGTTTGCACCAACCATTTCGATTCCATAGAGCAATGCGTCGTACATCTCACCCAGAGTATTGTAGGGATAGTTTGGAGTTGTTGGTTTTTGAGGCTTGTCATCTGGTGCTGTTTCTAATTCTGTGGGTGTTTCGATGTCAAGCATGGTTTGTAATGTCTTCTCATTCAAAGGTCCCAATTTGGCACTTATAAGTTTATAGTGTTTGGTTAGGGGATCGTCTGGCTTGAGGTACTTTAAAATGGTGCCATATTCAGGAATTGTGAAACGTGGTTTGGTGTCAAGGGCTAGACAAAGATTTGCTGCCATTTCCAAGTGCAACATTTCTTCAATGCAGACGCTCAGAATTGCCTTATATATTGGATCTTTGGTGTCTTTAATCGAAGTAAGGGCGGTGAGATAAAAAGGTAAGGTATAAAGTTCTACTGCTACTGCAACCTGTGCGTGTTCTTGTATGAGTTCTTTAGTCCAAGCTTGAGTAGTAACTGTGGCAATCATTAGTGTTCTCTCTCTTTAGGTTTGGGTTTCAAGTCACTGTCATTTAATTGACCTGATTACCTCTATAGATTTACATAACAAAAGAGCAGAAACATATTAGTTTACTTTTTGTATATAATTTTTAATAAAACTTATCTGTTGATTATTAATTATCAATGATATTTAATTATCCGCACTCTAGAAGAGTAGCGGCTCGAATTACAAAGCCTACTTGGGTGGCTAATATAACTTATTAAATCAGCGATCGAGATGTTCTTAAATAACGTCTTGAATTGTATATTATTAAGGAAATTTTCAACTATAAACTAAGAATAAACTATGGATAATACTATTATTAATGAGCCTGCCTTGGTTGCTGAGTTGAAAGAGTTATATATGAAGTATGAGAAAGCTTTATGCACTAACGATACTGCAGTACTAGATAATTTTTTCTGGGATTCGGCGGATGTTGTACGATTTGGATTAAATGAAAATCAATATGGTGCCGAAGATATCCGAGCTTTTCGCAATTCGCGCCCGGGTTTTAAATTAGAAAGGGAAATAATTAATCTGAAAGTTGTTACTTTTGGTGCAGATAGTGCGGCGGTAACTCTGGAATTTCGCCGATTAATCAATGGTGTTGAGCGTCGAGGTAGACAAAGCCAAATGTGGTGTCGTTTTTCTGAAGGTTGGAAAGTTGTTTCTGCTCATGTTTCCTTCTTATGATTAGGATTTACGCAGCTATTTAGATTCCTCCTACTTCCCTTTAAAGGGGGTAAAATACGCAAGATAGATATTTCTCTATAAAATTATTGTTCGCTGGGAGTAAATGGTAAAGAAGAGTGCTGTTGATTTATGAGCAGCTTTCCATCGTCGTCTTGACGGTAGCCAAAAGTATACTCTACTTTAGTTTCTTCACCAGTATGAGCATCCTTAAAAAAGTAGTTTCCCATAGCCATGGCACGCGAGCAATCAAGGCTAATTACTGCGTTTTCAAATCGCACGTTACTCCAGGGTTGAAGGGCAAACCCCCCATCTTCGGAGATATTACCTCCAACAAAGTAGGATAGAGCATCTTCTTCTGTGAGACGAAATTGCTGTTGAGCAGCTTGTGTTGGCTTAAATAAAACGTCACCTTCATCATAAGCATATAGCGTATCAACAGTTTCTTCTGCTACCGCTTGAAAGTCTTCTCCATCTTTTTCTGCCTTGCCGATGGCAACAATTGCCTTACCCCAAGTTTGTTGAGCATCGATCACATCTTCGCGGGTAATACAATTGTCTGAAGCTCTTGAATCATCTGTATTTCTAGCTAAGGCTGCATTCCCAACGTAAATCGCTGTGAAGATGCCTGCTGTAGTCAATGCGGCTAATTTAAATAGTCTCATTCTCTTGTTTAAATTTTTGCCCCTGAAACGAATCTATCAAATTTGGTCAAATTCAAAAAATTTCCAAGTTTGATAACTTAAAGAATAGCTTATTTAATAAATTTGATTTTGATAGCATTTATACAGTCTATAAAAAACATATATAAAGCCCTATACAATCTAGATAAAAACTATAAATAGGAGTTAGGAGTTAGGAGTTGGGAGTTGGGAGTTGGGAGTTGGGAGTTATAGCGTTTTGCGTTCGACTATATAATAAGTAATTAGCCGGATTTGATATGATGTTCCAAAAGCAAATCGAAAGGCTTAATACCGTAAGTATTATTTTTAAATTCAATTATTGGTTATTGAAAAATTAGTTACCGCTGGTGTAGTAGAAGCGATGATTTTTCCTTGGGAGATGACGTAACGGGGTTGATTGCGAGTACGAATAGCATCGTAGTAATTTTGTGCATCTAACACAATTAAAGACGCTGGTTTTCCCACTTCTATCCCATATTTGTCTTCTAAGTGCAATGTCTTGGCTGCATTACTCGTCACCATTTGATAACAGGCATTAACTTCTTCACGCCCTGTCATCTGACAAATATGTACTCTCATATGAGCCACGTCTAACATGCTTCCCGTTCCTAAACTATACCAAGGATCTTGGACGCAATCGTGACCGAAACTAACATTTAAACCATTTTGCCATAGTTCTTTGACTCTGGTGACTCCTCGGCGCTTGGGATAGGTATCTGTACGCCCTTGTAAGGTAATGTTAATTAATGGATTGGCTATAAAATTAATTTTGGCGCGTTGCAGAAAACCCATTAATTTAAAGGCATAAGCATTATTATAAGAACCAAAAGCAGTTGTATGACTTGCCGTAACTAGACTGCCGTTTTGCCTGCGAATAGCCGCAGCAGCAACAACTTCTAAAAATCGCGATTGCTCGTCGTCAATTTCGTCGCAATGGATATCAATTAAACAATTGTATTTTTCTGCTAATTCAAATATACGCTCTACCGAGAGCACTCCATCTTCTCGCGTCAACTCATAATGGGGGATTCCTCCTACCGCATCGGCACCCATTTCTAGGGCTTTTTCCAATAATCTCTCGTTTTGTGAATTGGAGGAAATTCCATCTTGAGGAAATGCAACAACTTGTAATGTCATCCAATCTTTAACTGTATCCCGCAATTCCAATAATGCTTGTAGGGCAATTAACTGTGGCTCGCTGACATCTGCATGGGTTCTGACAAATAATATACCCATGGCTGCTTGCTCTTTTAACATTGTCAGAGCGCGATTTTTTACATCTTCGATTTGTAGTGTT
>JBHJJJ010000006.1:0-19294 GCA_050042755.1 Rivularia sp. (in: cyanobacteria)
TATTACACTTGCTACCAAAGTCAGAATTTGCGAATTGTCAACTCCAACTTCTAATAAATCTTTAAGTGAGATTACCCCAGCTAAGGTAATAGCGGGAATCCCTAATAAAAATGAAAACCTTGCTGCTGTTTCCCTTTCTAAACCCATAAATAATCCAGCAGTCAAAGTTGAGCCACTTCTTGAAGCCCCGGGTACTATAGCCAAGGCTTGAGCGCAACCCATTAATATTCCATCAATCATTCCTAATTTTTCAAAATTCCGCTGCCTGCTACCCCTTATTTCTGCTAACCCCAACAACAGCCCCATAACAATTGACACAATTGCGATTACCACCATACCTCGTACTGCATTTTCGTAAAACTCTTCAAATACAATCTTGAGTAAAAGCCCTAAAACCACTATAGGCAATGTCCCGATGGCAATTCCCAAGGCGATGCGGAAATCGGTATCTTGATAATCTTTACGCGCGATCGCAATCCATGCACCGGTAATAACTCTTGTCAAATCTCCCCAGAAGTACCACAGCACCGCCACAATACTACCAAGCTGAATTACTGCACTAAAAGCAGATCCTGGATCTCCCCATCCTAGTGCGACTGGTACGGCTTTTAAATGCGCCGTACTACTGATGGGTAAAAATTCTGTTGCACCTTGCACAAAGCCTAAAACGATGCCTTGCCATATGTTCATTTGTGAACCCCCATCCACAACAGGGGTAGTCGCATCTTGACTCAGAACTTTTAACGGAAATGTCGCTACTGATAAAACGCCACTTCCTACCATCAATAAGGTAAACAGCAAACGTTTCGATACAGCCATGAATACACCTATCAACAATTAGTTATCAGCTATTTTAGACATTCAACCGCTTCGATATTGTTTACAGGGAAAAAACCTGTTTACTTAGAACTGCGAAGCCCAATTCTCGCTACAGCATACCTGTAAACTCCGCTTTGTTATTTGTGATTTTTTTAAAGATTTCATAGTTCGCTACAATTGGGTTACTATAAATATGCCCCCCCCGGGGATTGTGGTGTACCTTAAGAAAAGTTAAGTAAAGTAAAGAATATTAAAAAACTTGATTAATAATACTTTGTACTCAGATACAGTTTTTAACCCAGTGACTCAAACGGTTGAAAGTCTCGAATCCTTAGAAATAAAAGCAATAGCGGATCGGAAAGTGGTAAGCACAGCAATAGCCAGAAGGAAAGACAAAGATGATAGAGTAGCTCGTTTTTCATCTTTTTGCTTAATACCTCCCTTGCTTGGAGTAGCATCTCGACAAGCTTTACTGATATTCGGAGCAGCAGTATTCCTAGTATCGGTACCAGTATTTATTGAAGCGCCATTGGTGAGAGTAGCGCCGTGGTTAAGTGTAGCGTTAACGGCTCTGTGGATATGGCTAAGTAAATTATTGATGTCGCGAAATAGAACTTATATTTGGGGGGATCTACTTCTAGGTTTCAGTTTGACGTGGTTGGCGGGTTCCATATACTGGGGTTGGTTGCGCTGGGAACCTTTATGGCACTTACCTGTAGAATCGATAGGTCTACCCTTTGCTATTTGGTGTTTGTATCGTAATTGGGGCAAAGTAGGAAACTGGTTTTATTTTGGTTCTCTGCTGGGTACGGTTTTAACGGATATATATTTTTATATCGTAGATTTAATACCCTACTGGCGGCAAATTATGGTGGTAGAACCAGAAGCAGCTTCACCAATATTGCGAGCAGCACTTTCACAAGTACAAACACCAGCGGGAATTACCTGGGCAATTGTTCTAGCGGTAGTGTTATTAAGCTTGGGAATTATACCTTTGAAATACAAGCAACTGCACTGGTATGCTTTTAGTGGAGCAGTTTTAAGTACAATTTTAGTAGACAGCTTATTTTTAATCGCGGCTATCGCAGCTTGAATTTTTGCAATTTACTTTCCCGAATTCTGCACCGTCTAAAACAAAGATAAGGATAAAAAGCTAAGGATTTATAATTTTTAATAATTTTTCGCAAAAATCTTCCTCGAAGTCCTCAAGAGTAAATATTAGAGATATTGATAAGCTGTATATTAGTTTTTGATGACTGCTGTGTTTTATTAAGCTATTTACCTATGACGAAGGACATCTGAGTAGGGTTAGCTTAAAAATTTTGTGTAAGTTTGATGGAAAGAGGTAGAAACCGTGAAACGATTAGCGCGTTTAGTAACAGTATTTAGTTTATTAATCGGATTTTGGGGGTGGTTAGGTTCCCAAGATTTAGCCCAAGCGGTCAATTTTGACGCATTAACCATTAAGTCGGCTCCTATTTTCGCAATTGATTCATCTCGAGTACTGCGAAATCGAGCAGATGACAAACTTGCAGACGTTTATGGTGACAAAATTGATTTAAACAACACCAATATAGGAGCTTTCCAAAGATATAGGGGGCTATATCCTACACTTGCCAAAAAAATAGTCTTTAATGCTCCTTACGAAAACGTAGAAGATGTGATGGGTATCGAAGGTTTAAGCGAAAGACAAAAACAACGCCTACAAGCAAACATGGATAACTTCACAGTGAATCCACCAGAAGACATATTTATTGACGGCGATGAACGTATCAATAATGGCATTTACAGATAATTCATGCAGGTGCAGTTAATTATCACAACATCAACTAAATCTTTCTTTACAAGAATTGTTTCCTCAGACATTCTTGTTTGTAATTCAGTCAATCCTTAAAAGGATAAATCTAGAGACGTTGCATCGCAGCGTCTCTAAATAGTTAATTTTTATAAATAAAAAAATCCCCTATCTTACTACTAAAGCTGTTTAGAATACTCTATTAAACAACACTCAGAGAGTAATTAGTCTTTTGAGAAAATTTCTTTATCACCCCGTCTACCACCTTGTCAAAAATGAACTTTACAAATCAATTTGATGTTTTAGTTGTGGGTGCAGGTGCAGCTGGACTTTATACTGCCCTTTGTCTGCCTCAAGATTTGCAAGTTGGCTTAATTACTAAAGAAACTATTTCCTTGTCTGCTAGTGAATGGGCGCAAGGAGGTATTGCAGCAGCAGTATCTCCGGAGGATTCTCCCCAATTACACCTTGAAGATACGATACGTGCTGGTGCTGGTTTATGCGAACCTTCTGTAGTAAAATTCCTTGCTCAACAAGCCCCCAGTTGCATTCAATCTTTAGTAGACTTGGGTGTAGCTTTCGATCGTCGTGGTAGGGAACTAGCCTTAACATTAGAAGCGGCTCATTCCCGTAACCGAGTTCTTCATGCTGCCGATACTACAGGTTCCCAAGTGATCGACACTCTCAGTGCCCAAGTATTGCAAAGGCAGAACATCAAAATAATTCAACAAGCTTTAGCATTAAGTTTATGGATACATCCTGAAACTAAACAAGCCCAAGGAATTAGTTTATTTTATCAAGGTGAAGTTAGATGGGTACAGGCTAGTGCAGTAATACTAGCCACAGGAGGCGGAGGGCAAGTTTTTGCTCAAACAACAAATCCAGCTATCAGCACTGGTGATGGTGTTGCTATAGCATGGCGTGCTGGAGGAATTTTGAGAGATTTGGAATTCATCCAGTTTCATCCCACAGCTTTAACTAAACCAGGTGCCGATCGATTTTTAATTAGCGAAGCAGTGCGTGGAGAAGGGGCACATTTGGTTGATAATGAAGGGCGGCGCTTTACATTCGATTATCATCCATCAGGGGAACTCGCACCTAGAGATATAGTTAGTCGTGCTATTTTTACTCACCTACAAAAAACAGAAAATGACCCCACTACTGCGAATGTGTGGTTGGATATGCGCCCTATTGCCCCCGAAAAAATTCGTCATCGCTTTCCCAATATTGTCAAAGTTTGCCAAAAATGGGGAATTGATGTATTATCCGAACCCATTCCCGTCGCGCCGGCTGCTCACTATTGGATGGGTGGCATTCAAACAGACTTGATGAATCGCACTAGTATTCCGGGTGTATACGCTGTTGGAGAAACCGCTAGCACGGGGGTGCATGGGGCTAATCGCTTGGCAAGCAACTCATTGCTTGAATGTATAGTTTTCGGCGCTCAAATGTCCGAGCTGAAGTTAGAAAATACTGTATATTCTCATCAATCTTATCCTTCAGATAAATTTGAGATTAGCTCCGAAGATATAGAAGAAGAATTTAAATATTTACAAGAATTACGAAGTGAAATACCCCGTTTAGTTTGGCAATCTGCTGGAATATCTCGAGAGCAATCAAGCTTAGATAAAGCACTTTCTCATATAGAATCTTGGCAAAAAGAATTTGCAGAACTCAAATTGAGTAAATTATTACTTTCTTTAGAACCGCAAAAATCAGCCAGTTTTACATCACCCGATGCTCGACAACAACTGCTGCTGTGGACACAAGTGCATAACTTACTTGACGTAGCCTATTTGATTCTAAAAAGCGCTGCCTATAGAACTGAAAGTCGTGGAGGACATTATCGTCTAGATTATCCCCAGCCCAACCCCAATCAGCAAGCTCATACCTTAGTACAGAATCATCATTGGTGGAAAGAAGCTGTTGTTAGCAACTAAGATTCCCATCTTGCAGGATAAAAAACTATGTTAAAAATATACCGACGTGCCTTACTGCGACTACTGTTTATCTAACTATTAAAATAGAATGAAGATTTTTACTAAATTTAAAGAGTCATATTTATAATTATTAAGTTAATTATTAAATCATTTAGTTATATAAATGGTCCCAGATAGCAAGTTTTTGATTGTAGGGTAGGCTTAATTGAGATATGGATGTTCGCCGACATTGCCCTTTTGTGAAACTTGGATCCATAAGGAAACACAAAATAAGGTATTGGACTCATGCACCAACATAATCCGGAGCGATAGTCGCTGCCGTTGCTGAGTCAATTACCCGAGTTGGTGCAATGTATGTGGATAGAGATATTCTATTTTTAGAACCTCCCGTGGTCTTCCAAACATTCTCAAGAAAACATAATATATAGGGGATTTCATGTAACGCGCAAACACAAAACTACCGTGCCTGAGAGACTTTGCTTTCGCTCCGAAATAAAGAACCCATCATGGTGCTAAAAAAAGTTTATATCAGCGCGTACCACTACCGTAAGCACTCAAAGGACGACCAAAATCAGGTGGTTCATATTCGTTCAAGGAATCTTGAAGATTTGCTTCATATTCATCGGCATTATTCCGTGGCTCAGAAGTGGAATTATTGTGAACCATATGATTTAAAGTTCCTGCTGCATCAGCAATCTTAGGAATTATTAAAGAAGCTCCAAGAACAAGAACTATTGCGCCACTAATTCTCAAACTATTTTTTATGAAACCGGGTTTACTTACGTGAATATTCATAGAGCAGTTTTATTTCAGTGCATTTACTAGAGCTATCGTCGTTTAGTATGCGTGTATTTACGGTTTTTAAAATTAAGGTTTGTTTAAGCTTAATTTAATTTTCCTATAAAAGGAGAAGAATTACCTAAGAATTTGCGACTACAAGAAAATTACATTCTTAAGGTAAAGACAACTTCACTATCAGGGATCCATGCAAATCAGTATTAATACTAATATAGACTCTTTGGCATCCCTCGTTAGTTAGACATAGGCGTAAATTCATTATGAGAACATTTACTCAGAAAATTTCTTCAAAATATTTTAATATTTTAAGTGAAATTACAGTGTGAGTCTAACTACCAAACAGAATAAATACTGATTTTTCTCACAAACACCCTTTGATTAATAAATCTTCATCAGAGAAAATAACTAAAAAATAAAGCATAATGTTGCCATTATGGCATTTTGTTACATAGCTTAACATTTAAACATAAATCAACAAGTAACTATAAGTTGCTTAGGATACTTATAATTAGAATATTAGTACATAATTAGTTCACAGGCTGGTAATTACTCGATTACAGGTATATTTAAATTTTTAGTTTAATTCCGTAAGAGGACTTAGGTAATTCTCACAATACCCTGCCTTATTATTGCGTTAAAAATCAATCGAAAGCTCACGTGCCTCTACAAAAAAATATGCGAGTTGCGGCCATTCTCATGTAAAAAAAAGATTTTATGGTATGCCAATATAGGCTTTACTTCACTAAATATACTGAGCCGCTCGATCAAGTAACGACTTATTCTGCAAATTCATAACGATTTTTTCCGAGATGCTTCGCACGGTACATTGCAGCATCAGCTTGTTTAATTAATGTTTCTGAGTCACAAGCCGTGTGTGGATAAATACTTATACCGATACTGGCGGAAACTCTAGCGTTGTGGGTGTCTAGAGCAATTGGTTCTGTAATACTTGCGAGAATTTTGTCTGCGATTTTTGCAGCTACTTCTGGTTTGGGAATCCTGCGTAAGATGATGGTGAACTCGTCACCACCCAAGCGAGAAACAGTATCGCTACCGCGTAAGCAATTATTGAGTCGCTGGGCGACTGTAACTAATAATAAATCGCCCATTTCGTGTCCCAAGGAGTCATTTACTTGCTTAAAACCATCTAAATCGACAAATAGTAAGGCGACTAAGTTATTACCATTTTCTGCCCAAGATAGAGATTCATGAAGTTTTTCGGCAAAAGCTTTACGATTTGGTAGTCCAGTAAGAGCATCGTGATAAGCCATATAACGTAAATGATCTTCTTGAAGTTTCAGTTCTTTATTAGAACGAGATAATTCATCAGCAGCACGCTTAAGTTCCTCTTCCAGAAGTTTGCGTTTGGTAATATCGCGAATTACTCCAACTAAAAATAAATTGCCTGCTGCATCTTTATGAAGCGAACGTTTAGTTGCAATTAGATGAATATCGCCATTCATATCCGTGAATTTTTCTTCGTCTTCCAGTAATTTTTGAGTTTTGAAAACATATTCATCCTTTTCTCTAAAAGCATCAGCTTCATCTCTGGGGAAAAAATTATAGTCGAACCGATCGATTAACTTTTGTTTTGGAAAATCAATTAGCCGACAATAGGCATCATTTAAAACTATCCATTGATGCTTTTCATTCTTGACAAAAATCGGATCTGCTACCGTATTGATTACTTGTTGCAAAAACTCTTTAGAACGTTTTCCCTGCTCTTGCATGTGAGCAATTTGAGCAGTAATAAAAATTACTGAACAAATATAAGTTATTAAGGTAGGAATCAAGGGAATCCACCAACCTTTTAAAAATAAAAGATAAGCACCACCCGTTAGTATTAAATTAAACAATAATACTAATAATAAATTCTTACTTGAACTTCTAATTCGCCACCTAGCGATCGCGCCGATATAAGCCCAAATTGCAATCCATAAGTATTCTATAGGTTCTGACAAAACTCTGAGTAATTGTCTTCCTTCGAGAGATGCGGAAATAATTTCGTGAATAAAATAAGCTTGCAATTCGACACCAGCCATAGACTGGGGTTTTTCGTCCATAAAACTGCTATAGTATGGAGTCAACTTTAAATCTTTTAAGCTGGGTGCTGTAGAACCAATTAGCACGATGCGATCTTCCATCCAATTTTTGGGTATATCTCCACTTAATACTTTTCTCAGAGACACCCTGCGAAAACCATATGTTTTATCATCACAGCTTTCTTTACAAGCAGGTTTAGGAAAATTAGATAAAAACTGATAGCCACCATCATCCGCTTGTACATAGCCGCCATGATTTCTTTCAAATCGAATAAATTTAGCTTTGCCTAATTGTAAATACGGAGAATTTTTTGCTCTTTGAGGTCTAATACCTTCTGATTTTAAATACAGTTTTGCCAATTTTAAAGCAAAGCTTTCATATGCCTTATTCTCAAGGTGAGCATATAATAAGCCTCGACGTACTTTACCATCAACATCTGCAATTGTGTTATTAAGACCGACTTGACCTTTCTGACTTAATATAGGTGGTGGAGCAACCCTGTCATTTTGATTATCTGAGAGCAGTTCAATGCCGATTAAATTCGGTACTGATTTGAACACCTGCCTGAGTTTTGTACTGCCAGGCGGTACTGTTAAATCTCTATAAATATCTAAACCAATAGCACGGGGTTTATAATCTTGTATTTTTTGTAATAATTCAGCAACTTTACCATCAGAAATAGGGGAACCGAATTCCCGTAAAGAAGCTTCATCTATCGCTACTATGGTGATGCGTTCTTGAGAAGCTTCAATTGGACGCAATTGAAAAAACTGGTCTAAAGCTTTCAATTCTAAAGGTTGCAATAACCCAAAGTAACGCAATACAAATACACAAAATACAACGCTAGAAGCGGTTATTAATTCTCTGTGTCTTCTGAAAAGTTTTTGTTGTAATGCAAAGATAGACTTTTGTAAATCTTTACCGAGCTTTCTTCTCATTCCCATTGCCTGATTGGGAGAAAAATAGTTAAGTGAATAATTTGCTAAATAATCGTTAATACACTCAGGGTAATAACTATATTTTGCATTTAGAGATTTGAGTAAATTAAACCGAACGTCCGAATCAAATCTATTTCAGTACATGTACGGGTGGAGATTGAAAAGTTCTAGTTATTTACTTAAATATCCCTGTTTTCTGTTTTAGCCGAGCATGGTTCCCTTTAATAAGCTTGTCAACAACCATATTTACGAGAACTAATAGGAACTTTTGAAAGTCGCGATCGATACTCGCTTAGTATAAGTACTGATGCTACATATTAAAAGGGTACTTACAGAAACATGCTATCGGCAAGTAGTAGATCGTAAATTATTGATATTTATATGTAAATTTTTAGTTCTTCATACTGTCTAGCTATCCACGAGTCATTTATATAAAGGGGTAAAATATTTTTTTATTACTAATCTTTAATTATTATTAATTTTGTTTAGATTAATCTCACAGCAAAGCTTATGAAATAACTTCTCAGGGAATTCACTTACGTGTATTTGCTTATCTGATAGTCATAGATACAATTTTTAGTGCCATACAAAATAATGAATCAAAAGAACAAGTTATTCTCTCCCTTTTATAACGTTCCCTAAATTCATATCTCAAATAAAAAGTCAACTGAAGCAGACACCTCAGTTGACTTTTTAAATTTGATTGTTGTACGTTTCTAACCAAAAAATTGAACTATCTCAACGACGCAAATAGTATTTAAAGTTAGTGGGGCCTTCATAACCAGAAACTTTTGCTAGTTCCTCAAGACTCTGTGCTCCCTGATAGGTTTTACCCTTTATTTTCCAAGTGGGATAGCTTTGAATACCAGCAGCTTTACACTCCGGTTTTTGAGCATTGGGATTATTAGCCGGAGCGCAATCTGTGTAAGGAACTTCCTTATAAGCTTCCTTACCAGACAATAGCTTTTGATCGTGGCAATGAGGACACCACCAAGCAATATATTCTTTGGCACCAATTTCTTTAAGGTGGCGGGCTAATGCGATTTCCGCTTCTCCAGAGGTGGTGGTGATTTCCCAACCGACTCCTGGTTTAGGATTCTCTTTGGGAATAAAACTAATAGCTCCGCCTGTATCTGACTGAGCAGGAGTTCCATCAGGTGTGACACCAGCATAAACGCCTAATGTACCTATTAGGGTTACCATGCCGACAATAACTCCAGTAAATAAGATTTGTCCTATATCTTCCCAAATACGACCGAGAACAGTTAGTAACAGCATCGTTAAGGAAAATAAAGCTGATGCAATACAGTAGGGACAAACTGTTTTGATTTGGCTAAATAGCACGTACATTAAATAACTGCTGAAAACTGTCATGGAAATTGAGCCTATCAGCAAAAACGTCCATGTTAAATTTTCCAGCTTTAGTCGCTGTTCTTTATTCTCAGCACCTTTCAAAAGCAAAGGCGCAAGAGCAAATACTAACATACTGAAATATGCCAGAAAGCCGAACAAAGCTAATGGTTGTCCGAGAACTGTTGCCCAAGGGCTAGAAAGAACGCTATTACATCCAGCACCGGAACCCCCAGCAGCAGAAGAGGCAGTACAACCAGCTTCTCCTCCTGTCAACTTAACTATGGTCAAATAACCCGTAACTAAAGCACCACAGGAAGCAATTCCTGCGATTAGTAAACGCGAGAAGCGATGAATCCAAGGAGTAGAACGACGACGAATCATAAGCTAAAACATTATTAATTGGGATTAGGAAATCAAAGGTCGAGAATCAATGTAGGATGTATCATTCTAAGTCTGTATTCCGGCAGTAATTAAAATCCGGTATATCATAGCCAGATTTAGTTGAAACTATGATTGACTCGAAACTTAAGAAATTAATTCTAGGCTAACTGGACTTAGAATAAATAGTCCTCAAGGATTCAAACAATAAAATATTGTTGCTCATTGAATTTGTTACTAATCACTACAAGTGCAAACCACTCCTATTCCCAATTTCCGTTCCTAAGAATGTAGCTTGAGAGAAGAAATTGATTCGGTTTCACCTTTGCAATTAAAATTGCGCTGTGCAGCTTCCACGAATTGACTGACACGGATGGGGTCAATTGTTTGTTCGCGGCTACCGTGACGCTTCAAGGAACTGGAAACTATGACACCATCCGCAGCCCGCATTAGTGAAGCAATATTATCCCAGCTTGCTCCACTACCAACAAACACCGGAGTACCTTTTGCCGCATTAGATGCTAATTCTAAGTCTTCACAATTGGGAGGATTACCCGTAGCCCAGCCTGACAAAATTACCGCATCTGCTAATCCACGTTCGATTGTATCTTGGACGGCGGTAGTCAAGTTAACTGAACCTAAAGGACGAGCGTGCTTCACCAACACGTCGGCAATAATTTTGACTTCACTGTCCAATTCTCGACGGTATATTAGTAATTGATGGGCTTCTCCTTCAATTAATCCTTGATCTGTTGCCATTACCCCAGTTAACACATTTACTCGGATAAATTGCGCTCCAGCACAACTCGCGATCGCGATCGCACTTTTGGCATCATTCCGTAAAACATTTAAGCCTAAAGGTAGAGTTACAAGATTTTGTATTCGCTGTACCACAATAGTCATGGTACTGACAACCGCTGGATCTACCTGATTCTTAGTAAAGGGTGCATCAAAAAAATTCTCGATAATAATGCCGTCCACTCCCCCACTAGCAAGGGCGACAGCTTCTTGTTCTGCACGGTCAATTACTGCTTTGAGACTACCTCCCCAGCGCGGCGAGGTAGGCAGTGGTAACAGGTGAACCACACCAATAATTGGTCTTCGTGTTTTAAATAACTGATATAAGTCCACGTCTTTTTCTTTTACGGAAGCTTTTATGGAATGCGCGCGAGCGAGATCGGTAGTTTTTTTTAGCCAGCGCAGTGGGGAGATATTGCGTTACGGTAGTTTCCGCAGTCGCAACTCGATCTTATGTTTTACCAGCAATAAAGGTAAGAAGTGCCTCTGCAATTCTGTAAAGCCAACACTTACCAGAGATTACTTCCTACTTCAACGGTCCCATGAGAGCGGTTATCCGTCTTTAGGCTTGCACGGCTGAGCCGTCTGCGCTTTTGAGTTCAAAGGAAATTTGCAGCTATATGCTGTTTTCTGGTTGTCAATTGATCTAATAATTGCCAAGTTTTCACATCTTAATCAAGAATCCTATAGCCAGGCGTGATTATTTTTTCACAAAAATCAAACACCTCGATAGCAGTAAAAATTTGTGATTAACTGTCTACTGATGTCATTAATTTGCACGGGAAAGTAACAACTGAGTTAAAACTCTTTTTCTTTTTGTAAATTAACTGGCGGTATTACCATTGCGACTGCCCATGTATTATGCTTGACGGGTACCCAATATATTTTTTTAAGAGAAAAAAATTCTATTGGGAGCCCTTGACTGAGCAAGACAAGATATACGTCGGTACAGTTGACAATAGAATCAATCGCCCGGAACATGAGTAAGGAAACTTGGCTTCACCAAGGACAAAACATATGAGGACTATTTTACCTGTATTACTGCTATATCGAATTTAGAATGAATAAATACATGACGACTTGCTTTTAATGTTTTGCAAAACTGCGAGTAATTCTCTCACAAAAGAAAGAAAGTTTTACATATCGAAGCAAAGAAACCTCCTTCTAAAGATGGAATTTGACAAAAAAATTTCATAAGATATGTTAAGATAAAATATGACACGAGAGGAGTCGGCCACTCGCCGTCCTGCGTCTTGCAGCTTCAACTGAGGTAGTATTTTGTCTGCCACAGATACAGGCAATCGTTCGGTAAAGAGGTAACATTACAAAAGCGCAAAAGCGTAACTCAGCCTGCGATTTCCTTTAGGGTAGCGACTTCTCAACAAAAGCCGATGTTAGTCGGCTGCTTCCTAACGAGTAAATCAGTATTGCACGGATTAAGGTAATGTAAAACACCAACAATGTATTTAGGTGAAAGTAATTCAATTGGCTGAGTAACGAACGGTGAAAAACTATTTGTTATTGATGTGAAAGAAATAATTTATAGGAATATTTTTGTGTGATTTTTTAGACAAATCTGACTTAATATTTTACTGCGATCAAATAGGTATAACGTATAAGTAATATGGATAATATTTAGGATTATTGCAATTTATCAGCGGCAAAATTCCTCTATTAAATAGCCATAACTGAGAATTATAAATCGAAAAAGTAATTTTTTTAAAAATATGGGTGATAAGCCAACAATTGCAATTTCTCACCTAGGCTGCGAGAAAAATAGAATTGATACAGAGCATATGCTTGGTCTCTTGGTAGAAGCAGGTTATAGCGTTGATTGTAATGAAGAATTAGCGGACTATGTAATTGTCAATACTTGTAGTTTTATCGCAGCAGCAAGAGAAGAGTCTGTTAAAACCTTAGTAGAATTAGCAGAGGCTGATAAGAAGATCGTGATTACCGGCTGCATGGCACAGCATTTCCAAGAGGAATTATTGGAGGAATTGCCAGAAGCAGTAGCGGTTGTAGGTACGGGTGATTACAACAAAATCGTAAATGTAATAGAGCGAACCCAGCTTGGCGAGCGTGTCTAGGAAGTAAGCGCCGAACCTACTTTTATTGCAGATGAAACAACACCTCGCTATCGGACTACATGTGAAAGTGTAGCTTACTTAAGGGTTGCAGAAGGGTGCGACTATCGTTGTGCATTTTGTATAATTCCTCATCTACGAGGGAAGCAACGTTCGCGTACTATTGAATCAATAGTTGCTGAAGCAGAGCAGTTGGCATCTCAAGGAGTGCGGGAGATAATATTAATTTCCCAAATCACTACAAATTACGGTATAGATATTTACAATGAACCCCGATTAGCAGAATTGCTTAGATCTCTGGGTAAGGTGGATATACCGTTGATTAGGATGCACTATGCTTATCCTACGGGACTAACCCCAGATGTAATTTTGGCGATCGAAGAAACAGATAATATTTTACCTTACCTAGATTTGCCATTACAACATTCCCATCCTGAAATTCTTCGCGCTATGAATCGTCCTTGGCAAGGGCAGGTGAACGATACAGTCATCGAGCGCATAAAGCAAGCATTGCCGGATGCGGTGCTGCGAACAACCTTCATTGTGGGTTTTCCTGGCGAAACAGATGAACATTTCGGGCATTTATGCCAGTTTGTCGAACGTCATCAATTCGATCATGTAGGTGTTTTTACTTTTTCACCGGAGGAAGGAACAAAAGCGTATAATTTACCTTTTCAATTGCCGCAACAATTAATGGATGAGCGGCGAGATGCGTTAATGCAAATTCAGCAACCGATTTCTTGGAAAAAAAATCAACTAGAAATTGGCAAAGTAGTTAATGTGTTAATTGAGCAAGAAAATCCAAGTACGGGAGAATTCATCGGTCGTTCTGGTAGATTCGCTCCAGAAGTTGACGGACAAGTATATGTTCGTGGAGAAGCAAGTTTAGGAGCAATTGTACCGGTAGAAATTCAGGAAGCTGATATATACGACTTGTACGGAAAAGTTGTTTAAATTTTGCTCTGAATTTAGCCGTTGGTTATCGATTTTGCTTGACTAATAGAGAATCAACTAACACAAATAATGACTAATTGAAGATTAAACTTAAAACATAGGAGAATTAATGAGTCTTACTTTTGAAGATTTAGGGATTTCAGACCAACGCCTGGCACAACTAGAAAAACTTGGTTATACAACACCGACTAATATTCAACAACAAGCAATTCCTCAATTGTTGTCGGGGCGCGATGTAGTAGGTCAATCTCAGACTGGAACCGGTAAAACAGCAGCATTTTCCCTACCGATTTTAGAGCGGATAGATGTTAGTCAAAAGGTAGTACAAGCTGTAGTTTTGGCACCGACTCGCGAACTAGCAATTCAGGTTCACAGTGCTATTGCTGAATTTGTTGGCAGCCAAAGATTGAAAATATTGGCAATTTATGGCGGCCAATCAATAGATCGTCAAATGATGCAGCTAAAACGTGGAGTTCATGTTGTTGTAGGTACTCCTGGGCGAGTAATTGATTTATTAGACAGGGGTTGTCTAAAGCTCGACCATGTAAAGTGGTTTGTGTTGGATGAAGCTGATGAAATGTTGAGTATGGGCTTTATCGACGATGTCGAAAAAATCCTTTCTAAAGCGCCAACAGAGCGTCAGACAGCTTTATTTTCGGCGACAATGCCGCCATCAATTCGTCAGTTGGTGAACAAGTTTTTAAACGATCCCGTAACAGTAACGGTTCAACAACCAAAAGCCGCTCCAAATAAAATTAATCAGGTAGCTTACTTGATACCTCGTCACTGGACGAAAGCAAGGGCATTACAGCCGATCTTGGAAATGGAAGATCCCGAGACAGCATTAATCTTTGTTCGTACCCGACGCACCGCTGCCGAACTTACCAATCAGTTACAAGCAGCAGGGCACAGCGTGGATGAATACCACGGTGATTTATCGCAACAAGCACGGGAAAGATTGTTAGGACGTTTCCGCAATCGTCAAGTTCGTTGGGTAGTAGCAACTGATATTGCTGCGAGGGGTTTGGATGTTGATGAGCTTACCCACGTCATAAACTTTGATTTACCCGATAGTGTAGAAACCTACGTTCACCGTATTGGGCGTACTGGCAGGGCTGGTAAAGAAGGAACAGCGATTTCTTTGGTACAACCATTTGAGCGACGTAAACAGCAAGTTATCGAACGCCACAACCGCCAAAGTTGGCAAATGCTTTCTATTCCTACCCGCGCCCAAATTGAAGCGCGACAGTTGGAAAAATTGCAAGTTCAGGTAAAAGAAGCTTTGAGTGGCGAACGTTTGGCTTCATTTTTGCCTATCGTGCGCGAACTAAGCGAAGAATATGATGCTCATGCTATTGCAGCAGCAGCTTTACAAATTGCTTACGATCAAACCCGCCCAGATTGGTTAAAAGCAGACAGCATACCCGAAGAAGATGCAAGCTATTCTTCACCAAAACCCAAACTACGTTCTTCATCACGTCGCTCCTCTGGCGATAGAAACCGTCGTTGGGTACAGGATGGCAAAAATAGAGATGGAAAACGCGGTGGTAATAATGGTGGTGGTGCAACCCCCAAGCCAAAACTAAAATCAAACCATCGAGAATCTTCTATGCATCAAAATCAATTAAATTCCAGCGCCGCTCAAGAATCGGCATCTTAAGCATTAAGATCATCTCTACTAGTTATAGAATTTTATATTTCGTTTAGAGTAACTCTACTGGTAGAGAAATAAAATTTTCATTCTTAATTGGATGAAATCTTAAATTATATCAGGTTCGTTTGACCACTTAAGTTATTGATGAGGCTGTTAAAAGCTAATAGCGAACTGGCATCTTTTGAATGGTTATTAGTTAAAATACAACCAAACATAAGCGTAGCGTTCAATCGAACTTGATATTAGAAATAATTTAAGCCAAGTTTATCAAAGAACAAAGTAACTGGTTCCAATGCAAGATTTATCCTTCCGACTAGATAGGAAGAATCTTCAAAAGATAGCAATGGAGCCAGTAATTATTTATGAATTTAATTCAGTTTAATATCGTAATTTTAAACAATCTCAAGTTAGTCAATTACTTGTAAAAAATGTTTGTAGTCGCGCTTTAGCGCAAAATATAGAAGCTTTCATCTGAACTTGATATGAGTTGTAATAATTTATAGTTTTACGAAACCCACTATTTTTTTTAAATAGCGGGTTTCTTAATCTCCTTATTTTCTAAGAATTTAATGCAGATTATAGAACTGTTTAATTTAACCAAGGGCGGCTAACTTCATTTAATTGAATAATTTCATCATCGGTTAGCTTCCAACCCAAAGCACCAGCATTTTGTTTAACTTGTTCTGCTGTTTTTACCCCGGAAATAGGAATCACATTACCTTGAGCGATTAACCAATTGAGAGCAACTTGCGCGGGAGTACAATTATATTTTTCGCTAATAGTTCTTAATAAAGAAATTACCGGCTCAATTTTTTGTAAGTTTTCTTTGCTAAATCGCGGGTCTATTTTTCTTGCACCGCTAGGATTTATACTATTGTCTACAGCGTATTTACCCGTAAGCAATCCTTGAGCTAAAGGGCTATAAGCCAAAATTGTTACGCCTAATTGTTTTGCTGTGGCGATGATTCCTTGACTTTCAACTTGACGAGTTAATAAAGAATAACGTACCTGATTAACAGCCAAAGGTATACCGCGACGAGCTAAAATTTGATGTGCCTCTTGCATTTGACTTTGAGAATAATTACTCACCCCAATTGCTGAAATTCTGCCCTTTTCCACTTCCGTTGCCAAGGCATTCATCAATGTTTCTTGGCTCATAAAAAAAGCGAAGGGCCAATGTACCTGATACAATGCTATTTGTTCTACTTGGAGGCGTTTAAGACTTTCTGTCAACGCATCAGAGACAGATTCAGCAGAAAATCGCCAAGGTAAAGGAGCAAACTTCGTGGCTATTTGCACCTGTTTGTCGGTTTTTTTCATAAACTGTCCGATCAATTCTTCTGAAAGTCCTAACCCGTAGACTTCCGCCGTGTCAAAAAACGTAGTACCAGCTTCAATTGCAGCATTAAAAGCTTGTTCTACTTGTTCGGAACCATATTCGTCGCCATAATTCCAAAATAATTTATCACCCCAAGCCCAAGTACCCAGACACAGAGGGGTAACTGATAGACCATTTTTTCCTAATGTGATGCTTTCCACTGTTAACTAAATATTTTTACAATACTTTACATTTAAGTGTATCGCTGTTAACGCGAAAAAAGGTTTTAATTATATCTTGCTGACAAATTTAAATCTAGATGCTGTTCCTACAAGAAATTATTCATGAATAAATAGTAATGAGATAATAGCGAAAGTAGCCACTGAATAAATTAGATAAGCTTCGACGCATATCTATGGTTACTTCCGATCTATTTATATTTTTACCTTTAAGTAGTTATGGCAAACAGCGATTCTTTACCATCACCAGAATCCAACAACTCAGACAAATTAAAATCGCTTCCTAGAATCAAGATTTTAACGATGTTCCGTTTGGGTTTGTTCCAAATGGGGCTTGGTATTATGTCCCTCCTGACATTGGGGGTACTTAATCGAGTTATGATTGACGAACTGAAGGTTTTACCCTTAATTGCCGCTGGTGCGATCGCTATGTACCAGTTTGTCAGCCCGGCGCGGGTTTTGTTTGGGCAAATGTCCGACGCGAAACCGATTGGCGGCTACCATCGTTCTGGGTATGTATGGATCGGTGCAGCTTTTTTTACTGTTATTTCTTTTATTGCGCTGCAAGCAGTTTGGCAGTTGGGCTATAGCTTGCAAGCCAGTGGATGGAGTTTTCAAACTTATGCTTGGGCTGCAATACTGGCATTTATTTTTGCACTTTATGGTTTAGCTCTCAGTGCAAGTTCTACTCCTTTTGCAGCTTTGTTAGTAGATGTCACAGATGAAGACAACCGTTCTAAATTGATCGGGGTTGTATGGTCAATGTTGATGGTTGGTATTGTAATAGGGGCAATTGTCAGTTCTAGGTTGCTAGAAACGCCAGAAATTTGCGGCGCGGCTATTTTGTCTTATAATCCTTCTCAAGTTGGCGAAGTAGCTAATATTGCCCAACTAAAAGCTACAATCAACCCCGTATTTATTATGATGCCAGCTTTAGTTTTCGGACTATGTATATTGGCAACTTTCGGTGTAGAAAAAAAATATTCTCGTTACTCTTTGCGTTCTACAGTTACAGAAAGGGAAGATCAAATAACTTTAAATCAAGCATTAAAAGTTCTAACTGCCAACCGCCAAACGGGTCTATTTTTCGGGTTTTTACTAGTATTAAGTATTAGCCTTTTTATGCAAGATTCAGTGCTGGAACCCTATGGTGGTGAAGTGTTTGGGATGTGTATTGCCGAAACTACAAGATTAAATGTTCCTTTTGGTATTGGAACTTTAATTGGAATTGCTTCAACTGGCTTTTTAGTAGTACCGCGTTTGGGAAAGAAAAATACCACTAAATTTGGATGTATCAGCGCGGCAGTCAGCAATATTTTAATTATTATGGCAGGATTTACCGCCAGTAAAAGCTTATTGATGGGTAGTTTGCTGTTTTTCGGTTTATCATCTGGAATGCTCACAGCAGGGGCTACTAGCTTGATGTTAGATTTGACGGCGGCGGAAACTGCGGGTACCTTTATTGGCGCTTGGGGATTAGCGCAAGCAATGGCAAGAGGTTCTGCAACAGTACTTGGTGGAGGATTTCTAAACTTAGGTAAAATGCTATTTGACGTACCAGCAATGGCTTATGGATTAGTCTTTTTTCTGCAAGCAATAGGAATGATTTTCGCTATTTTATTGTTGGGTAAAATCAGTGTCAAAGAATTTCAAAAAAATGCCAAAGTGGCGATCGGTTCTATTTTGGAAAATGAGTTGGATTAAATCAATTATCAATTATCATTTGCTTTTTTCTTGTTCCCAGGTGGAACCTGGGAATACAGTTTGGAAGACTCTGCCTTGTTTATCTGTAGAGGCAGAGCCTCTTGAAATGTTTTCCCAGCCGGAGTGTGGGAACAAGTGTAACCAATTAGCAATTCCCAATTCCCAATTCCCCATTACCAATGCCCAATTAATAATATGAATGATTTCTGGAATACTGTTTTAGAATTTTCTCAAAAAACTACTGAAGCTGTTGGAAAGCAGTTAATGCAAGACTTTGGCAAGGTACAAGCTGACAATAAAGCCGATGGTAGTTTGGTGACAAAAGCCGATAAATGGGCTGATAACGAAATTAGAAATGCGATCGCTACTCAATTTCCCAATCATGGTATCCTCAGTGAAGAAAATGACAAAGTTTTTACAGATCATGAGTGGTGCTGGATAGTTGACACATTAGAAGGAGACACTAACGTTACAAG
>JBHJJJ010000007.1:0-40231 GCA_050042755.1 Rivularia sp. (in: cyanobacteria)
AAGTATTAGATTCAGATATTCATAGTGTTGCAGAAAAGGGTATTGTTACTACTAGAGAAATAGAAAGAATGCTCAAAGATGCTTCAAATAATGCAACAATTAGAAAGCCTTCATATTTAAAAAGACTTGGTATTGATGAAATAGCTTTAGTTAAAGGTAAAGGAAACTACTGTGCTGTATTGGTAGATTTGGACAAGTCTGAATTGCTTACAATTTTACAAGGAAGAACACAAGAAATAGTCAGAAAAGCACTCAACTCATGGGGAAAAGAAATTTTAGATAAAGTAGAGGAAGTAAGTATAGACCTATGGCGGGGTTATAAAAATCTAGTCCATGAACTAATGCCAAATGCACAAGTTGTTGCAGATAGATTTCATGTAATGACACAAATAAATCAAGAATTAGATAAGACTAGAAAATTAGAAAAACGAAAGTTAGAAGATTTAATCAAAAAATCTAAATCAAAATCCGATATAGATGAATACGAAAAAATTCTAAATGGATTGAAAAAAAGTAAATATGCTTTACTGAAGAATGAATTGAATTCAAATGAAGAACAGAAAATAAAACTTGCTGAAGTCAAGCAAATATCTCCAAACTTAAAAATAATGCATGAACTAAAAGAGAACATAATAATTATTTTTAACGATACGTATGATTGGTTAGCAGGACTATTTAAACTTGGTATGTGGCTAGATCAAGCGAAAAAATACTTTCCAGTTAGTCAGAAAACTATTATTCGGTGGATTGATGAAATTATTGCTTACTTTGATAATGGTACAACTAGTGGTGTAGTTGAGGGCATTAATAATAAATTGAAACTTATTAAACGCTCTGGTTACGGATTTAGAAATTTTGATAATTTCAGAACTAGATGTTTACTTAATTGGCATTTCAAATGTTAGTTTAGCATACTAAGTGTTGAAGAACCATAATTTTAGATTTACTACTAGATAAATTCTTAATACTTGTAAAAATGGGGACTATTTTTTTATTTATATACGATTTAATCATTAGAAGTTGGTATGTCGCACGCCCTGAAAGCTCAGAAAATGTCTTCAAAGAAGAGTCGCGGATTTGTCTACACCTACTCCTAGAGAAGTGTAGGTACCTCACAGAGGATTAAGCTGTTGTGCATTAAAAATGCACAATACTCTTGTCAAAAGTCTGGCATTCAAAATTCAATAAAGTTTCAGGTCTCACTATTGTAGGACTTACGCAGCAATAACGAAAAGTATAGTGTTCCAGATATTTTATATCCCCCCAATCCCCCTATTTATTCGGGGGGCTTGCGTAAGTCCTATATTGAATAGAATAATGTACAAATTAGATGCGTAACAGCTTATTCATTAACTCCTAACTGCTTATTATTTTTTCCTTGTTTTAAGCAATCTTTTGATGGAATTCAAATTATAACCAAAGATTTTGCCGGTTTGAAATAGCTTATATCCAGCAAATATCAAGCTAGCTGAGACAAAGATAGCTAAAAGATTAGCTGAAGCAAATAGTCTACCGGAAAACAGGATTAATCCAGCCCCAAGCCCTATCAGAGCATATCCCCAAATAGGATTTATTCGACGCTGTAAAATAATTACAACACCCCCAATGCAGAATAAAATAGTTGGAAAACCAATACCAAAACCAATTCGAGTATGTGCAGCGAAGATTAATGCTCCTATAACCATGGATGCTAAACCAAGCAATTTACTATTACGGTCTACCGTTTGTACTTGGTGAAAGTTATTGATAACTTGAGCTTGGATAGTTGTAGATTGATTGGTTGCAATAGCAGTCTGCTGAGTTTGTTGTTTGTATTGAAATCGAAAAGTGAATTTACGATCTTGACCAAGGTCAATTATATCTCCTAAATTAAGTTGATAGCGCATATGGGTTTCGAGCTTATTACCATTAAGAAAAGTCCCATTAGAACTACCCACATCGATTAAATAATAAGTATTATTTTCTACGATTATTTCTGCATGTACTCGCGAAATAATATCAGAATTGGGTAATTCCAAAACATCAATATCAATAGGAACTTGTTCGTTTGGCTTGCCGATACGAATAACAGGATAATTCGGCAGAATTTCAAAGGAAGTGTTGCTTTGAGTATGAAACAGTTCTAAACCCAGCCCTGTTGTTTGTAAAGTTCCTAAATTTTGCATTTTCAGGGACGATGCTTGTATTTTTTCTACAGTTTTTCATATGTAATCTTGATTGTAACGGGAAAACAGGTCTACATGTCTGCATGTTTAAGGTCTGAGGTAAATATTTATTAACTCATTACTCCCAACTCTACTTCTTTGTCATTGTCTCCTTGTCTTTCTATCACCTTGTCTCCACCCCTTCCCTGATGTAAAGGAATTTCAATGATGAATTCGGTTCCTTTACCTGGTTGTGATTCACAGCGTAGGCTACCTTGATGTTTTTCAACTATTATCTGATAAGTAATTGATAAACCTAAACCGGTACCTTTTCCTACAGGTTTAGTTGTAAAAAATGGATCGAATAACTTATTTTTGACTTGTTGAGTCATTCCCATTCCATTATCCGTAATTCTTATTGCTGCTGTTTTATTATCCATTAGTTCGGTATGAATACAAATTTGCGGATTGTCCATACCGAGTTTATCTCTTCCCTCTTCCAATACATCTATTCCATTATTAATAATATTCATAAATGCTTGATTTAATTGTCCGGGATAACACTCTATATTAGGTAATTTATTATAATTTTTAATTACTTCTATTCCAGTTATATTTGATTTAGATTTGAGGCGGTTTTGTAATATTAATAGAGTGCTTTCAATTCCTTCATGAATATCAACTTCTTTCATGTCGGCTTCATCAAGACGAGAAAAGTTGCGTAAAGACATGACTATTTCACGAATGCGATTTGCTCCCATTATCATTGAAGTTATTATTTTGGGCAAATCTTCTTTTACAAAATCTAAATCTATATCCTCAAGTTTTTCTTCAATATCTTCTCCCGGATTAGGAAATTGCTGTTGATAAAGTTTGATTAATTCTAAAATATCTTGTGTATATTCATTTATATGATTGATATTGCCGTAGACGAAACTTACAGGATTGTTGATTTCGTGGGCAACTCCCGCTACCATTTGCCCCAAGCTAGACATTTTCTCCGTTTGAATCAGTTGAGCTTGGGTGCTTTTGAGTTCATCTAGGGCTTTTTGTAATTCTGCTTGTGCTAAAGTGCGATCGCCAATTTCCATTTGGAGATTTTGGTTGAGTTGGGTTAAGTCTTGGCTGCCTTCGATGATTTCGGTATAAGATTCGGTTAATTTTTCTGCCATGGAGTTGAATTCGTTAGCAAGTTGCTCTAATTCATCTTTAGTGCGAATATTTAAGCGATAATCGAGTTTACCTGAACCAATTGCGGATGCTCCCTTTTGTAATTTGTCTAGAGAATAGATTAGTGGAAGCATGATTAAGAAAAATTGACTGATAAAAACAAGTAATATCGCGATTATAATTCCATAAGATAATAGTTGGGAAATACGCCTCATTCTCTGAAATTGATCTTCAAAGATTATGACTTTTTTATGAGTACTATCTACTAAATCTCCTAAAGATAATTCTATCTCTTTTGCCAAATCATTTATTGCTTTAAAATCTCGCTGATATTCTGCTAAATATCGTTCTGATGAAGCTTTATTGCGATTTTTAACTTTCTCACTTAGGCGTAAAAGTAAGGCATGCTGGCGACGAATTTCTTTTATTTCATTCGCATCTGGTCTGAAGTTTTCTAATTTATATAGGTCAGCTACAAACTGGTTTTGATATTTTGATAAATTTGAATTTTTATTTTCAAATAATACATCATTCTTAAGTACATCAATTTCTTTTTTTAAATCAATTTTCAATTGTAAAGTTGCTTCAATTTCTCTACTAGATTTTTCTAAATTTTGTTTAGCAGTTTGTAAAGTTTTACTTTGCCATAAAGAAGTTCCAGCTAAAACAACGGCTATCAACCCTGCAAAGCAAGTAGAAGAGGCGATAAATTTAATCGAAATTTTCATATCACTGCCTCGGATTTTAAGTTTAACTTAGCTCGAAGTTGGCAAATCAGGGTGTAATCGGCATCTTTATTGCTCTTTTGCATGGTAATAAATACGATTTAAAATCTTTATTTCCATTGAACTATAGATGTATAACCTCCAAGGGCTATTTATCTAGTTCATACTTAAATATAGGTTTCCCAAAAGATTTACGAAGTTAACAGTTTTTTATGAAAATCGTGTTTGGTAATTGGGAAATGAGAAGTGAGAAGTTGAAAATTTTACTATTAAACACTATTTATCAAGCCTGAAGCTTATCTTAACACGTAGCATAAAAAATACATTCACCTAAGTAATAAAATCCCCTCCAAGAAAAAACTTAGAAGGGGAAGACACTATTTTAGGTATTCAGAAATGGCAAGATTTATTGGTTAATAGCAATTGTGTGAACTGCTTTTCTATTTACTCTTACTGTTTAAGCTTTTTTCCATCAGCTCTCCAAGCACGTCTAGGAGAGCTTCGCCTTTCGCTGTCGAAAAACTTCCTTTTTCTTGCCAGAGTATCTTGCCTTCTTTTGTAACCAATAAGATTTGCATCTCTTCTCTATTGTCTATATTTAAAGCATCGTTAAAGGCTTCTACATCTAGATATAGTGTGATGGTACGCTCGCGAGTACTCTTATTTGGAATACCCTCTATCATCCATCGATCCAGTTGAGCTCTGGCAGCTGCATTCCAGTTGGGTAATGTGGGTAATTCGTAATAGCGTACTTCGGGATTTGCAGTTTCTGTCTGTTTTAACAGAGGCAGCCACGTGTTTATATCGGATTGGTGCTCCCGAGTGTAGGCTAGAACAACTACGTTATAAGATGCAGAAAAATCACCGGGTAAGTTAAATTTTTGACCTTCTAGATTAGAGGCTGATACTGCTGGAAACCAAGATTTACTCTCTTTTTCATTCTTAGTTTGCAGAGCCATCGAGTAGTTGAGATTCGGCGATAGATACAACATCATACCCTTGAATGTTCCTGAGAAAGACAGAAGAAATATAAGGACAAAGATCGAACTCAAAATCCAAACCTTATTAATGGAAGATCTTTCCTGTTCAGTATTCTTGAATATTTTCACTCTAATTACTCCTTTCAAATTAATCTGACAACTATTGACTCTTTATCCTGCTTATTCCTTTTCCCAAAATTTCAACCAACATTTTTGTTGGTTTTTCAAACAAAAAAAATTCCTACACTTTAATACCTCGAATGAACACTTCAATTAATTTATTTGCCATCAATAGGCGACTTCCATCGACATATTTGTTTGAAATCCCATGAAATGCCTCCATTGAAGCAAAAATTGCCCCTGCAATATATCCAAGATTTTGATGTTCAATCTCGCCACGATTCCTGGCATCTTCAAGTACTTTCATAATCGGCAGTAGTGTGGCTTCAAAAGCAAGATTAGATATGTTATCAGCTTGGGTGTCTCCGATAGAAGGTAAATCACTGGTTTCCAAGCGAATAATATTCACGGGTGGCTGTGAAATGATCCATGCTGCAATATGTTGCAACTGCTTTCGCAAATCGCCCTGGCCACGATCTATTACTGCTTTTATACCTTCACGATAACGCTGCATATGTCTCGTCATTACTTCAACATACAATGCCGACTTACCACCCGGAATATGATGATAAATTGAGGCATGATGAATGCCTACCGCCTTGGCAATATCTTTGACGGTAACGGCTTCGTAACCACGTTCTACAAAGAGCTGTTCTGCTGCTTTTAGAACTCGTTCTCGTGCCTCGGAATTTGAACTCACTCTATTAACCAACAATTTTGTTGATATTATTAAATTACAGATATTTTGTAAGCGTGTCAAACAAGTAATAGTTCATTTAAGCAATACTTCCTCTCTTCCGTGTTTCCTTGTAAGAAGTTCCCACATTTTTTAAGCCAGCTTTAATCATTTGTCGTTCCAATAAACCGAAGAAGCGCGATCTATCTCCACCCCTGACAACAGCTTGATTATGCGCTTCCGCTAACGCTACCGGATAACCATATCCTTTATAA
This sequence comes from Rivularia sp. (in: cyanobacteria), assembly GCA_050042755.1. Lineage (GTDB taxonomy): Bacteria > Cyanobacteriota > Cyanobacteriia > Cyanobacteriales > Nostocaceae > Rivularia. The sequence continues at coordinate 6,091 of JBHJJJ010000007.1, forward strand.
ACTTGCGCCAGCATTAACCCCAAAGATTCATCAAACATCTCAGTATTTTTAGCAACCCACTCCGGGACCTCTATACGTGCTATTTCCGTGCCTACATGAACGTAACAGAAATAAATTTGCTGGTCTTCATATAAATCTAAAATCCGAGAATTACTTCGCCATAAAGGACTGCGCTGTCCCGGTTTGAGTTGAGTTGACCACAAAGTACTATCTCGCAATCCTTCAAAGACTTTACAAGGAATCTTTTCCATTTGGTTGGGGCAAAAACTTATACAATCCGGTGCTTTGTGAGGACAAGCCGACAAGCGGAAAAAATTCATTGCCTCAATACTCCGCGAAGCACTTAGATAACCCATCAAAGGAATACCCGCATCCCGCAAATTCTTCCAAGAATCCAAAATAGGCGGTAAAATATGTTCCTTAGCATCAAAAGGTAAGTGATCCAAAAACCAGTAAATTAAAGAACCATCTACCATTGCCAAGGTTGGTATTCTTTGTGCAGTAGCAGTAGAGGAAGTAGAAATTTCTTCCACTTCGTCCCCTTGTCCCCTTATCTCCTTATCTCCTTCTACTCTTTGCGTCGCTGCGATCGCCAATTCCGATAACATTACCGCTTCACTCGCCGTGCGTCGGTAGCTCATCCATTCCTCGGTTCTAATTCCCCATTGTCGAGACATATATAAATCTTCTGGACGGTAAAATATCTCCGGTAAACTATCTAGAAATGGGTGTTTATTTTGTCCATAATGTAAGACAACTCTACCGATATTAAGTAGATAACAATAAGCAATTTCGTGGTGATTTGGGGCAATTTGAGAGCCATCGTTAGCGATTACAGTATGAGTCTTAGGAGGAACCACAATATCGATACAAGTGTGTAGGGGTTCCATGGGAGTAGCATTCGCAAACAAAATGCGATCGCGCCATTTTTCTTGAATTTTAATTAATTCCGGGAGTCGAGTAAAGGCATCCTCAAGATGTTTTTGCCCTAATTCTAAACGTTGACGATTTGCTTCAGCTTCTTGAGTCAAATGTTGACTCAATCCATACATTTGTCCGGCGAGTTTACTTAGATCCAGCATTGTCAGTGAACAGTGAGCAGTGAACAGTGTTGTAGGAATATTCTTTGGACATCTTATAATGGTAAGAATAACTAAGTAGGTTGGCATTGAAAATAGTAATTGGGATAAGGCAATAGGCAATAGGCAAAAGTCAATAGGAATAAGGGTTTGAGGGTAATTAACCCAAGCTGTAATGTAGCTTGGTTTATTTGTGCCGACTTACTTATCAACTATTAACTAATAAAAAATAATTAACTTATTCTTTATTACAAGCTACCAATTATAGACAAACAATTCTTCACTGTTGACTGCTCACTGTTGACTGTTGACTGTTCACTGCTCACTCTTGACTGCTCACTGATTAATTTTGCCATTTATCAAAATCTTGGACAAACTGAGACTGGGATATTAGTTGAATTCGCATATCTTTTTGAGCAACTTCCCTATCTGTTGGAGTATTATAGCCCCAGTCGGCAAGAAATAGTTCTACATCTTCTAAATCTGTTTTTTCTTTAACTTTTTGTAACGTTTTTATTCGGTCTTCTATAAACCATAAATTGACTGTAAAATCAGATTCTCCTTTTAATTCTCGTAATATTTCGTATTTAGGACGTTTCTCTTCTTTGCCAAAAATAGCTTCTTGAGGTAAATCAAAGTCTGCTTTTTGCAATAGTTGTTTGACAAAACGTCCTTCTTTAGTAGTAACTATATATATTGCAGTTTGAGTATTATATATACTTTTTATTCTTTCTACGATTCCAGGATAAAATTTATGCATACTCAGCCAATTGTCTAAATCTGTTTCTATCCACTCATCGCGCTGTTTATCTAAAATGTAGGCGATTTCTTGAGCAGTAAAATCATTTTGACGAAGAATTTTAACGGATATCTCTTTCCATTCTTGGAAAATTTGGTCTTCTTCAAAGCCTTCTAATAATGCTTTTATTAAAACAGGCATTTCCCAACCTGTTTCAATTACTGGTCGAAGACGATAAAATTTATTAGCTAAATCTTCTGTTTGGCTTTGATTGGAACAAGACCAAACTTTACAATAAGTACGCCAAGCTGTTTGGAAGTATTCTATAAGTCCGTTACAGATTACACCGTCAAAGTCGAGAGCTAAAATTGTCGGGCTAATTGCGATCATTTTCTGAATTTACAAAGCTGCTTTTTCAGCTTATCGAATTTACAATAATTTTTCTGTGTCATGTAGTTTTTTAATTTTTATACTGGCAGTGAGTAAGTCGGCACAAATAAACTTTACTATGGAATTTTAAGAGTTTTCGATTAAGGGGAGCCGGAGACACCACGCCTCCGGTGCAATATATTACAAGGGAGTATTGAGAAGTAAGTAGTGAGTAGAAATAAGCTTCCGTGATGCGAATTTACATTCTGTTATGTAGCGCGGGTTTATTTATAGCTACCTACTTAATAGCTTTAACTTAAAATATGGGTTTAATTCCCCGGCAACCTACGGTGAAAGATACGCCCTACGCTCCGGGTGAATGGGTTGGGGTTTAAATCCCCATCCCAATTCCAGCCAACTTTCTTCTTGCTTCGTTATAATTTTCGGATACTTAAGTATATATTACAAATCTTCAGAAATCGTCACTTCTTTGGAAAGATATTTAAACCAGTTAAAATACAAAGCAATTGAAAGCATAATAAACAGTGCTAAGAGAATACCAAAAGTATCCCAACGTTTCATCATGAAGGTAATTCCCATCATGAATAAAGTCAATTGCCAGGGAATTGCGATAAATGTAGAAATAATATCTCGACGATTTTCATTTTGAATTTTCTGCTGAGTAACGAGGGGAAGATTTTTTCGCACGACTCCCCAAAAACCAAATGGTCTGGTAACCTTATAGAAATTATCTATTACTTGTAAATTTGTTGGTTCGGTAAAAAATGTGCCGATTAAACAACCAATAAATGATGAAATACTGGGGATGAGAAACAAGGCATATTCTTGATATTGGGGTTGATTTAAGTTCGGTATGATAAATGCTTTAGTTAGTATAGCTGCTAACATTCCCGCAACAGTACCAGCGGCAAACCCATAACCATTAAAACGCCACCAATACCACCGTAATACTAAAGGAATTGATAATCCCGCACCTAAACCCAAGGTAAGCCATCCCCAGATTTCGTTAATATTTTTGATTTGGTAGCTAAAGAGCATCCCTACCACTACAATGACAACCGATGCTAAACGACTTTGGGTAAGTAGTTGTCGAGGAGAAGCTTGAGGATTTAGATATGCTTGATAGATATCTTTAACCCAGTAAGCGGCGCTAGAGTTGATGATAGAGTCAAAAGTGGACATTGCTGCGGCAATAAAACAAGCTATTAATAATCCTTTAATTCCTACCGGCACGTATGCGGAAATTACTGTCGGCAAAATCAATTCTGGGTCCGATATAACACTTTGAGTTGCACCGTAATGAATGCCTAACATCGCAAAAGCGGTAACGAGGGGCCAGCGAAATGAAAGTAAAAGAATCCAAAATAGGGAAAGTAAACCCGCTTCACGATCGCTCTTTGCTGCAAAATAACGTTGCACCATATAGCCGCCAGCGCCGCCAAAACCTTCCATAAACACTTTTAAAAGATAAAAGAAAATTACCCCACCGAATAAGTTAAATACGGAGTAATCTCCCGGTAACTTTAGAGTCAAGGATGGTGAAATACTACTCCAATCTGCAAAGTTCCATTGTTGTAATTCAAACCCTTCCCCAGCAGGAATAGAAACTGAAAATGTTTCGGGAATAACAGCAGTTTGTAGTGCCAAAACACAAACATAAATAATCGCTGCAAAAATCAAAATGCCTTGAAAAACATCAGTCCAAACAACCCCGTAAAAACCACTCGCAGCCGTGTATACTAAAGCTAGAGAAACTAATGCAATGGAAGCAAGTTCATCGTTAATACCGAGAAATTGACCTAAAAATTTACCACCTGCAACGGTAAAATAGCTCATCGCACCCACTGCAAATATTAAATTTGCGATCGCGCTGATAATCCGTGCCGTATTTCCTTCCCTTCCCACACCAAAACGCAACCGCATCCATTCAGCTAAAGTCATCACCTGAGCGCGTCGATTCCATTTACCCATAAAAATCATCAAAATCGCCATGATTAATACAACACCGCCGCGAATTTCGATAAAAAATCCTTTCGCACCTACGGCGTAAATCAAAGCGCTGATAATCATCGTACCCGCCAAATCGGTATTTGATGCCATTCCTGAAGCACCCAAAACCCACCAAGGCATATTGCGGTTTCCCAAAAAGTAAGAATCGATACCCGCGCGCGCTTTTCGTTCGAGATAAATTCCAAATATTACTATAGAAATTAAGTAAACAGCAATAATTAGATAATCAACAAGCTGTAGCATAAATTTTTAGGCTTAAAGCAAGAATAAGTAATAACAGGGAAGATACAGCAAACTTCTCTTTGCTTCAAGTCTGTTATTTGACGGGCACCCATGAGATTTTTTTTCCCCTAAAAAAATTATCGTGGGAACCCTTGACTGTTTTGGTTTCCCCAGGCTTGTGTAATAGTACTTAATAATAAAGGAACTTCTCCTTGATTTTGATGTCAATACTAGTGTATTTACATAGTTTTACTGTATTTAATTTTTTATAGCTGGGGCTAAATACATCATGCCGCAATTCGTAAGGCTGATATCGATTCTTGTAGTTAGTTATAACGTACAACAGCAGTTAGTTAACAATGATGACAATAATCTTTAAATCCAGAATTATTTCTCAAAAAATATTTCAAAGGTTTGCGATTTTCCTTATATTATGTGTACCGGTATTAATCACAAATCCTGCGATCGCAGAAAAACCAGAAGATGTTAAAAAGTTATTAGATACAAAAAAATGCAATCGATGTGATTTAAGTAGTGCCGACTTGAGTAGTAAAAATCTCAGAAAAGCAGATTTAGATTCTTCTGATTTAAGTTATGCCAATTTAAGTTATGCAAAATTAAATCGTGCCGAGTTATATCGCGCTAATTTACGCAGTACTAATTTGAGTCATGCTGATTTAAGTTACGCTGATTTATCCGGTGCGGATTTACGTAATGCCAATTTCAGTTATGCCGATTTAAGTTACACCGATTTGAGCGATGCTAAGTTAACTGGTATCAACTTATTTAATGCCAAACTTAGGGGTGTAAAACTTGATGATGTTAATCTCTATGGTGTCAATTTAATTGGTGTTGATTTATCCGGTGTTAACTTAAGGTACGTTAATCTTAATGGTGCTATTTTAGATAGAGTTAATCTCAAATATGCGAATCTAAAGAATTTTGATTTTAAGGGTACATCCTTAAAAGGTGCCAATTTATCCGGGGCTAATCTTAGAGATGCTAATTTAAGAAGTGCCAAACTTCAAGATGCTAATTTAAGCAATACTAACCTTGATGGTGCTAATCTCCGATATGCAGAATTGACTGGAGTTAGGCTTGATGGTGCGAGTTTACGCAATGCCGATTTAAGAGGTGCGAATTTAGATATAAAATACATTCCCGATGATAATTTTATTGCTGATGCTTCTGACTTGATTAACTGGGGACACAATCGTTATGATCGAGGTGATTATCAAAGCGCTATTACCTATTATAGTAGAGCAATAGAAATTGATTCTAGATCCGCAGCAGCTTATACTTATAGAGGTTTAGCTAAAAGTCAATTACAAAATTATCAAAGTGCTCTTGATGATTATAATCAAGCAATAGAAGTTAATCCTAGCTACGCCAAAGCATATAGTTTTCGGGGTTATCTACGCATTCAGCAAGAAAAATATCAACTAGCACTTGGTGATTTCGATCGAGCAATTAGTCTTAACCCTAAATACGATCGAGCTTATAACGGCAAAGCAACTGTTTACCTCCAGCAAAAAGAATATTCAAAAGCAACTCGTAATGCAACAGAAGCGATTAGATTTAATTCCAAATATGCCGATGCTTACAACAATAGAGGTTTAGGGCAATACGCCTTGAAAAACTATCAGGCTGCGGAACAAGATTTTCGTAGAGCAATTAAATACTCTCACCGTTGGGCAGAAGCTTATTATAATTCAGGACGTGCCCGTTATGCTATTGGCGAGTATAAAGAAGCAACCAAACGTTTTGATAAAGCCATCAAAATTAATCGAGAATATGTTGACGCTTACTACTACAGAAGCAAGAGTCGTTTTGCTCGTAAAAAATATGAAGATGCAATAGAAGATTGCGATCGCACTATAGCACGTAACCCCAATTATGCAGCAGCTTATGAAATTAAAGGTAAATCTTTGTTAGCATTAAATAAGCCTGTTGGAGCCAAACAAGCTTTTGAAAAAGCTGCCCAAATTTACGATCAAAAACAAGATAAACAAGGTTTGCTGCGAGTACAAAAAATAACTGCCGAGCTTTAATTAGAAAATGCCCTCATCCGCATCACGGGTAGGGCAGGGAGGGGGAAGAATAATTTAGTACGCGCTATGCCCCTCAAAATTAACCTGGTGGAGTACTAGTACTCTTTTCATTAAAATTGACGGGTTAGGGCAAGCAGGGGGAGTGGGGGGAGCAGGGGGAGCAGGGGGAGAAAAGAATTTTGAGTAAAAATAAACCCGTCATAATTAATGAAAAGCACTACTAGTAGTACATTTAATTTATTCTGACGAATTGTAGAGACGTTATATATAACGTCTCCTTACGTTTGAGAGAAAATGAACCCGTCAAAATTAATGCGATCGAATACTAGAAATATCTTCTTTGCGTAGCTTTGCTTTGAGGGAGAGTTTACTATTTTTTTGCATTTACCCAAAAAGAAAGTGATTTAAATCAATTTTCTTATCCTTCATAATAATAGTAATTAACTTAATAATAGTAATTAACTTAATCTCCAAAGCAAAAAACACTGAAAATACAATAGCGATCGCCACATCTTCAAAGAGAGGGCGATCGCGTTACAATCTAGGTGATATGATGCAATCGAATACTCAGACAATTGATCGAGCCCTGGGAGGGTAAGATGATTAGATGGGGAAAAAGGGCGAACGGTTAGGATTTATGATTTACAAGGATAAATTGGAAATCTATAATTGATAATTGATCATTGATCATTGTTCATTGAAAATGCGTCCTATTGCTGTAGATTTATTTGCGGGTGCGGGGGGGATGACTCTTGGTTTTGAGCAAGCTGGTTTTGATGTGCTTGCTGCTGTAGAATTAGACCCAATTCATTGTGCTATCCATGAATTTAATTTTCCATTTTGGTGTATTTTCTGTAAAAGTGTAGAGCAGATTTCGGGAGAGGAAATAAGAAATCTTTCTGACATTAAAGATCGAGAAATTGATGTTGTATTTGGTGGTTCTCCTTGTCAGGGATTTTCATTTATGGGAAAACGGATTCTAAACGATCCGAGGAATGATTTAATGTTTCATTTTATCAGGTTAATTTTAGAGCTAAAGCCGAAATATTTTGTATTTGAAAATGTCCCTGGATTAACTGTAGGGGAACACCAAAATTTTTTATTAGAATTCATCAAAAAATTTGAAAAAAATGATTATCGAGTAGAAGAAAATTACCAGGTACTTAACGCTGCAAATTATGGAGTTCCTCAAAGTAGAGCCAGGTTATTTATTTTAGGATGCCGTCAAGGTTTAAATCTATCAAAATATCCTCAACCATTAACTAAACCCAAAATAGCTAAAAAATCAAAATATATCGTAGATAACCTTGATTTACCAGCAACTCCTACAGTATGGGATGCTATCGGCGATTTACCAGAAGTCGAAAATTATTCGGAATTAATTGATAGAGACTGGGTATTCATAGGGCACCTTGCAGAGCGCGCTAATAAAAGCGATTATAGCCGCCAATTAAGCGGTATTTTATCAATTGAAAACGACTATTCTTACCAACGGTTATTTGATAAAGGTTATTTAAGCAACAGTACTCGTACAAAACATAATTCGCAATCTATAGCCAGATTTCGAGAAACTGAGCCTGGAAAAACTGAACCAATTAGCCACTTTCATAAATTAGCAGCAGATGGTATTTGTAAAACATTGAGAGCTGGTACACCTAGAAATCGCGGTGCCTTTACATCTCCACGCCCAATTCATCCCCTAACTCCACGATGTATCACCGTGCGAGAAGCTGCGCGTTTACATTCATATCCCGATTGGTTTCGTTTCCACGTCACAAAATGGCATGGATTTCGACAAATAGGAAATTCTGTTCCTCCCTTATTAGCAAAAGCCATCGCAACAGAAATTATCCATGCCCTGCAAAAAGTTCCAGTAAAACCACAGGAAGAAAAGCCATTAGGAGATGACAGTTTGTTACAAATAAATATGTCTAAAGCCGCTGCAAAATATGATGTTCCTGAAAATATTATTGCGCTCAGAAAAAGAAATAAAAATCAAGATTAATTTTCAATTTTAGGTTGAAGAAAGAACTTTTAACAAGTTGATAACGAAGCATAGCAAAAATATTCCCCTCCCTACTAGCGGCGAGGGGTTAATTATTCATCTTACAAATGGGAATTATAAGTATAATCTTTAATTACCGTGCATCCTAATGTTAGAAGAGCATCTAATTGTTATCCCCAAAACTGAATACGAATCCATGGGTGAGAAAATAGAGCAATTACAATCTGCTGTAAATACTTTGGAATCCAGATTAAACGGATTAGCAGATAATGTACCGGGGATGATTTACCAATTTTTTCTCAATGCAGATGGTACAACATCAATACCCTATGCATCTTCCGGTAGTCAAAAAATTTATGAAATAGAAGCGCAACAAATTCAACAACAGCCAGAAATAATCTACTCGATGGTGCATCCAGATGATGAAGCCCAACTGAATCAAACAATCTTAGAATCAGCGCAAAAAATGCAAAAATGGGAACATTCGTGGCGAATTACAACCCCCTCTGGTAAAGAGAAATGGTTAGAAGGATTTTCTGAACCTTATTTGCAAGAAGATGATTCCATACTTTGGTGCGGTTGTGTCATTGATATTACTAAACGCAAGCAAGCTGATATTCAACTGGCGCAATTAAATGAACAACTAGAAGCAAGAGTACAAGAAAAAACTGCACAATTACAAGCTTCCCAGGAAAGATTGCAGCAGTTGGCAGATAAAGTACCGGGAATGCTTTACGAATATCGTCTTGATACTGCCGGGGTTGCTTCATTTCCCTATGTATCTTCTGGAAGCCATTTGATTTATGAAGTTTCACGGCAAGAAATTCAACAAGATGCAGAAGTTATTATGCAACAAGCTCATCCTGAAGATAGCCAAAAATTATTTGAAGCAATTTCTAATTCAGCCCAAACTCTGGCAAAATGGGAACATTCTTGGCGGATTAATACACCTTCAGGTAAGCAAAAGTGGTTGCAAGGTACTTCAACGCCCATTTTACCGAAAAACTTGGGTTTAAAGCCCCGTCCTTGTAGGACGGCTTTTATTTTTATCTTATAGATTTATACTTGTAGTAGTAGTATAAGGTTAGGAGGTGATACCATGTTAATTTTTGAGTTCAAAGCATACGGAAAATTAAAACAATGCACCGCAGTTGATGAAGCAATTCGTACCGCTCAGTTTGTCCGCAATAGCTGTATTAGATTGTGGATGGACAATAAAGGAACGGGTAAAAACGATTTGCAAAAATATTGCTCTGTACTCGCCAAACAATTTTGGTTTGCAAACGAACTCAATTCAATGGCTAGACAAGCCAGTGCAGAAAGAGCATGGTCATCTATTAATCGTTTTTATGAAAACTGTAAAAAAGGAGTAGTAAGTAAAAAGGGTTTTCCAAAATTTCAAAAAAACAGCCGTTCTGTTGAATATAAAACTACTGGTTGGAAACTAGCCGATAACCGAAAATCAATAACTTTTTCTGATTAAAAAGGTATTGGGCGTTTAAAGTTAAAAGGTACTCGCGATTTGCACTTTTTTCAGGTTAAGCAAATCAAACGAGTTCGATTAGTAAAACGTGCAGACGGTGTTTATGTTCAGTTTTGCATTGATTCAGAGCGTCGCGAAGCTATCAAGCAAACCGGGAACACAGTTGGTTTAGATGTTGGGTTAAAGGAATACTACACCGGCTCGAGCGGTGAGGTTATAAAGAATCCAACCTTTTTAAGGAAAGGGGAAAAAGTTCTTAAACACGCTCAGCGCCGAGTATCAAAAAAAGTAAAAGGCTCAAAAAATAGAGGCAAAGCTAGGCATATTTTAGGTAAGCGCCACCTCAAAATAAGTAGGCAACGTAAAGACCATGCTGTGAAGTTAGCACGGTGCGTAGTTCAATCTAACGATTTGATAGCCTACGAAGATTTGAGAATTAAAAATATGGCGAAAAATCACTGTCTGGCTAAGTCTATTAATGATGCATCCTGGTATCAGTTCCGTGTGTGGGTTGAATATTTTGGAAAAGTATTTAAGCGTGTCACGGTTGCTGTCAATCCTCAATACACCAGTCAAAATTGTTCTAGCTGTGGAGAAGTTGTTAAGAAAACTTTATCTACTAGGACTCATGCTTGTAAGTGTGGGTGCGTATTGGATAGGGACGAAAACGCAGCTATTAATATTTTGCATCGTGGGCTTGGTACGGTAGGGCATACCGGAACTACTGCGTTAGACGTAGAAAACGCTTGGGGAGATGAAACCTCTACTCAGCTTGGTGGAAACCTGGTTGAGCAAGTATTGTCGCGGAACCAAGAATCCTCGCACTTATAGGGCGAGGAGTGTCAAAAGAAGATGGTTCGATACTTTGGTACGGTTGCGTTCTTGATATTACCAAACGCCAGGAAGCAGAAGTACAATTGCGAGATAAAGAAGCTCAATACCGTAAAATTTTTGAAGCCGTTAGCGATGGTTTAAGTATTTTCGATTTGGAAACCGGCAAATTAGTGCTAGCAAACTCTGCAGCCTCTGAAATACACGGTTATTGTGAAGAAGAATTTATGACATTGCATCCTAAAGATTTTATTCATCCTTTATACTATAATTCGTTTGCAAATTGCATCAACACCATATCTTCTGGCGTATCTTTTCACACTCAAGCAATAGATATATGTAAAGATGGCTCTCAGATACATGTTGATGTCAAAGGAATTCAATGCATTTACGATGGTAAACCCTCTTTTTTAGCTGCAATAAGGGATATTACGAAACAAAAACAAGCAGAAGAAAAACTGAAAAAACAAGCTTGCACTCTTAAAGAAGCATTACGCAAACTCAAAAATACTCAAGCCAAACTCGTACAATCGGAAAAAATGTCATCCTTGGGGCAAATGGTAGGTGGAGTTGCTCACGAAATCAATAATCCGGTTAATTTTATTTACGGTAATCTTCAACCCATTAGCGAGTATATCGAAGATTTATTCGGTTTAATTGCACTATATCAACAATATTATCCCCAACCCCATCCCGAAATTCAAGCAGAAATCGAGACAATCGAACTTGATTATCTCCGAGAAGACTTAACTAAAATACTCAAATCGATGCAAGAAGGTACTAACCGCATCCGAGAAATTGTTTTGTCGCTAAGGAATTTTTCGCGATTGGATGAAGCCGATTTCAAAAAGGCGAATATCCATGAAGGAATGGATTCCACACTGATGATTTTAAATAACCGTCTTAAAGCTAAATCAGGCTCTTGTGAAATTACAATAATTAAAGAATACGATACTTTATTGCCTTGTATAGAATGTTATCCCGGACAACTCAATCAAGTCTTGATGAATATTTTAGTCAACGCCATTGATGCCTTAGAAGATAGAATCAAAAATTGCGGATGTAAAACCAATGACGAAAACTATCGGAATTCTTTCCATCCTCAAATTACTATTAATACAAAACTTATTCAATCAAACTTCGTCAGAATTAGTATTGCCGATAACGGTTGTGGAATTCCTACTCATATTCAAACTAAACTATTCGATCCTTTTTTTACAACTAAGGAAGTAGGTAAAGGTACGGGTTTAGGATTATCTATCAGCTATCAAATTGTAGTTGAAAAACACCGTGGAAAACTTTATTATTACTCTAAGGGAGGGAAAGGAACTGAGTTTATCATTGAAATACCGGTTTTGCAGTGAACAATTATCAATGAACAATGAACAATTATCAATGAACAATTAACAATTAAGAGTGAATAGTTAGGAATTAAGATATTGGTTCAAAACTTATTTATCAATGCTCAATTCGCAATTCTCATTTACTGGAGGTGCTTGGTATCCCAATTATGAATAATCAGCAAGAAACTCATTTAAATCGCGCTCGTGCTAGTCTTAGACAAGCCTTGTCTTGGTATGGCAATCTGCCTAAGTCGCGATTTGATTCGGAATTAGCGGGTTTAATAAAACCGGAAATACAGCTTTTAACCGCTAATCTCAATAAACTTGATTACAATGTGATTCGTATTGCTGCTTTTGGGTTGGTAAGTCGCGGTAAATCGGCGGTTTTGAATGCGCTGTTGGGACAAAAGATTTTGCAAACGGGACCTCTTAATGGTGTCACTCAATACCCCCGTTCTATACGCTGGAATCCCGGTGGCAAGATAGAAGTTGAATTAATTGATACTCCCGGGCTAGATGAAATTGCTGGTGAGACGAGAGCACAAATGGCACGGGAAGTTACCCATCAAGCCGATTTAATTTTATTTGTTGTCTCTGGTGATATTACTCGCACCGAATACGAAGCGCTATTAGATTTACGACAGTCGCAGAAACCATTAATTTTAGTATTTAATAAAATAGATTTATATCCCGATACCGATAAAACAGCAATTTACAGGAATTTACAAGAATTGGGTGCCGGAAGTTTGGCGAAACCCCTACAACCTGATGAAATAGTCATGGTAGCGGCGGAGCCTTCACCCATAGAAGTTAGGGTAGAATATGCTGACGGTAGCGAAGATTATGAGTGGGAGACACCACCAGCGCAAATAGAAGAGCTTCAACAAACAATTTTGAAGATTCTCAACCGTGAAGGGCGATCGCTTTTATCTCTCAACGCTTTAGTACAAGCAAAAGATGCTGAAGAATCCATTGCATCTAAAACTGTAGAATTACGAGAAAAAGAAGCAGAAAATTTGATTTGGCAGTATGCCAAGTATAAATCATTGGCAGTGGGGTTTAATCCTGTCGCCTTGTTAGATATATGTGGCGGAATTGTGGCGGATTTAGCGTTAATTCGTTCTTTATCTCGGTTGTATGGTTTACCAATGACGGGTTATGAAGCCGGAAAGCTGTTGAAAACTATTTTATTTAGTTCCGGTGGTTTATTGTTAAGCGAATTAGGGAGTAGCTTTCTTTTGGGTTTTGGAAAAAGTGCGATCGCTATTAGCTCTGGTGAAAATCCCATGAATATTACCGCTTTTGCAGGAACCGCCATTACGCAAGCAGGTATCGCTGGTTACGGGGCATATTCCGTAGGTAAAGCGGCGCAAGCTTATTTGGAAAAGGGTTGTTCTTGGGGAGAATTAGGCGTTAGTAATGTGATTGAAGAAATATTAAGTGAAGTTAAATCGGATACTATTTTGTATCGTTTATGGCAAGAGTTAGGAGTTAGGGGTAATAAGTTAGGAGTTAGGAGTTAGGAGTTAGGAGTTAGGAGTTGGGAGTTGGGAGTTGGGAGTTGGGAGTTGGGAGTTAGGAGTTGGGAGTTAGGTTGATGGGAGAATAGTTTGCTGCTGTTGAACAATACAGTTAAGTATGGAAAGTATTTTTTCTGCGGGAGGGAAATAATAATTACTTAGTGCTCAACGCCTAACGGCATCAAAGGTAAAAACACCATCCGCAAAACCAGTAGCCAAGGTTACTCCATAGTGCTCAACGCCTAACGGCATCAAAGGTAAAAACACCGGAGTAAAAGAAGACGGCGTAACGCCAGAAGGCTAGTGCTCAACGCCTAACGGCATCAAAGGTAAAAACACTTGTACTTCACCGTTGACCGCTTCCGTATTACTTTGTGCTCAACGCCTAACGGCATCAAAGGTAAAAACACTAAGATAAAAGCGCCAACCGTAAAAATTAAAGCAATGTGCTCAACGCCTAACGGCATCAAAGGTAAAAACACAAATAACAGGAGCTGAATTCTTTGCCCCACAAAAGTGCTCAACGCCTAACGGCATCAAAGGTAAAAACACTAGAAACAACCCATAGAATAGGATTAAGAGTCCCATGTGCTCAACGCCTAACGGCATCAAAGGTAAAAACACTAGCTACTGCGAGCACGCGATGTAGCAGGAGTGGTGTGCTCAACGCCTAACGGCATCAAAGGTAAAAACACTCCCAAGTCTTCTTGCAGTCTTGGCATTCTAAAAGTGCTCAACGCCTAACGGCATCAAAGGTAAAAACACTGCGATCGCAAAAACCCTTATATAGAAACCACTCAAATCTAAGTTTACAAGCACCTCCCCCTAAATAGAACCAAGACAATCAAACAAAACTAAAAATCCAACTTTAACAATAAACCACAAGATCGCAAACCCTTACAAAATATAGGTTTGAAAGCAAATCCAAAAAATATAAGCACCTCCGGTAACTTCAAAATCCCAAAACCTAAACCTAACAATCGTTTCAGAACTTAAACAATTTTTTTCAACTCAACAACCAGAGGTGCTTGCACTACACAATCCGATAAGCTTCATTATTAAATGACCAAGCCTCTGGACGATTATAATCGGCAATGCTAGCTACACACTGGTGAGACAAACGAATCAAAAGTAAATCATCTTCCTTAGTTAATATCTTTTCCAATTCCCAACGCAATTTCTCGCGAGTACGTTGAGTTAAACAACAGCGAAAAATCGAATATTGAATTCTTTGGCCATATCCTTGGAGTAATTTGTAAGCCTTGCGCCAGCGTTTTTGACAGCGAATATCGTAAGCGATAAGGTAGTAATTTTTTGCTTGGGCCATTTTTTTTAGATGGGAGAGATGGGGAGATGGGGGAATAATTTTGTATTTATAACCCCTAACTCCTAATACCATTTCTTTATAAAGATGCGCCTAATTCAGCCCGTGCAGACGGGCTTTGTTTCGATAGCCGAGGCAGTGCGTTGGGCGGGTTCCCCGACTTGTAGCAACTGCCGTCCAGTCTTCCAGACTGAGGGCGATGAGCGCGCAGCCTCAGAATTGGTATTACCGCAATACAAGTTGAGCAAATAAACCACCTTCCCCACTCCATTCTTTTTCTAAAAGTCTTACTTCTAATTCAAATAGCCGTCGATAGGTGAGGGAATAATCTGTAACTGGATGTTTCCAAGTTTCTTGTTTGCGTCGTTCGTAGATTTCCACGAATTTACGTTTACCTGTTTCGCTTAACCAAACTTGTTCTCCCCGAATATCAAAATCTGCTGTAACATCCCATTGATTGCGATTGACTGAAGCCATTACTGTCATGTCTACTAAGGGTACGCGAAAAATTTCGAGTAAATCTAATGCTAGTGGTGGCGCTTGGGTTCGCGGTTGATGGTAAAATCCCAGGGCTGGTTCTAATCCAACGGTTAATATTGCGTTCATTACGTCTTTGAGTAACAAAGCATAACCAAATCCCAATAAACAGTTAAATCTATCTTTGGGAGGACGACGATTTCTACCGGAAAATCTCATTTCTGGAGGAACGCTGGCGGCGAAGATGCAAGGTAATGCTGCAAAATATACCGCTGCTAAGTTACCTTCAAAACCTAGTAAGGAATCGATGGATTTGGCTTTATTAACTTGTTTGAGAACAGCTTTCATTTGGGCGATCGCATTTTCTAATTTTGCCGATTTGCATTTGATATTGCGTTTCCCGCGCATCAAAAATTTTCGTTGTCCTGTTGCACGACAAGTCACCAATTTACGGGCTAATTCTAAACAAGTTTCGGGATTGCTCAATGCTGCATACTGACGAATTCGTCGCTGTATACTACCTTGTCTATTGTCAAAACTACCGATATAGCGTCCGCCACCGGAAATCAAATGTACGCCGATATTTTCACCGGCACAAAAATGCAGCGCTTGAGTGGAGATTTGAGAAAAGCTATGCAGTACTATTTGTCCTATTTGACGCGCCGGAATGGTTTCTACTGGTTGATTGCGAGGGGTTATTTTAGGAGTTATTTTAATTTGTTCTCCTGTTCTACCTACTCTTGTACCTGGTTCTAAAATGTGGATTATTTGGCGTTCGTCATCTTCGGGAAACAACTGTATTGGTTGCCATTCTTTGTTATGTGCCAGTCGTGCTTCTTCGGGTAAACACACTGGAGATAGGGAACAACGAGCGCAGAGTCTTTCATTATCGGTAACGGGTGGACGATAATTTGAGTTACGAAGTATACGTGCTTGCTGAATTGCTTTTTTTACTAATTCCCTTCCGGCATGATCTAAAGGTACGTGAACTAAAACATTATCAGCATAGTAGCGGATACGACCTTCATCTATGGGAATTCCCAGAGACGATTCTAAAAGACAGGCGTAAGCTATAATCTGTAATTTATCGCTTTCCCAAGCTTGGGGTTGTTTGTTTTCATCGCGATAAGAGCGTCCGCGTTTGTGTTCGTAGGGAATGGTTTTTCCGTCACGGGTACGTAAAGCATCTACTCTGCCGCGTAACCCTAATTCTTCACTGGTGAGAAATAATTCTTCCCAGTCTTCATCTTCTTGTTTTTCTAGTTCTGCGTGTAGTCTGCGTCCGGCAAATACTGCAGCATCTTGGGTATAAAGTTCTTCGACTTCTTCTAAGTAGTAAAGGCGGGGACAATAGGCAAGGGCGTGGAGGGCGCTAACGCGGATTGTTTGGTATGTTAATGTTTGCATTTTGTCTGTAAGGTTAAGTGGGTTTGCAACGCCTTACGACATCAGAGGATTTTGGATTTTTGATTCAATTAATTGGATATTTTTTTGTTAGTTGCAAGAATCCGCCTTGGAATAAATTCCCAGGCTCATAGTCAAAGTCTGATAAATTTGACATCTTGCACCATTCTCAACAACCGCCTTGGAATAAATTCCCAGGCTCACACACAAAGTCTGATAAATCAGACTGGGTAAGCCTTTCAGTACGTTTTAACGTACTTTGTATATTAGCCTTGAAATTAATTTCTCTGTTCGATGCGCCTCCGGCTTACAAGGCGGGTATTAGGGCTTAACGAGAATGGTGCAAGATTTGAGATAAATCAGACTGAGCTAACATTTAAGTAGGTTTTAAGGTACTTTATCTACTAGCCTTGAAATTGATTTCAAGGTGAGAAAGCGGAAAGTCAGAAGAGTAATATTTAAGGAATTCCTGCTTGTTGGAAGATTTGTTGTGGTGTAATTTGCAATCCTTCAAAAAGTGAATCTTCTAAAGTGTTATTATCTCGTTTTGTTTGGGGAGGCATATCGGGATAGAAAATTGTCACAGTTTTAGCTTTTGCATCAACTACCCAAACTCTTAAAACACCTGCTTTTACATAATCGGTAGCTTTTTCGGTCATTTCGCCAAAAGTTTGACTTGGTGAGATAATTTCAATGACTAATTCTGGAGAAACTGGACAAGATTCGTCAACAATATCATCCTGTGGTAAGCGATTATAGGAAATATAGAGTAAATCGGGCACGGGAACCCAGGGTTTACTGTTGCGGGTTAGTATGACAGCCCATTCGATACCTACTTCACCACGATTTTGCGCCCAAGATGTGAGAAGTTGGGAAAGTGCAAGGGTTAATCTGGAATGAAAACGTTTCGGTGATATTTTAGGTATTGCTTTACCATCAATTAATTCGTAGGTAATGTCTCCTTGGGGGAGGGTGAGAAATTCTTCTAAGGTTAGTTGGGTTGGAGTTTGAGTCATTTGTCAGCACTTGGTATTTAATGCCAATTAGGTAAACTATAACGAGTTAACCCGGCAAAAATCTTTCCTAGTACTCCAAATCATTAATTCCAACGGAATGTAGAGACGTAGCACTGCTACGTCTCCGAACGTTACAAGGAAAACAAACCAGTCATTTCAGTTGTCAGTTATCAGTTATCAGTTGTCAGAATTAATGCAATCGACTGCTAATAAAAATAAAAAAATCAGCAGTTTGAAATCACCATCACCTCATGAAAAGACTAATGATTTACCAATCTCTATCCAAGCATCTTTCGGGGGAGTCAAACAAAAATCACTAGGTGCAAATTCTGCTGTTTGGGTTTTGGTATTATCTGCCCGATTTATCCAAATTGTTAACCGACAAATACCGGGTTGGGGATGACTGTTATTTTTCAAAGGAGAGTACCAGCGTGCCATTTTGGGACTATCAATGGGTTTAATTTCATCAAACAGGAAGTTATTATCGCCAGCAAATGGTAATCCATAGCGAGATTCTTCGAGTTCGCCATTTAGTCCTTTTAAAATGCGATCGCACAACCATTTTTCTGCTTTGAAACCCACTACTAAATCTAGATTAACTAATATTGTCCGCCGCACGGGAGCAATCCAATATTTAGCACCATATGTTTTTTTTGCTAATTCAGCACCAGATGCGCCAACTGGGTATTGATGTAGTTGTTGGCAAAGTAGGGCTGTTTCTGGTTGAGAAATTTGTCCAATGGCAATTTCTATTTGCGGTAAGTCTTCTTTAATTAATGTTGTTGGGGCAACTAAATTATCCCTTTGTTCAATTCCTGCTAAATTTAATAGCAAACCATACACTGTTGATGGTGAAGGAATTGGTGTTGTTGAACGATAAGCACCTGATTGAAAAGGACGAAAAGCTGCAAAGGGAGCTTTTAAATGTAGAAATTGCTCGACAGTATTCTCCATTTTTTAATCTCCTAAAAACTCTTGTGCTATTGCGTCAAACAATCTTTCTGGATTTGTATAAAGCTTGACTCCTGCTGATTGAAGACGGTTTGTTTCATCTGCATCTAAATTGCGGACAATTTCTCCACCCAACCAAAATTCATTTCCTGGTAAATCGCAATCTTCTGAATCAGCTTTCCCCAAACGTTCAAGTAATTTTGTACAATCACCATCTGAGTCAAATCCGTAAGTTTCGTAACCAGCAACGAGTTTAGGTGTAAGTCTTGCAACTACCGAACGAGGTGCAAATTCATAGTAAGCTCTTGCATGACCTCCGGCAACTTTGTTAAGTTGAGCAATAGCCTGTAATAATGCTTTTACCCATTTAGGATGCTGTTGGCAATCTCTACCAGCTAAAGCAAAGGGATATTGAAATGCCGTGTAAGTAACTTCCCGGTGTAATAAAGCTGATGTGCTAGCGTTGCTCCAATAAGTCTTTTCGTTGTTCTTAGTCTTTACATTTAACGGCGATTGATGAAAAACCGCATCGTATTTATACGGTGTTAAACCCACTGCCATGTTACAGCGAAAGATACTATCGCGCTTTGGTGGTAAGGGTTTGTTTTTCTTGATGTCATCTTGTTTAGCAACCATAAAGCCAAACAGGAAATCATCAGCGTATTTGTTAGCATTAGGGAATTCTTTAAATTCTACCGCTAATTGATCGGCATTATGTACCCGCGTGCGGTTGTGGGGAAGCCCCATCAAAATCAAAGTTTCTCGCAATGCATTTCGCAGCGATTCAGGGCTAACAACAGCATACTTTTGACCGTTTTTAGAGATTTTTTGCAAAACTGTACGATTTTCTTCTGATTCACCTCGATAGTTACTTGAAGGTGCGGCATAAGTTAAGACGGTAGCAAATAAATTCAAGTTTTTGTTCATTTTGATTTTTGATTGCGATTAATTCGAGTTTTTACCCATCAAAGGTGATGTCGGATTATTCAGCCTACGCAGGTAGGCTTTGTTAGGATAGATAGCCTTAGGGACTGTTTTCCTGCCTCGCCCTCACCCTAAAGGGTGCGGCTACAGGTACTAAATCCGCTTCCAGCGGATTAGGGATAATCAACGTTTTTAGGCTGCCTTCCCAGGCTTTGCTCGTGTAGCCCCAAGCTTTAGTCTGAGGGCTTTTGGAGTTTGAAAACACGCCCCAGCTTTATAGGCTGAGGGCGCTACCTTGTGAAGTCTTATTTTCAGATTTTTTACTAGCAGGAAATTGACTAGAAAGTGCCAAAAGTGTTAAGGCACGAATTTCATCTGTTTCTTGAAATAACTTTTGGGCAAAATCTGCAAATTCTGATTTTTTTATAAAGGGATAAAGTGTAGAAACAAAATAATCAATAAA
This sequence comes from Rivularia sp. (in: cyanobacteria), assembly GCA_050042755.1. GTDB lineage: Bacteria > Cyanobacteriota > Cyanobacteriia > Cyanobacteriales > Nostocaceae > Rivularia. The sequence goes on from JBHJJJ010000007.1 coordinate 26,323, forward strand.
TGCTTGTTTTTCACTACGAGAACGTACTGCTAAAAATGCTTCGTTAGCAATCTTATATTTCTTAGTATTGTATTCTTCTTCTTTGTTCGGATTACCTTTACATTTATCCCACTTTAAATCATACTTTGACTCTAATTTACTTAAAACGTAATGGAGACAAACTTGATAAACAATTTGAGCATATTCACGAATTTCTTGTTTCATTTTGGTCATTCCTACTTCATTTTTAAACAACTCACGAGCATCATGACTAAATAAAGAATCTTCCAACCATTTACGAGGAATTCGACTCAATACAGCATCAAATTCATCCCAGGGATTTTTTCTCTCTTTCAATAAATTCAAAAGTCTCTGTTTTCTAAACCAAGGACACCAGTATGATTCGAGAATTTGCTTATATTTATCAACTTGACTATCAATTGGTTCAACTTTACTAATGGAACGAATTTTGACGTTATTACCAATTTTCTGGGCATGAATAATTTCAATCCCCAAAATTATATATTCAAGTCTTGCTGACTTATGAGCGATACGATTTTGCAGTAATAAAAACAAATCTAGCGCACCTTCTTCTGCTAAATCAATTATTGCGTTACGAGGAAGATAACCCCTCTTATCTAATTTTCTTTCTTTTAATGCCTGTGGAAACTCGTCACAAAAATCTATTAAATTAGCAACATCAGGAATAGCTAAAGCATAACCAGCTAATTCCCTTTTCCCATCTTTATCTAAGGTTGCTGGACAATAAACTTGCACAACAAAAACCCAGAAATGCAGCAAAAACTGATAACTTACTTTATCAAAAGTACGAACATTTTCTGGATTTGATGCCATGGCACCCAAAAAATAATTTCCCGATTGTCCAACAATTTTATCTGGCTGTTGCAATTCAACCCAAATCTTTTCTACATCTTGGGAATATGAGGTATTATTAACACGACTATTGAAAGATTTACGAGTAGATGGAACTCCGCGTACTATTTGCCAAAGCATATCTCGCCATAGTTTTATCCAAATACCATTTTTCTCGTCTTCACAAGATTTATCGCAGCTAACAAGAAATGCACCATGAGGAACAGTAACTTTATAAACATACCTTTTGACTAACTTCGTTTTTCCTTTTTTATCCTTTACTTCTTTTTCTTCAATTAGGTGGTATTTCTTAATCTTTGTTTCCGTCGTTCTTTCATCTTCAAATGCTTTATAAGTAATGTCAAAAAGCGCTTTCAATCCTGACAAATTCAATCGCAGTTTGACACCAAATTCGTCTAAATCTTCAACTTCAAAAACTGCTTCCTCACATTCTAAAAAATCAGGTTGACGATGTAAATATTCCACCATCAGCACCAAACCAGCCAAACCAGCACGATGTTGAGCAGAAGGTAAAGCTGCTAATTGATAATTGAGCCTTAACTCTTCCACTTGCCAAACCCCCTGCGATCGCAATAATATTCATGATTAGCGATCGCCATGTATTTAGGCATCCATTCGGCACGATTTTCCAAAATAACGAATTGTTTCGGTACTGGTAAAACATACCCGTCATAAGCCTTCTCACCTTTAATTAATGCTTTGACTGCTTCCAAATCGCTATCTAACAAAGCATTCACCGAGAAATCATTAATATCGCGGAATGATTCAGAAAACGCCCAGTAACCACCACTTACAAAACTACTACTACCATCAGCAAGGGTTTCTCCTGGAGAATACTTTTCTAAAAGATTTGCTAAATACCATTGACTAATTTCCCCATTTACTTCACTGATAAACTTTCGTGCTGCTTCTATTTCTGATTTTGTATAAGGGTTACAATTTTCTGGTTCATAAATCAAAACTTTTGCTCGAAAATCTGAACCACGAGACATATGACGGTTAGAACGCCCCATACGCTGTACAATTGAAGAAATTGGCGCAAGTTCGGTAATTAAGACATCTGCATCTAAATCCAAAGACATCGCACAAACTTGTGTTGTCACTGCAATGGCAGGTTTTATCTCTCCTTTTTTACCCGAAAATGCTGCAACTGTAGCATTATGTTGGTTTTGTCTATCACGAAGCTTGTATCGGCTGTGATAAGTTAAAACATCAACATCTAAGTCTCCTTCTAAACCTGTTTTTGACTCTCGTCTTCCAGCGATTTCGCGACACCTATTAATAGTATTAACAACCCACAAAACCCGATATTTTTGCTTTTGATATGCATCAATTGCCATACTCCGAGCCGTATCAAAGTCAGTAAATTGCACATCATATCGCGGATGTTTTTCTACCTCAGCTAATTCCTCATCGCCACAGGAAGCAAATACTGCTAATTTTTTAACTTTTTCTAATTCTTTTTGACGAGTTGTGGGTAAAGTTGCACTCATACACAGCACGGGAATATCGAAATGTTCCAGAAAGCTCATCAGATTATCAAACATTCCCCGGGAGAAACTGTGAATTTCGTCTATTACTATAACTGAATCAGTTAAAACAGGTAGCAAACAAATACCACCATAACTATGAGTCAAAAAAGAAAGAAATTGATCTACTGTAGCTGAAAAATAACGTTTACCCCAAAAACCTAATGCATAAAGTTTCTCGTCTTCTTCTGTAATAAAATTCTTATCTCTAGTAGATTCCTTTGGATTTTTAGCAATTTCTTGCAATTCATAACTAGCAGTACCCGTTAACAAACTAGCATCAGATTCCGGTGCCCATGACACATAATCCTTAAATCCTTCTGTAGCTGTACCACGGGTAGGATAAAGAAAGATTGCACGAGCAACTTTGTAACGACTCAGTACCGATTGCATCCACTTGTAGGCAAAAATAGTCTTACCGCTACCGCAACCACTCAGAAGCAAAGCGCGAGAGCCTAGTCTGGGAGCTTTCCTCTGAAATGGTTTTAACCTGAATTTACCAGAATCATTCTTTTCCCTAATTTGACGATAGCGACGCTGTAGAATTTCAATTTGAATTTCTTTGGGTGTAATTGCATCCCTATGAATAGTTTCATCAAGCCATTGCTGCATCGTATATCCGACTCGAAACATTGCAGAAGCTACAGAATCGGATGCTATTAAACCGGCTTTTACAGCCAATAGTAAGGAGCGCCTTTGGTTATCCCGCTTTATTTTGCGAGAAAATTGACGACCATTTTTATTAAGATTTTTGTAAACTTCTTGCCAAAATACATCATCTGCAATCCATTTCTCAGGTAATTCTGGTAATCCTTCAATATCTGCGATTTGAGCAATTTTCTTCAGAGTGTCAATAACTTCTGGGTGATTTAAATAAAGTTCAACCTGTTTTACCAATGTACGGGGTTTTCCCCATTCCTCTTGATGGGCTTGCAAATGATGAGAGAGTACCGCAGCAGTAATTACTTCTAAATCCAGTTGTAATTCACTTGCTGCTAACCAAGCTCTGACACTTGGTAAATGCAGCAATAAGGCACTAATCCATTCATGACGTAGCGTTTGCTTCTCCCCGGTATTTTTTTCGATGAGTGTATAAAACTCTTGATTCGCTTTACCAATATCGTGAAATAACGCTGCAATTCTCAAATGAATCAAGAATCTTTCAATATCGCTTACCTTAAAAAATCGACACCAATTTTGTAATATTCTGCCGATGAAGATTTTCTGTGCAGCATCATCTGTATCTATCAAATGCTGCTTAAGGGTAAGTCTCTCACCGTCTAACTTTCTAGAACTTTTAGCCCATAGTTGTTTCGGCATAATTTCCCCCTAAACCTCTTTGTGTACGAGTATGTCTAGAAACTGGAATATTCGGATAAAATAGGCCACAACCCAAGCGACGCTTACCACCCAAACCATGAATTTGTAGTTTAATAGAATCTTCTGGATTCAAATCAGAAACAACTACACTAAAACCAACGATGATATGTTGTCTTTCTTTGTGTTTAATTTTGAGCGTCAAACGTTTGGGTTCACCTTTATCGTTTGCAGGGATACCAATATTGGCATCAATACCCAAATTTTGTAATTGTCGATTCGCAGCTGCTAAAAATGCTTCCGCTTCCTTGTAACCTTTAATCGTTACGAGTCTTGCTTTAAGAATTTCTACAGCTTTTAAAGTTTGTAATTCTGGATTTCCTAGCTGAATTTTATAACCGCCAATATTTAGAGTTTTATCTGCGAGGAAGTAAACTTGAGCAATAGCTTCAACTGGTAATCTCAAAATTAGTCGAGATTTTTGAGTCAGAGTAATTTTTCCCTGTTTATCTGCAATACCCGCCATGGTATTGATTGCTAATCCTGCCATTTCGTGTAGCTGCGGTAATTCCTTACAAATAGCCGCATAAAGTCGATGATTATGATCCGCTGGTAATTGTTTACCAAAAACGGGAAAAGACAAGTTAACAAAATTTTGCATGGTTTGTATCGTAATGCGAGGCAATTTGTTTGTTCGTAGTTGCGCTTTAGCGCTAAAGCGCAACTACGAACCTGAAAATGGGTATTAAAAATTACTACTATTCAAGCAAACACTTTTATAGCATTTATTTTTGATCGCGATGGGTTTAGCTTTTGTGATTCCTCTTGTTGATATACTCTTGAATTTCAAGATTTTCTCTAATTTTCTGCGCTTGAGTTGAATTTTCGCTTGTTATCTCATCAGAAAAGTCTACACAGTTCAACTGTTGAGTTTTGATAACTTCTAAAAAGAATTTCGATGCTGAATCGATAGCGTACTTTATTAATTCGCAGCTTGAATTAACGCTGTCAGATGGTTGAGACTGTGGTAAACCATGGAAATTCTGCGGAGCTTTTTTAGCACCGTTTTCAGATTGGTAAAAATTTGTCATTATGGAACTAAGTTTATTTGAATGACTTCGGCTCCGCATAAGTACGAGAGCCGGAGTTTTTTTTATTTTACCTGAGAACGCCAAATTTAATTGACAAAATTGAAAATTCATAGATAATTATTAATTTTAGATTTTAATATACTAAGTTCCATTGTTGGACTTAGTATATTAAAATCTAAAACCAAATTAATCAAAAAAAATTCTTGTCCTTACACAAAACATAAAACCTCATACCGTTTCTGTATAAAGATGCGCCGGAGTTCAGCCCACTAAGGTGGGCTTTGTACCTATAGCCCCAGCCTTCCAGGCTGCGGGTGATTTAGCGCAGCCTCATACAGAATTGGTATCAGAAAAGAATCGCCTGACGGCATCAGAGGTGGCAACAGGTTTTAGAGTCTTTTATACTGAGTTCTTGCTCAACGCCTTTAAGGGGCATCAAAGGATAAATTAACCTGCAAATAAACTCTATCATCATCACTCCCCACCTCCACAAAAATAGTGCTGATTCATCATCTTTATTTCTTCCCTTACCAACTCCACCAACTCCGGTGGGCTTTTAACAACTGCTCCCCTGCCATACCACATCACCCATCGTTTCAAGTCGTTTATGCCGCGTACGCTCATTTTCAGCGTTAATGAACCATCTTCATGCTCTGCAATTTCCTGAGTATAATGCCAGCGACGCTCGCGAATATATGGCGCAGTTTTAGCATCAAACCAAACTTCCACCGACAGAATTTTGTCGCCAACTTCATGCTGAAAAATGCTGCCAATATATTCTTTAGTATTAAAAGTAGGGTCTGGTGTAAAATGTTTCAATAAAACTTCCAACTTTCTAATCCTATCTACCCGAAACCAGCGAATTGCTTGACGGTTGTGACAATAGCCAATCAAGTACAAATTAGTACCGCGATATACGTGCAGCAAATAGGGGTCAAGTTTACGCTCAGAAATTGCATCGCGACTTGCAGTATAGTAAGTCATCAGCACAGTTTTCTGCTGACTGCAAGCATCTTCGAGTTTGTGCCAAATGTCTGGATCTAAATCGCTTTGAGCACCTCCACCAAAGCAAATATATTCTTCTGCAAGTTGTTGCACATTCACCCAAGTTTTTTCTGGTAAACGCTCGCTTAATCTTGCTATAGCTGACTTTAATTGCATGGCATAAGGTGAACCTGCATAAGCTTCGAGCATTCTCGCACCTACAGTCAGAGCAAACAATTCGCCACTAGTTAAAGGAATACTCGGTAAACGCCATTGCGAATCGGTATAATGATGGCCTTGTTGTCGGTTGTACTCCAACGGTGCATTAAATCGATCGCGCAAAAAGGCCAAGTCACTACGTATAGTACGCGAGCTGACTTCCAAAACTTGCGCAAGATAGGAATTCGTCGTTCGTTGCTTGTTCCTTAGTAATGAATCAATTTGCAATAATCTTTCCAAATGGCGGGACATACTTGTTGAGGAAATTGATTAGCAATTATCCTAAAACAAGAACCCGGCAAAAAAGCTTCCACCTACTAAAAAATATTTTCTACAAGTTTTATAAATTTATTTAAACTGAACTATTAACATTTTTTACATTCGGGAAATAAAACAACACATAATGTTAGAAAAAAAATTAGATAAAAACTGGTACAAAACCACCGTATAATTATTTTTACCCATCCCTTGACTCAGGAGAATAAAGCCATGCCAATGGCAGTAGGAGTAATCGAAACACTAAGTTTTCCTGCAATACTTATAGCCGCAGATACAATGGTTAAAGCCGCCGCAGTTTCAGTAGTTTTTTACGATAAATCGGAAAGTGGACGTTTTTTCGTCGCAGTCAGGGGACAGGTTGCTGAAGTCAACCGTGCTGTAGAAGAGGGGCTGGTAGCTGCTGAAGAACAATCCCACGGAGGGAAAGTAATGAGTCACTACATAATCCCCAATCCTCCAGAGAATGTAGAAAGTGTCTTACCGATTCATTTCACTTCAAAATCAGAACCTTTCCGTTTGTAGTACGCAATTGCTCAATTTCTGAGAAGATAAAGAATATATTGGTAGCTATAGAAAAGTATGTATTTACATGCATACAATAATTTGGTAGCACCACATAAGTTTATTAATACAGGAGATTATAAATGCCACTACAGGCAGTTGGTGCGTTAGAAACTAAAGGTTTTCCTGCCGTATTAGCAGCGGCGGATGCCATGGTAAAAGCTGGTAGAGTTACCCTTGTTGGTTATATCAGAGTTGGTAGTGCCCGCTTTACAGTTAATATTCGTGGCGACGTTTCCGAAGTTAAAACTGCTATGGCTGCTGGTGTCGAAGCCGCAGAAAGCTGTCATGGTGGTGTACTCGAATCTTGGGTAATTATTCCTCGTCCCCATGAAAACGTCGAAGCTGTTTTACCAATCGCTTATTCTGAACAAGTTGAAGAATATCGACTTGCTGTAGAAAACCCGATAATTGGTAGGTCTAATGGTCGTTAATTAATTAAATTTTACAGGATTTGGGCTTTTGCTAAAATACATCTAAATTGCATATACCCAAAACTTATCTTCATCTAATGCGGGCATCTTGCTCGCTACTAAAGCAGCAAATTGAATATGAAACGTTTTAGTAGATAACTTGGTATTATTAAATCGAGTTATACGGCATTAATGCTCCCCATGCTACCGGAATTCCTATAAAATCCGATCTAATCTCCGCTTTTTCATCCACTCAACTGATGATGTCAAAAAAGTACCCTTGAGGGTACTTTCCCATTCTCAGTATTTTTTTCATAATCATTATTAGAATCATTATTTTCTATTTGCTCGATCCGGAACTTTAAATATAAAAAAGTTCACATTCCATTTTTGCTTACTCTTAGATCAAGAGCGAATTTACCACTGCCAATTAAAACAATAACCTATACTACCTACTACATTTCTTATTTTAACCGTAATGATATACAAACAAACTGGAGAAAAAAGCTAAGGGTATGTAAAAATAAATACTATCCTAAATCTAAATTTGAGAGGTGAAACTAATATGTATAACGCAACGTCTTTTTTGAAAGTTAATTCTATTACTTACGTTCGTAAATAGTCTTTTCTTAGCTGTCAAATACATTAACTGATATATCACACATCTACCCGTGGATAGATATAGTAAATTTGACTGAAGTAATATATTTTCCTTTACAAAATTTTATATTAACCAAAACTAAGGAAGATAGTTTAAAAGCACGGTTATTTTACTAATTAATTAATTAATTTTGAAGTTGATGTAGGAAATTCTGCATAAGTTGACTAAAAACGAACGTAATAAAACATAGAATCCATTAAATGTCTTTATTGGATATTTTAGCAAAATGGGGCGACAACTAGTTAAATACACCAATTGTGATCGACGGGGGTTGTGATGCAAACTTTAAAGCAGGGTTTTGAGGAGCGCAATCTCGATATGACATCTGAAGCGGAAAAACTAAGGTTATATTGGCGAAATCGCTTGGTTGATGAATGTTCGCAACACAGCGAAGCCACAAGAGAAAGTATAGTTAAATGGCTTATAGGAAGCGATAAACAACGCTTGGAAAATCTCAATCTCAAAGAATTGAAAATCGCCAAGCAAGCAATGGAATATCGCTATCGGATTTTGTGCCAGCGCTACTTGGGGGTGGGTAGGGATCGTGCTTATCGAAACCTGATAACCCGTCTAGGAAGCTTAGCGACATTACGTTCTAAAATTCAAACATGGATTTCATTGAGTCGCGATCGCCAGCGTCAAGTATTAGATGTGTTGCAAGAAATACTTCAAGAATTATTGCAAAGCGACAAATATATGCTTTCTCAGATGGCTTGTATCGCTGAGTTTAGCCAGGATAGTCGGTTGAAAAATGCCTTAGTGTTTGCCAGTCTAGAAGAGTATTGTATGCGACCAATTCGCAACCAGCCACTACTGGTATACCGCTTTGTTAACTATTTAAAAAGAACTCAACGGGGTGGTTTAACTCAAGTACCTACTAAAGATTTGGTGCGGTTAGTTTCTGAAGAAGTACTTGCTGAAGATGGTGAAAATCGAGTCAGCTTGGTAGATCAAAACGCCATCGAAGATTATCAAGAAGAGGAAAAAGCGATTGAGCAACAACTACAGCGTCAGTTAGTAAAAGAAGAATTCTCCGAATATCTGAAGGAAAATCTAGGAGAAGATGCTAGCAAGTGGCTCCAATTGTATCTTAAAGGCTTGACTCAAGATGCGATCGCGAAAAAATTAGGTAAGCCCATCAAAGAAATTTATCGGTTACGAGAAAAAGTAGGCTATCATGCAGTGCGGGTTTTTGCACTTAAAGATAAACCCGAGTTAGTCTCTAACTGGCTGGAAAATTCTTTATCGGAGCACAATTTGGGATTAACACCGAGACAATGGGAGCAATTGCAAGAAAAATTACCGCCGGTACAAAAGCAAATCTTAGAGATGTTAAAGATGGGTAAAACCATTGAAGAGGTTGCCAAAAATCTCAAACGTAAAACTCATCAAGTAATGGGAGAGTGGACAAAAGTGTATCTAGCGGCTCAAGCTGTAAGAAGTGAATAAGTTTTGTTGTTGAATCTACAGTTTTTCATCAACTTTTATTCTCTTCTCCAGCTTCCCCTGATGGGGAGTCTGTACTAGTATCTCGTATTATTTTTTACAATTTATTTAATTTTTATTTATTGAAAAGTCTTTGTCAATGTAGTGCCAAATCGGGTAGAGAGCGAATAGTATAGAGTCAAACATTAAGCGATTTGATCTATGTTGTCTTCCGGAGGCAAACCAATCGATACCAGTACAGCAATTGAGAATAAAGAGCCATCTAAAACGACAGAGAATGGCGATTCATCATCTCAAAACTCTAAACAAAAACTAGAAAGCGAGCAAATATTTCAACTAATTGAGAGTATCCTATGCTTTGAGGCTTGCCTCCATCATCAAGTTATACCTTTGAAATTGGAAGATAAAAATCTGTTGTTGGGAATAGTTAATCCCAAAGATAGGGCAGCATTAGATTATGTGAATAGTATATTATCTTACTTGGATTGCACGGTGGAAACTCAATTAGTAACGGCAGATACTGTTCGTACTATATTGTCTGAATACCTTAATTATAAGAATACATCAGAAGCGTCTAAATTACCCGTCCAAGAAGGTGAAGTTGATTCTATCAATACTGGTGTTACTCCTATTACGCCAGAAGATTACCTAAAGCCCAAGGCAGGGAGCAGGGAGCAGGGGGCAGGGAGAGAAGAAATTATAGGGAGTAAGAGTATATTATTTACACAAGATTTAGAAGAAGAACCATCACCAGGAGATAATACTTTAATACTGTTCGATTCTCACAGTGAAGGTAAGTTGGAAAATATATCACCAACTATACAACCCAAGATATCTTCTGTTAATACACCTTTAAATGAGGAAAATAGCGATCGAGATGCTGAGGTAGAAATTTTTGAATTTGTATCAGCACAAAATTTACCCGTATTGAAACTACCCGTTGGGGAATCATGCAATAGCAACGAAAAACTCTCCACTCTCACACCGAAGAAGTTGCTCCAAGAATTACTAGCAAAAGTTTTAGCTGGGGGTATTGGTCGCTTATATTTGGAAAGGCAGCCTTATCAAGGTAAAATTCTCTGGAGTTTTAACGGGATAGTACTATCAGTAATAGAAGAACTGCCGTTATTGACGTTTCAAGGTGTACTGGATGAATTAAAACGATTGAATTCTTTACCTGCGACGACATTGACGCAAGCAAAACAAGTGGAAACAGAATGTTTATATCAACAACAGCGTTTGTTATTGCGTTTACGAGTCATGCCGGGAATCCACGGTGAAGAAGCAACTTTACAAGTATTGCGTGGAGCTGCATTAAAGTTTTATCAGCAACAACAGATAAGCCGACTCAGCGATGATGTTTTAGGGGCTTCCCAACAGTTAAGTTATAAAATACAGGAATTACAGCAAAAATTGGCGTTAAATACACAAGACTTGACTCCTGGACAATTGGAAGCTTTAAACTCTTTAAATGAATTGGTGGAAACTTTAGACGATGGTTTAAGAGTACTTACAGGCATTTCTAAACTATAAACGATTAGTCAGTAAAACCGCTGATGAGCGTTAGTCGGTGATTGTGTTGTAATAGAAACGTAAACCGTTAGCTATAAAGGGTTGCGGTTGAATAAATTTAAATTTTGAAACCGTAATCTGCATTTTATTACGGGTGAAAAATCTATCTATATAAACTTTTCTCTCCTGTTAGTTTTTTAATCTATTTGTGGCAGATATTTCATGCAGACAGAGGTTTTCAGTGACATTTTCCCCTTGATGAGTACAGCCAATCCCCAAACTTTAGAATGGCTGCTCAACGTTGCAACAATGCACGAATATCCTGCAGGGCGAGCCGTCTTAATGGAAGATTCTTGGGGTAATGCGGTTTACTTTATTGTATCGGGTTGGGTGAAAGTTCGACGTACTACCCATGAAGATACTCGCGCTTTAGCAATATTAGGTAAAGGCGATTTCTTTGGGGAAATGGCGATTTTAGATGAATCTCCCCGCTCTACTGATGTAATTGCTCTTTCTTCAGTAGAATTAATCAGTGTGTCAAGGGAACGCTTTATTCAAATATTATTTAAAGATCCTCAGTTACATCACCGAATGCTGCAACTAATGGTAAGGCGGATGCGTTATGTTAACCTCCGGTTACAAATGCGCACTTCACCACCAGCAGTAAAATTAGCCCGTACTTTAGTTTTTTTGGGTGAGAGTTACGGTGAAGAAACTCAAAAAGGAAAGGATATTTATAATATTCAGTTTCAAGATTTAGCAGATGTTACCGATATAGGTATTGAAGAAACTACCCAAATTATGAAAAAACTCCATGAGAAAAATTGGATTAATATCGACTCCGCTAAAGAGGTAGTTCATCTGCTTAACTTCAAACAATTAGTAAAATTGGCTGGCAGAATTTGAATATATCGGTTTTAGCTTGAATAGAATACAAGAAACTATACCCGCTCACGGGCACCCATTACCTCTCCAAAGCATCGGAGAGGCGATGGGGGCGCACGGTTTCTTTGTATTTAGCTAAATCTAGTTAACTAAGCACCAACAGATTCCTTGGCAGCATAAAGTACCTCAACATTAATATCCTTAATTCCTCTTTCCCGTGCAAATTTTTCGGTATTTCGCTTCACTTTACCGCGTACAAATCCGGGAATTTTGTTCAATTCTGCTAAACCATCTTTTGTCCAACCCAAGTCGGATTCTGCAGATATTCCTTTGGTAATTACTTCTTTGGTATCATGCCCTCCGAAGATTTCTAACAAATGGTCTTCCATTCCCAAGGTAAAGGAATTATACACTAAGTCTGCAATTTGATTGGTTCCTTCATAACCCATGAAGGGTTTATAACCGATGGGGAAATTCTGAATGTGAATTGGTGCAGCAATTACACCGCAAGGAATATTCAAACGCTTACCTACATGACGCTCCATTTGCGTACCAAAAATCGCCGAAGGTTCAACTCTGGCGATCGCATCTCCAATAGTACCATGATCGTCGGTAATCAGTACTTCGTCGCAATACTCGCTAACTTGTTCCCGGAACCAGTCTGCATCATATTTACAATAAGTACCAGCCCAAACTACGTGAATTCCCATTTCCCGGGCTAATATCTTGGTAATCGCAGCTGCATGGGTGTTATCCCCAAATACAACAGCTTTCTTACCAGTTAAATTCTGACAGTCAATTGAACGAGAAAACCATGCAGCTTGAGATACATGCAGGGGTTGTTCGTTGATAAATTCTTCGTAATTTACCGACTCACCTTGTTGATTGATAATTTGCTGAATTTTACGGATACAGCGAGCAGTTTCTACTACTCCCATAGGAGCAATATCAACGTAAGGCATGCCGAATTCTGTTTCTAAATACTTGGCTGAGATTGTTCCCAGTTCCCGATAAGGTACTAAGTTGAACCAGGCGCGGGGTAAATTCTTCAATTCATGAACGGAAGCACCTTCGGGTATAACGGCGTTAATTTCAACTCCTAGATCGTTCATCAGTTTTTTCAACTCGGTACAATCGTGCAAGTTATGAAAACCGAGTGTTGAAATACCGATGATATTTACAGATGGTTTTTCAGTCTTACCTTGGGGAAGTTGGTCTTTTTTACGTGCTTTTTCAATGTAGTATTTGACTACTTGATACAAAGTTCTGTCAGCGGCTTCCAACTCATTAACGCGATAGTGATTCACATCAGCGAGCATCACATCGCATGAAGTATCCATTTGCGCTCTTTCTACAAAATTCTCTAAATCTTCTTGTAGAATGCTAGAGGTGCAAGTCGGAGTCAATACGATTAAGTCTGGTTTTTCTTCACTGTCTTTGCGAGTAATGTTATCCACTACCTTTTCTTGAGAACCTCTCGCAAGAACATTGCGATCGACAACACTAGCAGTTACCGGAGTAAAATTTCGTTCTCGTTCCAACATCGATCGCATCACATTAAAATAATCATCCCCTAGGGGAGCGTGCATAATGGCGTGAACGTTTTTAAAAGAACTGGCAACCCGCAGAGTACCAATGTGAGCGGGGCCTGCATACATCCAGTAAGCTAATTTCATGGAAATAATTCTCCGTTTTATAGAAACTAAAGTTGTCCGAATAATAATTGGACTATAAGTGCTTTAATTTATTAACGTTTCCAATTGTCGCAAAATAAACAGTTATCAAAAAGGGAAGTTAATAGAAGTTGATTTAATGGTTAATTTTCCTCACAATTGGGAATTATTTAATGATTTAAAACCTATTTATTAATTTAAGTAACGTTATTCTTAAGAAGATTTAATTATAATAAATATTTTTTCTAGGGTGTGTTACCGCTTTGTAACATTGTCGCTCTCAATTACGATTTTGAAAATGCCGTAACTATCAAAAAACCCGGTAGCCCCAGGGCAAACGCATCTAAATTTAGAGTATAGGCTGAGTAAGGAGTAAGAAGTAATGAGTAAGAAGTAATGAGTAAGAAGTAAGAAGTAATGAATAATGGGAGTATTTCAGACTTTATTGACAATATAGCCGAATTAA
>JBHJJJ010000008.1:0-13351 GCA_050042755.1 Rivularia sp. (in: cyanobacteria)
CCTCTTTCCAGATATTAGCAATAGTTTCTTCAGTAGGGTTACGTGGCTGGACATAATCAGCTAATTTTACACCCATTTCATCCAATGCGAGCAAAGAGAGTCTATCGATTTTACCGTTTGGTGTCAGTGGTATCGATGCCAAAATTACAAAAGCAGAAGGTACCATATATAATGGCAATTTTGCTTCTAAGAAAGAGCGCAAAGATTTTTGTAATTCTGTTTTATCTATATCTTGATTAGGAACAACATAAGCAACAAGACGTGAATTGTTATTTTGATTTTGATTTTGACTTTGATATTCTTTGGCAATAACTACAGCATTTTTCACTTCCGGGTGTTGCAATAATACAGTTTCAATTTCTCCCAACTCAATCCGGAAACCGCGAATCTTTACCTGATAGTCAATTCTTCCCAGAAATTCAATATTCCCATCTGGTAAATAACGTGCCTTATCTCCAGTTTTGTATAATTTGATAATGGGTAATTGGTAATTGGTAATTGGTAATTGTTCTTTTTTTTCTCCTTCTTTTGCTTTTTTACTTTTGACTTTTGACTTATTAAACGGATTGGGTATAAATCTTTCTGCAGTTAAGTCAAAACGATTAAGATAACCACGTGCTAAACCGTCACCACCAATATATAATTCTCCAGCAACTCCAATCGGTACCTGACGTAAATGAGAATCAAGAATGTAAATTTGGGTGTTGTGGATGGGGGTACCGATAGGGATGAGAGAAGGGGAAGAGGGAGTGAGGGAGTGAGGGAGAATATTATTATCTCTTTTGCCTCTTGCCTCTTGCCTCTTGCCTTGATAATAAGTTACATCAATTGCAGCTTCTGTGGGACCATAAAGGTTATGTAGTTGAGCATCAAGATGATTAAAGAACCGTTTTTGTAATTCAACTGTCAATGCTTCACCGCTACAAATAACTGTTTTTAGAGAAGTACATGATTCTTTTAATTTCGGTTCTTCTAAAAAAGCTTCGAGCATGGAAGGAACAAAATGCAGGGTAGTAATTTTTTGCTCTCTAATTAAATTTACTAAATATCCACTATCTTTGTGTCCTCCAGGTTTGGCTACTATTAAAGTTGCACCAAATAATAGTGTCCAGAGAAATTCCCAAACTGAAACGTCAAAACTAAAAGGTGTTTTTTGCAAAACTCGGTCATCTGTTGTTAATTGATAAGTTTGTTGCATCCAACACAACCGATTTACTAACCCACGATGAGTGTTAATTACTCCTTTTGGTTTTCCGGTAGAACCAGATGTATAAATTACATAAATACTATTTTCTAGACTTCTGTTATTTATAGGATTGGATTGAGAAAGTTGAGCAGTATTAGATAAAATTTCTTGAATTTTTTCTTGAGTTAGAACTGTTTTTACTTGAGTCTCTTCCTGGATAAAATTTAATCTCTCTAAAGGATAATCTGGATCCAGGGGAACATAAGCACCACCCGCTTTTAAGATAGCGAGGATACTAATTACCATTTCTACAGAGCGCTCTAAACAAATACCAACTAAAACTTCTGGTTTAACTCCAATGCTTCGCAGGTGATGTGCTACTTGATTTGCTTTGACATTAAGTTCTTTATAAGTAAGCTGTTCATCTTCAAATATTACCGCAGTTGCATTCTTGTTACGCTCAACTTGTGCCTCAAATAATTCGTGGATACATTGCTTTGGATATTCAGCTTGTGTGAAATTCCATTCTGTTAACAATTGCTGTTCTGCATCAGTTAACAAAGGTAATTCTATCAAAGAATAACCAGGATTATTCGCAATACTTTCTAAAAGAATAGAAAAATGAACAAGTAAATTTTCAATTGTAGAATCATCAAAGCGATTTGAATCATATTTAATTTTAAAATTAAGCTCATTTCCTGCCGATACCAGCATTGTCAAAGGAAAACTTGTCCATTCAAGGGAATTTACTTTTTCAATTTTTAATCCAGCTTGGGATTTTAATAATGAAGCATCAACCGGATAGTTTTCAAATACTAAAATATGCTCGAACAGCGTGGAACCTCGGGGAATTTCGCTCCAGCTTTGAATTTCTAATAAGGGACTATATTCGTATTGTAATGCTTCTACTTGCTGAGTTTGTAGTTGTTTCAGCCAGTTAATTAACGATGCTTGGGGGTCAATTTGCACTCTTACTGGTAAAGTATTGATAAACAATCCTACCATTGATTCAGACCCGGTAAGTGTAGCTGGACGACCGGAACTTGTTGCACCAAAAACGATATCATCTTGATTGCAATAGCGACTCAAAAGGATAGCAAAAGCTCCTTGGATCAAAGTATTGAGAGTGAATTGATGGTTTTTGGCTAAAGTTTTGAGATTATTAGTAATTGTAGCTGGTAAAGAAATTTCTTGTTCGCTCCAATTGGGTTTTATTAAATTTGACGGTGATTGTTTTACTTGGAGAATGTTTGGTGTAGTAAATCCTTGAAGTTTAGTTTCCCAAAATGTCTTTGCTGCTGATAAATCTTGCTGTCCTAACCAAACAATATAGTCAGCATAAGGGCGAATGTTATAAATTGGTAGATCTACACCTTTATGAAATACTTGATATAACTGAAAAACTTCTTTAAGAACTAATCCTGCTGACCAACCATCAATAATTAAATGATGTTGCGTCCAAACAAGTTGATAGCGAGTTTCTGTTAACTGAATTAAATTAATCCGGAATAAAGGAGCAATTTTGAGGTCAAATCCCTGCTGTCTATCTTCCTCCAGAAATTCATCTAACTTTTGTTGTTGTTCCTCCGACGATAATTCTCGCCAATCTTGCTGTTTCCAGGGTAAATCTAAAACTCTATATACTACTTGAAAAGGTTTATCTCGTTTTTCCCAGCGAAAAGCTGTACGTAATATAGAATGTCGTCTAAATACTTCTTCCCAAGACTTTTGAAAAGCAATAACATCCGTTAACCCATCAACAGTAATACAAACCTGCGGTACATAAGCACCAGCATCCGGTGCAAGCAAACTGTGAAATAGTATACCTTGCTGCATCGGTGAAAGGGGATAGATATTCTCAATATTTTTTTGTTTATCCATCTTCTAATAAAGGAGTAATGAGTAGAGGAGGCGGAAGAAGAAAAGTAGATGCATTAACTTGGCTATAGAATTTAATTTATAAGCTTAGAAAAATATACGAATGAAAGATTAAATTTTCAAGCATAATTTACTCTTAATCATCGATATCATATTACAATTTCTGAAAACTAGCGAATTTACATATGGAACTCGGCCTTTCATTTCAGAAGATACAAGAACGCTGTCATACGGTTGGAAATTCCTTGGGTGCTGGTTATCAACAAGAGAAAAACGGGCAAAAGTGGCAACTTCCACCCCAGCTAGCAGATGGAATGGTGCGAAGATTGGAATTACGTCCTGGTTTGGAATTATTACTGCACAATCATACTAACCAAGAACCGATTCGGATTTTAACCGACTATCAAATGCAACCAATGTTTTCTTGCGACTTTTGGTTAGCAGGACAAGAACAAATTACCATGCATCAATGTAATGAAGAATTTATATTCGGTGCTGGGCAAAGTAGGTTAGCTTTTGTACCAAGTTTTTCAGGAATAGCAGCCCAACCAAAGGGACAAATTACCTAGATAACAATTAATATTAGTCCAGAAACGCTCTCAAATTTTGTTGATGATTCTTTGGGTAAGATACCGTTTCAATTACGTCAGATATTGCGAGGGAAATACCCTAAAAAATATTTTCAACCAGCACAGATGTCATCAACAATGTTAGTTGCTGCGAATCAAGCGTTTAGTTGTCCTTACCGAGGAGCTAGTAGAAGTTTGTATCTTGAAGGTAAAGCTTTGGAATTAATCGCTGGATACTTGGAACAATTATCTACTGATATTGAAGAAAATAATAATTCTAAAGTGATTAAATCGGGAGATGTAGAGCGAATTTATCAAGCGAGGGAAATTCTTTTCAAGAATTTAGAAACTCCACCATCACTGATGAATTTAGCTCGTCTTGTTGGTTTAAACGACTACAAATTAAAGCAGGGTTTTCAACAAGTTTTTGGTACAACAGTATTTGGTTGTTTGCAACAGCAGCGTTTAGAAAAAGCCAAGTTATTATTGCAAGATTCTACACTTAACGTCACTGCGATCGCGCAACGAGTTGGATATGCAAGTCCGAGCTCTTTCCATCGTGCTTTCAAGAAGCATTTTGGTTTCAGCCCCCGTAGCAGAAGTGTTTCCTGAGCATCCGCAAAAAATCCGTTTCGGACATAAGAAAATCCGTTTCGGACAGGTTATTATCCTGCAAATTCTCTAAGATTTTATCAATGCAGTTAAAAAAGATTCTCAGTAATCTATTTTACATCATTATTCAATTAATAGAGTTTTTGTGGGGAATAATAATGACCTACGTTTTGGGGTTGGCTTATCGGAAATTTAGTCCAATATTAAGGTTTACATTATTATCGGGTACGGCTTGGATATTAAGTACAAGTGTAGTTTTGGGTACAGAAATATCATCGGAAACAATATACTTAAATTCCCAGGAAGGCGAAAATATTGATACTCATTTATTCGCGCAAGCATCTACTAATACAAATAGTATCAAAAATGTTATAGTTACTAACATTAAAGTTAATTTTACCGATCAAGGATTAGAATTAATTTTAGAAACTTCTCAAGGCAGAGAGTTACAAGTTACAAATAATAGTGACGGTAATAGTTTTATTGCTGATATTCCTAATAGTCAACTGCGTTTATCTAATGCTTCAGAATTTAGTCAAGAAAAACCAGTTGCAGGAATAAATAAAATAACCGTAAAAAATAAAGATGCAAATACTATCCGGATAACGGTAACTGGTGAAGCGGCAATACCACAAGCAGAGTTATTTGATAGTAATCAAGGGTTGATTTTTGGCTTTAAACCCGTAGCTACATCTCCTAGTCAAGCACAAGCAGAAACTGATAAAAAAACAGAAGAAACTCCTACATCGCAACAGAACGAAGATGTCATTGAACTAATTGTCACTGCTCAAAAGACTCCAGAAAATCTTCAAGATGTACCTATCAGCATTACTGTTCTGGACCGGGATCAACTAGAAAGTGGTAATGTTGGCTCTTTTGATGACGTTGCGAAAAACACCCCTAACTTTTCAGTTTTTGGTAGCGGAACAAATCGTCTCTCACCTTTCTACAGCGTCCGTGGTATTAGTAACTTCAATGCTTTTTCTAGAGATGCAGTTGGTATTTATATAGATGATGTTCCTTACGATTTAGGTGCTTTTCTAAATTTAGGCTTCAATGATTTAGAAAGAGTAGAAATATTAAGGGGACCTCAAAATACTCTTTATGGTAGAAGTTCTCTTGGTGGTGGCATCAATGTCGTTACCAAAAAACCTACTAATGAATTTGAGTTCAGGAATAGCATTAGTTACGGTAATTATGACACTTTTGAAGCTCAGACAAGTATTAGCGGCCCATTAGTTGAAGATAAGCTATTTTTCCGTCTTTCCGGTGATTACAGCACCAGAGATGGTTATGTACGCAATACATTTTTAGATAGAGATGTAGACGGAGGTTCGGGAGGAAACAGTCGAGTCAAATTGCTGTGGACACCTTCACTAGATTGGGAAGTCTCGTTCAATGCTTCCTTTGATGATTATCGGGAAGGAGCTGCTCCTTATGTTTTGCTCAATCAACCACATCCATCCGAAACCGAGTTAGATTTTAATGGCTTTACCAACATAGTTAATAATGCTCAATCTTTGAAAATAGCTTACGAAAAGCCAGATTTTCGGTTCACATCAATTACAACTAACCGTTTTTCTAATCAAAAAGCTGCATACGATAGCGATGCTACTACAGCAGATGGTCAAATAAACGCACCCGATTTTACCTCAAGATTGTTCAGTCAAGAAGTTCGCTTCCAATCTCCCGAATCAGCAGACAAACTGAAGTGGATATTTGGTGGTTATTTTGAATCATCCAAATTTGAAAACAATCGTCCCTTTATTTACGGTGCTGATTCCCTAGCGCTAGGATTTCCTTTTCCTGCTGGGGAAAATAAAGTCGATGTCGAAAGTGACACTAAAACCTATGCAGTTTTTAGTCAGGTTGACTATAAACCCATCGAACGTCTGACTTTAACCGCAGGATTGCGCTATGAATCCACTAATAGCAAAATAGATGCTAGTGAAACCTTTACTTCTACAGATGGTTCCCTGGTGATCCCGCTTCTATCTGTACAGGATGTTGAAAAAAATGGAGATGCATTATTACCAAGATTTGTAGCTGAATATAAATTAACTCCCAACTTGATGACATACGGTAGTATTTCTCGGGGTTATCGACCAGCAGGAGCTAGTTTTCAACCTATTAGTGAAGATACAGCAGTTTTTGACGCAGAAACTTCTTGGAACTATGAGATAGGTTTAAAATCTTCTTGGTTAGATAATAAATTAAATGTCAACCTAGCTTTGTTTCAGAATTCTGTAAATAACTTCCAATTTCCCAGTATTAGCGGAGGTAATGTTGTCATTGATAATGCTGATATCAACATCACTGGAGCAGAACTCGAAGTAAGAGCAACTCCTGTAAAAGGATTAGATATTATTGGTGGCTTCGGTTTGGTTAATTCTAGGTTTAAAAATGGTAACGATATTTTTACTGGTCAAAGTTTGGAGGATAATAGAACTACCTTTTCACCAGATTTCACCTATAATTTAGCAATTCAATATCGTAGTGTTGGAGGTATATTGGGAAGAGTAGAATTAGCAGGATTTGGTACTACTTATTTTGACGATATTAATACCATCAAACAAGACCCATATGCCGTCTTTAATGTTCGTGCGGGATATGAATTCAAGAACAAAGGAATTTATCTATTTGCCAATAATATTTTCAATACCGAATATGTAACTCAAGTGTTTGATGGTGCAGCCGGACGCTACGGTACATATGGGGCACCTTCTACTTATGGAGTTCAACTTAAGAGCAGATTTTAAATGTCTAGGACTTACGCAAGTACCACAAAACTCGGGTGGTGGGTGACACAGGGAAAAGTTATTACTAGGTTCAAAGCTATTCAAAGTGTCACAGCAACGGCAATAAAACGGGAAGAGAATCTACACCGTTTTTTGCCTCCCCTACAAAGAAAATGTGCCGGTTGCGTAAGTCCTAATGTCTAAAAAATGGAATTACTGAGATTATGAAACTTAAACAATTCTTCTCAAAATGGTCGCGGGAAATTCATCGTTGGGTGGGACTTTACTTTGCGCTGGTGACACTAATTTATATTACAGAAATGCTAGCGTTACCCTCTGTATTTAGTAATGGTTTACCAGTTGTTGATGGGAAACCACCTGTTGTAGAAGTTCAAAAAAATAACGACACCAAATTATTATCTCAGGAAGTAGCAAAAGAACAATTCATTCAGCAGCAGCCACCGGGATTAAACTCAGAAGATGAAATTGACGAAATTACCTACTTTACCGCTAATAAAATTTATCGTTTTGCCAATTCAGAAAAATTATTTGAGTGGTATGTTGATGCTAGTACAGGGGAAATAATCAAATATGGATTTAACGTAACTGATTTTCTGGAATTTAAGGGATTACTAGGATGGATATATCCTTGGATTCATAATACAATCGAAGCTTCATTTTTATTCTTTATGGCAACATTAGGAATTACAGGAGTTTATTTATTTATCTATCCTTTCTTAATTAAAATTCGTTCCGAAAAAGTTGTGAGTACCGATAATTCTTCAGTTCAGGAAGTTGTAACTAGATAATAATTCTTTATTTACAACCCGTGTAGAGACGTAACATTGTTACGTCTCCCATAATGTGAAAATATAATTTAATATTACGATTCAGCAACATCGTAAGTTCTATATATAAATAATTATTCAGATATTCATCATGAGTAAAAAAATAAATTCACCTGCGATCAATGATCCAAAAATTGAAAAAGTTTTACAAAGCTTACATCAAGAAGCTGAGAAACAACTTCCTCGCTT
This sequence comes from Rivularia sp. (in: cyanobacteria), assembly GCA_050042755.1. Taxonomy (GTDB): domain Bacteria; phylum Cyanobacteriota; class Cyanobacteriia; order Cyanobacteriales; family Nostocaceae; genus Rivularia. The sequence goes on from JBHJJJ010000008.1 coordinate 8,021, forward strand.
AATTCTTCACTATCTACCAAAACTACCGGGATTATTTACTGGTAAAGGGATTAAATGGGATAAAACAAAAACTGATTTTTATAAAGATAAATATATTCCCATTGAACCAAATCAAGGTAATTTTTTATATCTACTAGCACGCTCAATCAATGCTAAAAATATAGTCGAATTTGGTACATCCTTCGGAATCTCAACAATTTACCTAGCTGCTGCTGTGAGAGATAATGGTGGAGGAACTGTTATTGGAACGGAAATAGTACCAGAAAAAGTCATTCGAGCTAGACAAAACATTGTTGAAGCAGGATTAGAAAATTACGTTGATATCCGTCAAGGAGATGCAAGAGAAACTCTGCAAAATCTCAATCAACAAGTTGATATGCTCTTAGTTGACGGATGGGCAGATTTAGCATTGGATATTTTGAAATTAGTCTCGCCATTTATCAGAAAAGGAGGAATTGTCATATCCGATAATGTGGGTACATTTAAAGAAGATTTAAGAAGTTATGTTGAATATTTACAAGATCCTAAAAACGGTTATTGTTCAACAACTTTGAATTTGAAAGGAGGGACTGAGTTTGCTGTGAAAGTATGAGTATATAAAATGAATTCATATTTTCAATCAGCAACACATAAATTTTTATTTACTAACAATATCTTTTATCGCTCTTATTGCTGAGATAATCGCTCCTTGAATCCAGCTTCTATCAAGTGAACAATGTTCCCCAGCAAAAAACAAGTTTCCTTCGGGAGAAATAGTGTCTTCATAATAATTAATCACATCTCCAGGCTTTTGAATACAAAATGCTCCTCCAGCCCATTCATATTCATCCCAAAACATTGAAGCGCTATCATCCACCATACCTTGTTCCATAATTTCTGGATGGAAGTTAGCGATTGTCTTTTTCACGACTTCTTTTCTTTTTTCATGAGATAAAGTACCTAATCTTCTTGCATCTACACCCCAAGAATAACTACCAAGTAAAACACCAGGTCCCTTACTAACATTTTCATCAATTACTTCTCTTTCGTATTGTACAAATGAAGTATGTAATCCCTTGTTCTTACTCATTTTACGAATACTGACAGGTCTAAAATTATCAGATGGATAATAAATGGATCGATTAATTAAATCTGTTTGGGAACCACCACCCACGATATTATATTTAGTTTCCCAAAATCTTTCCTTACAGTGAAGTAATACTTTAATTGAAGAAGTGTAACTTAAATTTCTGATTGCTCTATTTTTGCTTTCACTCAATCCAATCAGTTCAAGTCTTCTTAAAACAGGAAAAGGAATAGTGCAAATTACATAATCACAATCAATTGATTGTATGTCTCTTTTATCTTGAGTATTTCTCAGGATAATTTGAATGTTTTTATCTTGTTTTTCAATAGAAATTACTTCTTGATTGTAGATAATCGTATTTTCAGGTAACTTAGAAGCTAAAGTTGTAGGTAATTTTTCAAAACCACCAATTATTTCATCTGACGAGCCATTTTGATTAGATTCGCGAGGTTTCAGAGAAATTTCATCCCGCAGAAATAATGTCAGAGCATCATCCCACCTAACTTCTAATCCAGTGATTGCACCAATTAATTCTAAAGCATCTTGGCTGTCAACAAAATTTTTGAGATAATCAATTAAAGTTAATTTGTCTAGTTCTTTGATTTTTTGAGTGATTGGTCCACAACTAAATAATGCTTCCAAATCAGCTTTGTTAGACTCAATTTCTGATATCAAGGAATCTAATGGACTACCAAGTAATACCTGTAGATTTTCCCCATTAGCAATTGCTCTATTGATTTTTTCTCTTTCTCCTAAACTTAAATTTAAATTAGGAATTAATTTCTCTAAAACTTCACTATGCTTACTACTAATTCCTCTAATATAATAAAAACCATCAGCATCATCGTGATTATCAACAAATTTACGAAAGTCTAATTTACATACTTCCTTAGCATAATATCTTGTATGATCGTGACTTTGAGGAATTCTCATAGCACCCAACTCATGATATTGTCCATCAGAAAATCTTTTTGTCCAAACTCTACCACCTACTCTTGGACTCGCTTCATAAATAGTTACTTCATGACCTAATCGAGACAATTCATAAGCAGAAACTAAACCAGCCATCCCAGCACCAAGTATGACTACTTTTTTGCGTTGTTTACCCCAATCTAAGTCTTCAATCTCATGTAATTTACTTTCAATTGCTTCAAATATCTCGTGCATTATTTTATTTGTTTTATCTGTTACATTTATTTACGATGTATATTTTAATCGGATTAGTTTTTAAGAGGAAGAGTTAATTTATACTTTCTTCCAACAGTATCAATATTAGGGTAGTCATTTCTTCAAGAGGTTGGGATTCTTTCCCTACAATACGTTTCGCTCGCAATGAAAAATTATCATTGTCTAAGTCCTATTTATTTTACTTTCAAAAATTGTGGGATATATAATCGGCATTAATTTATCAAGAGTTAAACCAATCATTCTAGTACCATTCGCATAATGCCATAATTGTTCAATTTCATGAACATTATTGTTTTGTACTGCTTTGAGTTGTTGCCAAATTTTATTCTTCTTAAGTTGCTCGGATAAAGTCGTTTTTCTTGAAAAACTTGAAGAATATGTTTGAACAAAAATTATATCGGGATTGACTGACAAAATTTTTTGCAGCGAAACATTTGTTAAACCTGGTTCTATATTATAACCTTTAGGTTCCAACCAGGGATAATGGCTAAATTGTTGAACAATGCTACCAAAAGTTCCAATATTTGTTTCGATAATAAATTTACCACTCAACAGATTAATTCTTGAACCTCCCATAAATAAAACTGTTTTGTAAGCCGATTTCGGAATAGTATTGCGATACATTTCTAAACGTGTCTGAAAATTCGCGATCGCAATTTCCGCTCTGTCAACTCGATTCGTTAAATAAGCAATATTCCACAATCTTTGTAATGCAGCATTATACCCATTTCCACCCATCAGATAAAGTGGGATTTCACGACCGAAAAGTTTGCGGTAAAATCGGTGGGGAAACGTCCAACCAATTACTAAATCCGGTTTGAGACTCCGAACAGCTTTGATATTAGGAATCATCCAGGAACCTAAAGGTACAAATTTTTGAGCTAAATCACCATAAAACTGTGGTTGCTCTGCAATACCTTTTGTAAGATACCCAACAGGTTCTAAATCTAGTTCCCGCAAAATATCTAAACCGGATGATGTTAAACAAGCAATACGTTTTGCACTTTGAGCAAGTTCGATTTCCACCCCAGTAAAATCAACTGTACATAGGTCACTCATATTGTCTTCAGAATTTACTTTGAGGATTATTAAATAATTGTAGAATTCGAGAACAAACTTGTTTCAATAGTTCTTGAGCTTCTGATTTAGGTTTGCATACTCCCGAAAATTCCCAAGATTCAATAGTGGAAAATTGCCATTGCTCTTGATACGCTTGATAACCTAAAAGCTCTATTTCCACAGCTTTATAAGCTTCCTGCTCTAAGTCTCGATTAATTCTAACCTGCATCAAGATGCTACGACACTGACAGGAAACATTAGGATTGCGAAAATGAAAGCCAATATCAATAGAGTTAGGATCGTTGAATTGTTTCGTATCATCGTTTTTAACCCAAGGTTTTAAATCGACAAGACATTCGGGGAATTCCGACCTAAACAAATACACAATAGCTTCTATTTTGCTAATCATCGTTAAACTTTTGATTTGCTCGAAAGCATTCACGCTTATACTCCTTAAAACTAGATATTTGAAACCATTTCTGTTTATACAGAATTAAATAGGCGTTGCTGAATACGGGTATGAATTTTGATTTTGAGACGTTACATGTAACGTCTCTACACAGGTTTCGGTTGTCCCCAAAAGTTAATTCATACTTCTTTTCAGCAACGCCATTAAATATATCTTTCTCGATATCTCAGCTACTCTGTTAATCTCACAACTATCTTTATCTCTATAGGTTTAGCCTTTGAGAATAGTGAGTATAAGAAATATTGATACTCAAATATTTGACGATAATTTTTTCATGAGGACCCATTTGTAAGTAAGTAACACGAAAGATTTACATATATTATTGGCAATTCCTGCAATACAACCTGATAACGACATCCTAAAATTATTGAGAATAAATTTCAACAGCTGTGATATATTATTTTCTAGTAAGAGATTTAAGGAAATATTCCATTATGGTGAGCAAGTACTCAGAAGAATTACGAAATACCGCTAAAGCTATGGTAGCTGAAGGCAAAGGTATTTTGGCTATGGATGAGAGTAATGGAACTTGTAATAAACGTTTTGAAAAGCTAGGTATCGCAACAACCGAAGAGAATCGCCGTGCTTATCGCGAATTAATACTAACTGCTCCCGATTTAGGCAAATATATCAGCGGAGCGATTTTATATGATGAAACTATTCGTCAATCAACAGCGAATGGTGTATCTTTCGTCAAAGTGATGCAAGATTCTGGAATGATTCCTGGAATCAAGGTAGATACAGGTGCTAAAGATTTAGTCCTACGTAATAACGAAAAGGTAACAGAAGGTCTAGATGGTTTGCGCGATCGCATTGCCGAGTACTATAAAATGGGTGCGCGTTTTGCGAAATGGCGTGCTGTAATCACCATTGGAGAAGGTATTCCCAGCGATGGTTGTATAGAGGCTAACGCCCATGCTCTAGCTCGTTATGCTGCTTTATGTCAAGAGGGTGGTTTGGTACCAATTGTTGAGCCTGAAGTATTAATTGATGGAAACCATAGCATCGAACGTTGTTATGAAGTGACAGAAAAAACCTTGCATGAAGTATTTCGTCAGTTGGCTGTACAGAATGTTGCTTTTGACCAAATGATTCTTAAACCGAGTATGGTTATTTCTGGTGCAGACTGTTCAACTCAAGCAAATGTAGAACAAGTAGCTACAGAAACAATTCGCTGTTTACTAAATACCGTACCTCCTGCTGTACCGGGAATTGCTTTCTTATCTGGTGGACAAAGTAAAGAAAGATCCTCAGCACATCTTAACTATATGAATGCCAATTTTAGGCCTCAATGTCCTTGGAGAGTTACTTTCTCTTATGCTCGTGCTATTCAACAACCTGCATTAGACTATTGGCGTGGTGATGAGAAGAATGTTGCTGAAGCTCAAAAACTGTTGGTACAGAGAGCCAAGTTAAATAGCGCTGCTAGTGCAGGAACTTACAGTGAAGAAATGGAAAAGCAACCTGCATTAGTATAGACTTTGTTGGTTAAGGACTAGTTGGTGCAAGCTGATTTTCCATAAATAAATATATCCTCCTAAATCATAAG
>JBHJJJ010000009.1:0-15800 GCA_050042755.1 Rivularia sp. (in: cyanobacteria)
GTCATTAGACTTTAACGAAATTCGCCAACTTTTAGCGGCTATCGCACAAACAGATATTTCGGAAGTAAATCTTAAAAGTGAAAATTTTGAATTAACGGTACGTAGGGGAGTTCATTTTGTTAATCAAGTGACACCAGAAGCAGTGACGCTACCATCTACGCCGGTTAGTATTCCCAGTCCAGATATTTCGTCTGGGGTAGAAAACATCAATCGGGATGCTTCAGATGCTGCAAATGGAGGAGCACAAAGTGGTTCTGGTGCTAAGGATTCAAAACTGGTAGAAAATTATTCGCCAATGGTAGGAACCTTTTACCGCGCCCCTGCACCAGGAGAAGCAGCGTTTGTAGAAGTTGGCGATCGCATTCGTAAAGGGGACACGATATGTATAATTGAAGCGATGAAATTAATGAACGAAATCGAGGCGGAATTATCGGGCCAAGTAATGGAAATTTTGGTAGAAAATGGTTCGCCTGTAGAATATGGTCAAGCTTTAATGCGAATTAACCCCGATTAAGTATTAATCTATATAACAAATGTGTCATTGTTAAAAAAAGTTAGTGACCTTCGCGGCGGTTAATTCTGATGAAACAAACTTTGCCTGTACCCTCCGAAGTGGTGCAACAAGTAGCTGAATACTTCAGTCTGTTGAGTGAACCGATGCGTCTACGGTTGTTGCACCTGCTCAGAGATGAAGAAAAATGCGTGCAAGAATTGGTAGAGGCAACCCATACTTCTCAGGCTAATGTATCAAAACACCTTAAGGTCATGTGGCAAGCGGGAATTCTCAGCCGCCGCAGTGAGGGAACTTGTGCATACTACCGAGTGGAAGACCACATGATTTTCGAGTTGTGTAACCAAGTTTGCGATCGCCTCGCTACTAGGTTGGAACAACAAGCCCGCAGTTTTCGGTTTTTGAATGAAAAATAATTACCTGAGGTGGAAAAGTCAATCGCCAATCGAATTGAAAATTTTAGATTGTGGTAAATCGAAAATTTTCAATAACCATCATTCGCCGCAAGAAGCGGGCTGATTGAAATCCTTAAACCCCCTACCAGGAATCTGGACAAAACCGATCGACCGGAGGCAGTATGGGGGTTACAAGTATTCTCTGGCGAAGTAATTTGTCAAAAAAAAACCACTGTCAGCCAAAATAAGCTTATCTAAGCTTATTTACTCGGGTAACACGGGTTGGCGACATGGTCAGTATCTTTTTAAACACTTAGTGAGGAAATCTCACAATTCTTTACAATAAGTGTGAGACTCCCCACCAAGAAAACTAAAGCTCAAAGTTTTTCTTGTAATTATCGCGAGTTAGTGGCTGTTGCAACTCTAAGCCTTCACCACCAAGAACTTCAACTTTTTCGCCGTTCAATTCAAGGTAGACTTTAGCATTGGGTTTCAAAGCTGTGGCCGTGTAGACAATTTGTCCTACACGTCCAATCATAGAAGCACTACCACCACCAAGTTGAAATTCCTCTGATAAATTAACTCGAATTTCGTCTCCTTTAGCTTGTATACCTAATAATTTGGTTCCTTGGGGTATCGTAGATGAACCGGTGCCTTCAGTTGGTCCTGCTAATAAACTGGTCATAGCAGCTTTGAGAAATTCCGAAGGTTGATTAACATCTGCTTGAACTTGAATGTTTTGAGGAACTAATTCAAATCCAGTACCATCCGAAGTTTGTTGAAGCCAGTAAATGGCAGCAGTTGTTTGCTCGGGAGGCTTTCCTGGTTCTCCTGTTTGGATGGGATTGGGATCTCGTCCATTGTCAAGATTGGGGGGATTTAAAGTAAAATAACCCCCAACACCAGCAATTATTACAGCCGCAGCAGCAGCAGTCGCTGCGACTCCGGAAAATTGATTATTTTTTCGTTGCTCTGTCATCTTACACCTTCTATATTGGCTGAGAGTACCTTTATCTGTGTGAGGGGCTTGGTAGACGACGCTGATGGGGAAAGGAGCTTTTCCACGAATGTAGTAGAAGACGGTTGTATTTGTACAAAAGCCGCGATTTCTAAATTTGAGGTTGTTATATTCAATTTTAGAATTCTTATAAGAATTCCGTCACCTTCACAGCTACGTAGATCTAATCTTTGATTGAGGATTTTTATAATTCCTTCAACGAATTGTGATGCAACTTGTTCCTCATTTACAGTTACTACGGTTTCAATTAACTTAATTTGTCTACCCTTCTTAATATCGATTCCCGTCTCTACCTTTATTAACAAGGGTTTTTCATTGTCTTCCGAACGTAATTCAATTTGAAAAAATAAGCGACCGCGATCTAAAATCTGAAATTGTGGATTAGCAAACTTATATACAGCATCGTCATCAATATTTAAGTAATTTTTTGAATTAACATTTAATTTAGCGACATTAGCTAATACATCGGTAGATTGTAATAATTTATTAATATCTGTTTGAGTTAAAACCAAGCGGATACCAGCTTGTAAAGGTTTTTGTAACTTTGGTTTCCCTTGTTGAATGCTCCGTTGTAAAAAAGCGATTTCATCAGTTTCCAATTCCAAAGCATCAATCCGAAAATCATACTGTTTTAATTGCAAACCCCGTGCAGCAATTCTAATCTTTTCAATTTTTCCCTGTAGTAATTGATGAGTAGGTGCATTATCCACCCTTACCTGTAATTTTTCTATTGTAGTAAATTGAGAACGAATAGCATTTTCGGCAGCTGTGTCAACTACCACACCAGCAGGAGTAATAAAACTAAAGATACCGGATAAAAGGAAGGAAAGGAATTCCATTAAATTATGGAGAATAAATAATTGCAATGCTAAAAAACCATCACATCGGAATAGGGGGAACCCATTTGCCCCAATCGATCCAACGGTAATGATTTCTTGTTTTATATATGTAGCCAATTATGTTAAATTATGCCGTGAAGACAGGCGAGATAAGCCTGTCCCACATAATTAATTAACAATATTCCCCGGAGCAACACCTAAATAGAAAAGGAATTGATAATTGATAATTCATCCTTCATCTTCTGCTTTAAAATAGATACAACTTCATCAATGGCAATTTCGTAAGACTCGCTACTTTTACGCTCTACAACTTCTACTTTTCCATTGGCGATCGCCCTTCCAGTGACAATTCGATAGGGAATACCGATTAAATCGGCATCTTTAAATTTAGCCCCCGCACGTTCGCTTCTATCGTCGAGAAGGGTTTCCACGCCTGCTTTATTTAACTCTGTGTAGATATTTTCGGCTACTTCTACTTGTTGAGCATCCTTAATATTAGGAATCGTCACAATTGCATGATAAGGCGCAATAGAAGCGGGCCAAATAATCCCATCTTTGTCGTAGGATTGCTCCACCGCTGCTTGAGCCAAACGCGAAACCCCCACACCATAACAACCCATAATTAAAGGTTTGTCTTTACCTGACTCGGTAGTATAAGTTGCTCCCATAGCTTCAGAATATTTACTACCCAATTGAAAGATGTGTCCTACCTCAATTCCTCTTGCTGATTTGAGGGTTTGCTGTGGATTATGAGTCGCGCGATCGCCAATTTTAGCGGTACGTATATCTACTACTATCTCTGGCAATTTAAATTGTTCTCCCCAATTAGCTCCTACTACGTGATAGCCAGATTCGTTCGCACCTGTGACAAAGTTCTTTAAATCAACTGCGGTTTTATCTACTAAGCGTAAAAATTTGGGATGAACGAAATTCTCGCTCTGTCCTTTCTCGCGGTGGGGTTTAATATAATCATCGCTAATATCCGGCGCAATATAACCCAAAGGTAAAGGTTTAGCCGCCCATTTTTCTTGCGCTTCCGAACCGGGTATCTCTAAAGCAAGAACAGAATTTGCATCATAAGTAGAAGCTAATTTAGTTAACTCGTTATATAACTTAACTTCATTAACATCTTGGTCACCTCGAATATTGACCAAAACTAATACATTAGTACCGTTATCGTAAACTGCTTGATAAAGGACATTTTTGACAACTTGGGTAGGAGAACACTCAAATATCTTGCAAAGCTTCTCAATTGTGGCGGTATCGGGAGTTTCTCGTTTTTCGTAAGTCGTGAAATTAGAAGTTTCGGCATCCTCCGGTAAAGAAACCGCCTTTTCTACGTTAGCAGAGTAATTTCCATCTTCAGTGTAGAGGACTTCATCTTCTCCAGCTTCGGCTAATACCATGAATTCCGTAGAGCCACTACCACCGATTGCACCGGAATCAGCTTCTACAGGGCGAAATTCCAAACCACAACGCCTTAACATATTACTGTAGGCTTGGTACATATCAGAGTAGGTTTTTTTCAAACTTTCTTCCGAAGCATGGAAAGAATAACCATCTTTCATAATAAATTCTCTACCGCGCATTAAACCAAAACGGGGACGAATTTCATCGCGGAATTTAGTTTGAATTTGGTAGAGATGAAGCGGTAACTGACGGTAAGAACGAATTGTATCTCGTGCAACTGTGGTAATTACTTCCTCATGAGTAGGACCAAGTGCTAAATATTGCTCGCGGCGGTCAACAAGAGAGAACATAATTCCCTCAGCCTTAGTATAAGTATCCCAACGTCCCGATTCTTTCCATAGATCGGCAGGTTGTAATTGAGGTAAAAGACACTCTTGTGCGCCGGTGGCGTTCATTTCCTCACGGACAACTTGAGAAACTTTTTGTAAAACCCGCCACATCAAAGGAAGATAAGCATATACACCACTACCGATACGACGAATATAACCAGCGCGAACCAATAATTTATGGCTGGGAATTTCAGCATCTGCTGGATCGTCCCTAAGTGTAACGAATAATATTTGTGACAGTCGCATCGTTTCTCCCTTTTGCGGATTTGATAATTTTTATTTCATACACTCGGGGAATATACACAGAAAAGAGCTTTTCTGTAAACCTAAGTGTAATCGCGGTTCCACATGCAATTTATCTAATTTAGACGGATTTGCCGATCCTACAGATTTTTAGATTATAAATATTTTATTTATTCAACTAGAATAGGGTCTTAACTGTCCAAAACAAACCTTTTATATTTATACAGGGAAGACACTCGTTTTGCATTTATCTAACATTTATTAACTAATGGTGATTAATTTAATAGAAGACAAAGACAACAAAATAAACACTTAACTGTTCACTGTCATGGTACTGCTCACTGTCATGGTACTGTTCACTGTTATTAGAATGGTGCGTTACGGCATTATCAAAAATTTAACCTCAAATAATAAATGAGGGGCCCTAACAGCACACTACAAGTTCACTGTTCACTGTCATGTTACTGCTCACTGTTAACTGTTCACTGTATTTATGAATCAAGCAAAACCACCTCTAGAATTTATTCCTCCAGAATTTAATCCATCTGTTTTACGAATTACCCAGTTGTTATTACCAGCTTGGATATATTCGCGAACCATCATTAGTAAAATTGAAGCAGAAAATGTCAAGACTTTAGTAAATTTAGTTCAGGAATTTCAACAGAAGAAGATTCGTTTTTTGATATCATTTCGCCATCCTCAAGTAGAAGATCCTTTTGTATTGGGTTACTTGTTCTCTCTTATCGTACCGAAAGTAGCACGACAAGAAAAAATTAAGTTAAATTATCCCACCCATGCGCATCCAATGTACGATAGAGGGATTCCTTTGTGGGCTGGTTCCCATGTGGGCTGGTTTTTCTCGCGCTTGGGTGGTACGCCAATACAACGCGGAAAAGCGGATTGGACTGGGTTAAGATCGGCGCGTAATTTATTTGTAGACGGACTTTTTCCTATGGCTGCTTCACCGGAAGGCGGAACAAATGGGCTTTCCGAAATCATTAGCCCTTTGGAGCCGGGAATAGCACAACTGGGCTTTTGGTGTGCGGAAGATTTGCACAAAGCCGGACGCAACGAGCAAGTTTTTATTTTACCAGTTGGAATTAAATATAGTTATACTAATCCGCCGTGGAAGTCGATCGCAGAATTATTAACCGAATTAGAAGAAGTAAGCGGTTTAGCTGTAGATGAAAGGGGGTTTGATAGTGCTTTACCACAAGAAACACTTTATCCGAGGTTAATTCGTTTGGCGACACATTTATTATCTGTGATGGAAAATTTTTATCAGCGTTTTTACCACCATTCACCAGAATTAACAATACCACAAATTGAAACCAGTGACGGTAACGAAGCGATCGCCGCACGGTTAAAATGTCTACTAGATAATGCTTTAAAAGTTTCTGAAGATTATTTTAATTTACAGGCTAAAGGTAACTTTAATGACCGCTGTAGGAAATTAGAGCAAGCGGGTTGGAATTATATTTTTCGAGAGGATTTTAAGGATGTAAAAGCTTTATCTACCATCGAAAGAAGATTAGCGGATCGAGTTGCAGAGGAAGCCAGTTTACGCATGTGGCATATGCGTTTGGTGGAAAGCTTTGTGGCGGTGACGGGTAAATATGTCAGAGAAAAACCCACAGCAGAAAGGTTTGCAGAAACAACTTTGCTTTTATGGAAGATGGTAGCAAAAATTAAAGGTGATAATCCATTTAAACATCCGAAATTGGGTAAACAAAGGGTGAGAATTTCTATCGGCGAACCGTTATCGATTTCTGACAAGTTTGGGGATTATAAGGCGAGTCGTAAAGCTGCGAGAATTGCGGTTGCGGATTTTACTAGTGATTTACAACAAGCGATGGAGAAGTTAATTTAAATTTTCGATTTATTTTATCGGGAGGAAGGGGTAACATTCTTAAGAATATGTTGCACCTAAACCATATAAATCTCTTGCTGGTAATGCTTTTGAGCGAAATTCTTCGGGAGCCATATAGCCAAAGGTACCAACTACAGTACTTCCATGCATAGATGTAGTATAGTAGGTATCTCGCACCGCACCAAAATCAACCAGGAATACCTTACCATCTCGATCGCGAATAATATTGTTGGGTTTTATATCGCGGTGAATAATCGGAGGTTCTAGTTGTTGCAAATAAATCAAAATCTCTAAGATTTGTTCGGCAATATTTTTGACTGTTCCTTCTGAAGGGTTCCATCGCGACTCTATGTTCTATTCATATTTAGCTAAAACTATATAACCCCCTCTAACATAGTGTCGAGGAGGTTATAGGGGAATATATGAAAAAATTACATCTTAGTATTTGGACGCATCAACCAAATATTCTCTTCTTTCTTCTCAACCAAATCATCAACGCTTTCTTGAAGAATCATCGCTTTTTCATACTTTGCTTGGGCAAAATGTACCTTACCAGAGCTCGCGAAATCACTTTTGGTAGCAACGCGGGTATGTCCTCCATCTTGAACTCCACTACCTTGGTGGTCTACCATCAAAAAGTCACCGGGTTGAATCAGAGCAAATAATTGATGAATTTTATGTCTAGCTTCCCTTTCCGGCAAGTTAATTGCGGGAACTTCAGCAATTAAATCGAAACGTACGGGATTTCCGTATCTAGGCGCATATTTGTCCGTCCATTTATACCACTGGTTAGCATTGGGATATTCACCTTTACCGTCGTCAGTGTTATCTCTATAGTAGGGGGGTTCGTAACCGCTTTGACGCAAAACGTTTCCACCAAATAGGTTACACTTCCAGCGATTTACTAAATAATCAAATTTAATATCTACAGGAACATTATGTTTAGGATCGTTATTTATCCAAGGTTGGGGAACACCGTAATATAATGCAATTTCTCCAGTACAAAGTTCTGTGGCTGCATTTACTATGTCTTGGGGAGTTGCAACTATGCTTCCCCGTGCATTTGTAAGACGGAGTGCTTCATCTAATTTTCTGGCGGTATTAGCGTCAATTTTTCCAGTGACAGGCAGGGAATTATTTTGTTGATATGCTTTTACAGCTTTGCTTGTTTCTCCACCGTAAATTCCATCTGCTCCGTATGCTGGCAGCATATAATCTAACATTTGAGTCCGACTTGCTAAAGCAATTAAACCACGTTGAACATTGCGGACAGATGGGTGATTGCGTCCAGAATCGGGTATAACTATATGCCCGTTGAGTAAAGCTGTATCATCTGCAAGATTAACTATTGTTTCTGCAACTTGAACGTAACTACCAAATCTACGTAATAATTTATTTAACCAGCTTCCCACACCAGCTTCCAAGGTATCAGCGTAGTTTTTAGCAATTATTTCTGCTTCCCCTAAACTTGTCTGTCTGCGTTCAATTTTCTTTTCTAAGTTAACTAGTTCAGAAGCGGTAAATAGAGCATTTTTGACCAGATTTTTCGTAGAAATCGATAAAGCAGGCATAATTAATCTCCGAAAATATAATTACTTGTAGGTTCTCTATGGAATTTATTGGTGGTTTTTACTACAGATATATTTTACAGATTTCGGAATCTTTCCTCAGAACCTTAAAATTTTTTTTATACAAGCCTGTACTCGCTGGAGCTACAATCACAAAACCTTGAATATTCGGGAGTAGTCTATTTAATTAATTCTGAGTGCTTGTAGAGACGTAGCCCTCCTACGTCTGGCTACCGTTAAGAAAAAACTAACCATTAACCGCAAATCCCGCCGAGCAAAATTAATGGAACTAATCACTAGTTTTTTCATAATTCACATCTTGCACCATAAAAAACTATCGTCACAATTATTACTAGTTATCTGACTTCGTTTTGATCCGTCTGGGACTGCAAGTCCCACTCTCATAGGAAAAGTCCATTCAAATGGACTAAAAATTTGATCGTATATAATTGGTTATATTTTTCATGATTATATTTATTTTTTAGTTAATCATTCGCAAGGTGCAAGATTTAAGATAACCTATGCACCATCGGGGATTTGTATCGCCATCACAATCATTTCTTGATAGTGAGATTGATTAAGGCTTTATAGACGCTTTCGCGCAGCGTGTCGCTTGCGACTCAGCGGCTTCTCTTTGAGAAGCTAGTTTATATTCCTTAACACATTTGAGTTTATTTGTGCCGACTTACTTAGGAGTTGCAAAAAATACTAAAAAATTTCTGTATTTAACAGATAAACGCTTGTAGTGATAATAGGAATTTTTATAGTCAAGGATTTTAATAGGATATGAAACTTGAAAACATCACTTACCTATTAAGTAGAGAAAAAGTAAAAGCCGATAAAGAATTAGTAGAAGAAATCCTAATTCATCTGAAAAGCTTAGGTTTATATCCTGGTGGTAAATTAATAGATGGTGATTATGGCCCCATGACTGAAGGTGCCATCAAACAGTTTTGTCAGGCTGTAGATTTACCGTTGCTTCGCTTCGATGAAAACTTTGCTTGGAAATTATTAATTACAAAGCAGTTACCTTCTATATTAGAAACAGCCAAAAATCAAGAATGGATTTTTCAAAAACTACTGGCAACAGCGAAAAAAACTCGACTTTCAAATGGTGATGTGGCAGCATTTTTACATCGAGATATTCAAAATTCAACATATATTAACGAGATTGCTGAATATAGCGATCGTTTAACTGCTAAATACGAAACTCAATCTGTAAATTCAGAATATAGTAATTATCCACAACGAGGAATTATTCCCAGTATTGAGAATCAAAGTTTAAATTTTATCGATAATGAAATTACAGAAGCTTGTATTTGTTTGGGTGAATTTGAAAAGGAAAAAATTCAAACGCGTTGGTTGGGTAAAAATGCTTTAGCACAACGCCAATTTTGGAGTGCAACTAAAATTATTCCGATTTTAAATGTAACTTGTCAAGCAAATTCAAAGTCTCCTAATCTTAAGATTGATAGTTGTTATTTGAATAATGAGCAATATAATTTTCTGGATATTGTTTTAGATATTGTCAGCTATCAATATAATATAGCAAGTTCAAATTCAGCCGCAGCAATGTTAAAGCTGTTTCAAACACCTTTCGGTTTAGAAAAATGGGTTAAAAATACTACAGGAAATCAACAGATTGATTTTCGCAGCGGATACGGTGAAGCACCTTTTATTTCTCAACCGTCGTTGTTTGATAGGCTTACAGAAAAACAAGTTTTAAATGCTGCTAGCACAACTTTAGAAGTAGATAAAAATTATCCTTCTGCTTACGATTTAACACGATTAATGTCAATGTTAGGATGGCATTTACATATTGATAATTCAGCACGATTACCAGGAGCGCAATGGCACAGTCTTAAAGGTATAATTAATGCAATGGGACAAGATAAAGCACGCTATGCAGAAGTAGCTTTAGAAACTTTAGGTTTAGAAAAGATTATTAGCGCTCCAGTCATAATTTCTAAACTGGGTTATGGATATAGTAATAGTCGAAATACATTTGAAATTACTTATACAGCTTTTGTACAATTTATTGATGAGCGCTTCAAAACTAGCAGTCAATTCGGTAAATTAAGAACATTTGCCATGACACTCCGAGGTATGACAAATCCCGGTAATGGTAAATGGGCTGAATTAGATGCGCGGATGGCTGCTGATGTCACTGAAATTATTCGCAGAGTGGTGACGGAGGAAATTTAAATTTCATTCCTGAATATTCTTTCATCTTCCTCCCTGCTCCCCCTGCTCCCCTGAGTCAATTTGGTAATCGTAAGAGCGGGATGGGAGTAGCTTGCTGTTACTTCTCAACAGCTACTTGACGAAAAAATTTGCCAATTACTAACACGCTTAATAAACTCACCGCAGCACTAATAATAAACATTCCAGCATATCCTGTAGCACTGGCGATTTTACCGCTGAGCATTGAGGCAGCAACTCCACCTATGGAAACTACTGAAACTTGGAATGTATAATCAGTGGCGGCTGTCTGGCGTTGGCATTTATCCATCATTGCACTAAGTAGGGCTGTATATGCCATCCCTTGTAATGCATTGACTGTTATAGTAACAATGTATAAAACTGGTAAATTACTAACACCATTTGCTGGTATTATATACAACAGTGTAGCAATACTTGCTGCAAAACCAAATAAAATTAGAGAACTAATTTTTCCTAATTTAGTAATTAAGATTCCCGCAATGAGAGCACTAATAATACGAGCGCTATAGCTAACAATTCCTAACATTACGCCAATCTCTGATAGCGACAATCCCCTATCAACAAACAGCGGACGTAACATTGTCCCTGACATCATTTCTCCTCCCATATACAGCACTAAAACTAAAAGCCAAGGTAATGCTTTTGGACGGGAAAGAAAAATAATAAAAGGTTGAAAATAAGACTTAAAAAAGTTTGATTTTTTAGATTTATGATTAATTTTGCGATACGCGGAGCGTGATGCCTTCGGCATATCGCTTTTTTCTTGATATAAGAATACTGGAATTAAAGTCAGTAACATTACTACCGACATGACGATTAAACTGTATTTCCACCCGACTCTATCTAGTAAAATAAGTACTCCACCACCCCCAATAATAGCTCCAAAAATATTTCCTCCCGATTGAATAGCATTTCCAATTCCGCGTTCATTGGGTTCGAGTAAGTTAACTGCTAAGGCATCGGTTGCAATGTCTTGGCTGGAGGAGAACAAAAAAGCCAAGAACATGCAAATAACTAAGATATTAAAATTCTCTCCAATATCAATAAATGCACATGCAAATGTCACTAGTGCTAATAATACTTGAAAAACAATAATCCAACCACGATAATGTCCTAATTTCGGCAACTGATAACGATCGATAAATGGAGCCCATAGGAATTTTAAGGCAGAAGGAAGAATCAGAAAACTTAACAAACCGATGGCATCCAGCGACATATTTTGCTGCCGCATAAAAATGGGTACGGTTTGAATAAAAAAGGTTGTTGGTATGAATTGAGCAGCGTAAAGTGCAGCGAGAAGAATTAATTTATAAAGCATGAAAATATTAATTCACAAGACATTCTTTAGAGACGTTATATATGTTTTGTAGAGACGTAATATATCACGTCTCTACAGAATTTCTGGGAAAACGAACCATTAGGAACCAGAATTGATAAAACAATAAATATTACAATGTTGCTTTTATTTGCACTCCATATGTAACAGGATCGCCAAATCCTGCTGTTCCATCTGGTACTGGGAATAAAAAGCCTGAAGTAATATAACGAGTATCAAATAAGTTATTGCCATATAAATAAATGCCGTATTTCTCAGCTTCATAACCGATACGAGCATTTACAAGTAGGTAAGGTTCTTGCTTGATTTGATTTTCGTCATCAAAATAAGTAATACCATAACCCGTCAATCCAGCACGAGCATATAAACCTCCCGAGCTGCGATATTGTGCCGCTAAATTATAGGTAAATTGCGGTACAAAAGGAACTTGATTGTCGCTCAAATCTACTTCGGTGTCGGAGTTTAGATAATTTTTGTATTTACTGTCTACATAACCAACTGATGCAATTAAATCTAATCCTTTAGCCGGTTTTGCTTTTAATTCAAATTCAACTCCAGTGGCTTTGACATCGATGTTACTAACACTTCCAAAAAAACCACTTTCGTCAAATTGCAATACTTGATAGTCATTTACATCGTTATGAAATACCGACAAGTTAGTAATCAGACGATTATCTAACCAAGAAGATTTTAAACCCGCTTCGTAGCTCCAGGTTTTTTCCTCTCCAAATCGTAAGTCTGATTCACCATTAGCACGGTAATTTAATCCACCAGGCCTATACCCTTTCGCTATAGTTGTATAAGCCATTAAGTTAGGATTAAGTTGATATTTCAATCCAAAACGAGGAATCAATTCATCGTCACTGACTTCTTCATCTGTAAATTCCGGACGCAATGGAGTTAAACTACCGTCATCACCTATCGATTCATAGGTACTATCAGAAGATGCATCGGAAGTTTCGTAACGCAAACCAGCAAATAGGGTTAATGGCTCGATAGGTTTATAATCAACCTGTCCAAATACCGCATAAGTTTCGCGAGAATCATCTCCAAAACGTCGAAATCTCCCAAATCCGGGGAATTCTGTTTGATTATCATCAACTGTAAAGTCACGAGACTCATAGTAACCGCCTAATAACCATTGAAAACCCTCGGCTGTTTCCGGAGATTGGAAGCGTAATTCCTGCGTCCATGTTGTTGAATTAACATCATCAATAATCTGTAATCCTCCGGTGCTTCCAGGAACAACGTTTTCCTGACGACTATAACGACGTGCTGTAATCGAAGTTGCTCGCAGATCCCTACCGTTATAACCAACTTTTATAGCTTGAGTATTTGTACTAAGCTTGTTAAAACCTTCAGTCTCTAAATTAACCTCAAATGCATCGTCAGGGTTAATTTTGTTGTAAGTCGGATTGCCGTCATCCGTAAAGCTGTTGTAGCTATTAAAAGATACAGTCCAATCTAATGTTGGTGTCCACAACAATTGCGCTCTGCCTGCAAATCGCGCTCTTTCACCTATTTTTTCACCTGTAGCCAGATTTTCAATAAATCCATCTTGTCCCCTATAAGCTCCCGCAATTCGCAATGCTAATTTATCCTCAACCAAACCATCATTGATAGAAAATTGCAGCTCGCGGCTATTATATTTTCCGTAACTCAAACCAAATGTAACTTCTGGTTCAAAAGTTGCTTGACGAGAAATTACATTTACTACACCAGCAGAACTATTTTTACCATAAAGAGTACTTTGTGGCCCTCTAAGTACTTCTATCCTTTCCAAATCGGTAAAAGCCAAGTCTAGAAAGCCGTTATAATCAACCGGAACATCATCTATATAGAAGGCTACACTATCTTGAGCTGTAAGAAAATTAGCATTATTTATTCCTCGCAGACTGTAGTTACTGAACTCTGTACCACCCGAAGATGTGGGAGCAAAGCTAAAGTTGGGGGTATAGTTGGCGATATCTTGAAAAGAATCGATTTGAGCGTCTTCGATTTCTTGCTGTCGAATCACCGTCAAACTCAAAGGAATCTCTTGTTCCTCTTCTGGCCGTTTTTGTGCTGTGACGGTGAGTTCGATATCCGCTCTGGGAGTAGCATCTAAGCTTAAAGTTAAAGCACCTTGACTATTAGTTACTTCTAAGGTTGGAGCATTTTCTACCCCAATTATTCGTACAAGTAAATTATTATCTAACTGCGTAATGGTTATTGAAGCAATGCCTTCTACGGGATTCTTTCTTACCAATCCACCATTAGGTAAACTCAATGCCGCATTCTGAATCTCTGCAATTAAAATATTACCTGACAATTTGTTAGTTGGTGGTAATAAATCTCCTTGGGGAGTTTCTAAAACAACTTCTAAACCAGTTTCTGTTTTTTGAAATCGTATACCAGTTATCCTCACAATTGCAGGAGTTGTATTTTCCTGTGTCAATAGATAAGAAGCGCTGGTTTTAGAAAATTGAATTTCACTTAATTGAAGAATATTTGAAATTGATTTCTCAGTTTTTTCCTCAACCGAAGCTTTCTCCTTACTGATATCTATCTTTGTTTGCTTTTCTTCTGCTAAAGCTGGTTGATATAGCACTAAATAAAATATACCTAATATGCCTGCGTAGCAAAACTGTTTTAACTTCAAAATATCATCCCCACATCACATGAAAATTTTGCTCACACTCGTAATGCTGCAATTATCTGCCTCAAGGTGATATTATTTACTTCTTAACTAAGTATGTCAAATGACAGCTTGTCAAACAGGTATTTAGTAGTTGATATTGTTAGTTGAGTTACAAATAAATTAAAAAACCCGATTATTTTTGAAAAAACCGGGTTTCTAAGCTACTGAATTTTGAGAAGGAAATTAATTTGAATTAATATTTTATGCTGAAATTATATATTGAAATGGTGTTTGACAATTTAAACATTGATAAAAATATTACAATTTGAAGACCGTCTCTACATTAATTATTTATTTCAAAAATTATAAATCAAATTAGCTCAAATGATTTTCCAACATGGTAGCAATCACTTCTGGATTTATTTTTTTGTATTCTTTTTTACCTAATTTTAATATACAATTTGGGGAATTACAACATTTTAAACAGCCAGTATGTTGAATAGCAACTTTGTGATAAAGACCTCTTGCACGCAAAATCTTTTCTAATTCTGGTAATATATTGTGACTACCTCTTTTCGTACAACCAGACTTTTGACATACCAAAATCTTAGGTTTGGTTTTAGGAGAAATACTTTGTTTCGGACATGCTTCAGTTGATTTTATCCCGTAAACTTTTAATTTAGTTTTTCCAGTACGCAAATTTAACTTAGTAACTCCAAAAACATTAACTTGCGTTCCTAATTCTAAAAAAGAAGCCACAGATTTTCGCAAAATTTTAGGAAGCTTAAGTTTAATTTCTCCACTATGGGTTATCAATTGTAAATATTTAGGTTTTTCTGCTTTATCTCCAATCAAACCAATAATTTCACCTTTGAGATTAAATTCTGATAAAGTCCGGTAAGGATCGCTCATTTTGATTTGTAATTTTAGATTTTAGGTTATTCAGCACCAAAGTCGAGCACAAAAACGTTTCTGTTGTAATTCAAAATATTGCGATAAAGCAACAGTTGATTTTTAACCTGATATTTACCTCTTACACAAAACTATTGCGATAAAGCAAAAATTGATTTTTACCCTTAATTAAACCACTTAAACAAAACTATAGAGAAAAAGCTATAGTTAAAATTTAACTTTAGCTTTATCGCATTAGTTTTGAGTAAGTGGTATAAATAAGTTTAAATACAATTTTTTGCTTTATCGCAATAGTTTTGAGTAAGAGGTAAATATCAGGTTAAAAACAAACTGTTGCTTTATCGCAATAGTTTTGAGTAAGAGGTAAATATCAGGTTAAAAAAAAACTGTTGCTTTATCGCAATAGTTTTGAGTAAGAGGTAAAAATCAGGTTAAAAATCAACTGTTGCTAAATCGCAAAAGTATT
>JBHJJJ010000010.1:0-7539 GCA_050042755.1 Rivularia sp. (in: cyanobacteria)
ATTTTAAGGCTCATATACAAAGTACGTTGAAACGCACTATAATCGGCTCAAAAGCTTACCTAGTCTGATTTATCAGACTTTGTATATAAGCCTGAGAATTTATTCTAAGGCGGTTATTGAGAATGGTGCAAGATGTGAGTATAAGAATAAGACTTACGTAACTAGCAAATTTTTATTGTAGGGTGCCTGACACTTCGTAAAATAATGAAGGGAATAATAAGATTTCTGGTGTCACCTACGAAACAGTAATCCCCACAACAAGTTTATTAAGTCGAATATTATTTGTAATATTATAATTATTCCAACAACAATAGTAATATTACCGTAATTGAAGAGGTACGACCAAGATAATACAACAAAAGGTATTGTATATCTATATGCAAGTAATCCAAAAAAATGAGCAAAAGGTTGCTTCTCTTGTTTAACATCTTCATCATCAATTTCACTTAATATTTTCATTTGTTTCTTCCTCCACATACTAATTCTTTGTAGAGCGCCGTATATTCCAAGTTGTGGAAAAACTAATATTCCAAATAATATAATAATTATTACATTTGTTAAATGACTTATAGTCTGTGTTGAATCTATTTGAACTACTTCTACATATCCCGCAAAAAGGAATCCTTGAACCGCTATTGTAATATTTAGTCTATTGTTGATTAATTGATGTTCATTTTTTATTTCTTCTCTAACAAATTGATAGTGGTCAAATAATTCACTCATAGTTATTACCTATAGATTGTACTTACTTCTTTAAATAAGATATTTCAAATATTATTGATTTATAAAGCCTTATCAATACATTATTTTTTTTGTTTTTAATTAATTTGATTTATTTTTTTGTTAAAATAGATTTTTATTAATAGGTAAAAAACAATATATAACTTATCATTTAATAAGAAAAAATCATCACTATAAATTAGTAATGAGAATAAAAATATTAATATTTAATAATTATTACTCATTTAAAATTTAAAGTATTTATTCATAATCTCATCAGCCTTCTTTTTATCCCTGCTGATTTCCACCCAAACGCAGCAATATATTATCTAGTATCGCGCTATGATTTAATATCTGGTTTCTAACATTGCAAGATGTGAATTTTAACTGACCGAACAACATTATTCCCAATAACCCTAATAGCAAAAGTCGTCTAAAGAAAACTGGTAGAGAGTGGGTTTTAACCTACTTAATGTATTAGTCTTGAAATTCATTTCAAAGTGGGAATTAGGGTTAAACGCTTAGAATAAGAGAATTACAATATCTACGAACTAAACTCTTCTCAAATAAAAAATATCGCAATTAATCTGGTACCTGCGAAATATTGGAACGAATAAGCTTTAATATGACGAGTGTACTTCCCTCTTCGACAGTTAGCCAGATGATTGGGCAAAGGACTATTCGACCGTTTGCTGTTGCCGCTTTATATGGCATCGCATTTCTTAAAGATACATTGATTGCTATTGACCCAAGACTTGGGCATCTGCTGCAAATTGACCCCCAAAGCGACAATACAAAAATTATCAATTCCCATCAAACCCAGGAATTTATGGATATCAGGGGTCTGGCGCTGTGGGAAGATACCTTGTGGGTAACGCGAGGCAATAGTGTTTATTCGTGTAAACTTTCTACTTTAGGTTTAGAGCATTTTACGACTTTACCTCATCCTGCCAACGGCATTGCTGTTTGGGATTCTACTGTTTACATCAGTTGCGAAAAACTCGGTAAGATACTCATTTTTAATCGCAATACGCGTAAAGAAATTACCAGGTTTTATGCCCCTGGTGTAGGTGTAGAAAACTTGGCTGTCACCGAAGAAACTCTTTTAGTTTGCGATACCGTAGAACAATCAGTTTACTTCCTTGACCGAGCAACAGGTGAAATTCAATTTAACGTACTTACCCCCTTTGAATCTCCCACAGGTATAGCCGTACATACCGACTCTTCAACAAACTTGGAAAGTCTCTATATCGCCTACACATCCGAAGAACCTTACATTCGAGACAATCCCAACGCCGAACCAAACCACGAATTAACCTACCGCGATCGCACTTTTATTCATCCCCTGAATTATCATTACAATCGGGAAAAACGCATCGGGCTTTCTAACGGTTATTTACTGGAAATGTCCTATGTCGAACAAATAGATCCTTTAGAAGAGGTATATTTACCCGATTTAGAATGGCGCATTGCCCTACCTTCGGAAACCGAACGCCAAAAGGTAAAACGAGTTGAACCAGTCGGTTTACCTTTTACCGAAGAAGTCATCGATGGACAACGGGTAGCCCTATTTAAATTTGAGACTCTAACTCCGGGAGAGCGCCATCTACTAGGTTGGAAAGCTATTTTAGAGGTGCGGGGAATGAAATATCGCCTTACCCCTTCAGACGTAGAAAATGCTTCACAATTACCACAAGAATTTGCAAGTCGTTATTTGGTTGATGATGACGACTTAGCAATGAATACGGACATTGTTCGCGATGCAGCCATTGAAGCAGTAGGCTCCGAAACCAATCTGTTGCGAAAAATGTACAGTATTCGTAACTATGTTTACGACAAATTGTCCTACGGCATAAAACCCCATATCGATACGCCAGATATCGTTTTAGAACGGGGTATTGGTTCATGCGGAGAATACGTAGGTGTATTGCTCGCCTTGTGTCGTTTAAATGGCATTGCTTGCCGCACGGTAGGTCGTTATAAATGTCCCCCTTGGGCTGAAAAACAAGGCATTCCCCTACAACCAGACTACAATCACGTTTGGCTGGAATTTTATATTCCCGGCTTTGGCTGGCTACCAATGGAATCAAATCCCGATGATGTTGGACGTGATGGTCCCCATCCCACACGTTTTTTCATGGGCTTAAGTTGGTATCATGTAGAAATTGGTAAAGGTATTTCTTTTGAAACACTAACCTCCGAAGGCAAACGTCTGGAAAAAGAAAATGTCTCTATTGGTGAATTAGCAATTAATCACATTCGGTTTA
Organism: Rivularia sp. (in: cyanobacteria); assembly: GCA_050042755.1. Classification (GTDB taxonomy): domain Bacteria; phylum Cyanobacteriota; class Cyanobacteriia; order Cyanobacteriales; family Nostocaceae; genus Rivularia. Next base: position 2,988 of record JBHJJJ010000010.1, read on the forward strand.
CCATTCTCGAAGAATTACCGCCACTGTAAGCTCAACTTTCTTCTCGTAACTAAAATCCCACACCTCCGGCTACTTCCCAACCTTTGTAGTCGGAGGATGATACTGTTAGGTTAAGGAAATTTATCTATGAGATAAGTCCACAAAGCAAAAGAATATAAATTAAAAGTCACTTCAAACCGATCGTTAACGCCGATCGTTCATGACTTTTTTTAGTATCCTCTCATGTTCTTTTCTTCTTATCCCAAAGTAATCAGACTTACTTTCACAAACACTTTAGAATTTTTCTACCAAGCTCTACCCTTGCTTCATTAGATAAATCATTTTTTTATATAACTTTAAACAGATAATCTAAAACAATTTTTTATTATTGTATAATTTTTTAGTTATTTTTTTTAATATTTCAGTATTATTGCTCACGTTTATTCAGCTATTTAAAGGAAATAATGCGAAGAGAGAATATTTGTTTTCGTAAGTGTTCAATAATAGTTTAGGACTTATATACTTGACAAATAGACTATCATGCGTGGGTCCAGCATCGAAATCGTAGACGTTCTGCGGTCATTTTTCCCATTTTCATACCTCAAGTGCATAAATTGATGAAACCTGAACCCATTAATAAGAAAGGATGGTTGGCTTATTAAGCTTAATATCCCTTGAGTAAAAAGGTATGATTTTAACCAGAAAAATACATTTTTGTCAATACATAATTTTTAGAGTTATCGGGTGCAGTCTAAGAGATATCAATGGTAAATCCTTGATGTTATGCAAAACCAAAAAAATTCTTGGTAACAACAGTTTATATATGAACGGTTACCTTGAATATTATCAAATCATCAGCAAAGATTATCTTTAAATATTAAAAGACTTGCTGATATTACTGAATTTGTAGGAAATGGTAATAATAACGTGACTTTTTCTGTAAACCCCAATCTCTACAAACATCATTCTCCAGAGGAACAGATATATCAACATCTGTTTGATTTGGTACAATTACAATCTGCCAACGAAACAATCGAACGCTTTCGGATTTTGTTTATCGAAGGTACAAGTTATCCCCAAAAAGAAATCTCGTCAGCATTAGATGAAATCACAGCACCAAAAAAAACTGAAAAAGAATTTTGTTTGTTTCTTAATCGTTGCTGCCATATTTTAATTAATCGTTGGTATATGCAACCTCAAATGCATCATGCCATATCTAAATTAATCACTATCTTTGATAATCCTCCTTCGAGAAGAAGAATCAATACTTCACGAAACAAATCCATCAGACGCTTGCACGAATCAGTTAAAGGTTTTATAAAAAGCGAACAATACTTAGCATTAAAGCGTCTCGCTCAAGTTATAAATCCAACTACCTATTCTAAATCGGATAATAGCGATCGAGCTTTGATTTCCCTTATCCGGCGCTATCCCTATTTACATGAGCATTGTTTAATTAATGAAGATGCTACTATTGAACACCAGTGGATAGTAAAGCAAATTCAGGCGCAGGTACAAAGGAAATTTGAAATTGATTTATCTCAATATGTTACTTACCAAGTAAGACTTGCCCAAATAGCTGGAAATAGCTCTTTATCACGGAAAAACAAGCTTTTACAACCTGTAAACAATCCTACATTGTTAAGCGAAACTCAAGTGAATATTGCCCTTCGTTGCTTTGTGGGTAAAGTTGAAGGTGAAAGTACCTATAGAGATTTAGCACATAATTTTTTGCATTACAGCAGTCAAGCTAATTGTTTCCGCGCTTTTAAAGACGATTTATACGAATATCTCATATCTGGGATTGACTGGGAATATGGAAAACTTCAATTTCATCAGCGATTATATACTCAATTGCAAAATACTTTACCACAAGCAGATTTACAGAAAGTGAACGATTTTTTAATTGTGAGAACTTGTGCTCAGCTACTTAACTTTTTGATCGTAGAAAGTTCATCATCACCACAACATTTTACTTTGATTGATTTAATTGGCAATCAAGGTTCGATCCGTATCATTGGACTATTATTAAAAATTCTCTTAATTTGCCGTAAAGTTAAGCCTTATCTAGCCAAGCGCTTTGCAATTTTATTCAGTCATTATGAATTAGAAAAGAATAGTAATATTGACTGGTTAATCGAATCATTGGAAGAATTGAATATCGCTTTAAGTATTCATTTTGGTAATATGGACTTATCTTACTTTAAATGATTTTATTTAAGACAATTTATGTTCGGGAACCTTCAGCCTTGGGTTCCGCCATCTCACGCTTGTGTTATACAATGGCGCGGCAATAATACCCGAAGAGAATCTACACTGCATTTTGCCTCAAAAAAGGGGCTTTCTGCATCCACACCCTACCCCAATCTTCAAGAGACACGATCGTCAACGAGTAATTTAAATTTTAAATTCAGATTATTATAAATATTATTCATCTTGATAAACTGAAAAATCACAAATAGAGTGAAAGGGACAAAAACGACAGTGATAGCCAGGATTTGGAGGAAATATTTTACTAAAAATGGTTTGATTTTGACGATATTTTTGTAAATCTTTTTGATGCTTCTCAGCAATATAACCAAGATGGTATTCAATCAATCTTAATTCACTATTACTAACAGTAATTAAATGAGATTTTTTCCCCATTTCTAAATTATAAAATGAAGCTATAGCTTGATGTTTTGGGTAAAGATAACGTGCCGCCAGTAAATAAACTAATGCTTGTCGGCGATCGAAAGAAGATTTACCAGTTTTAAAATCTATAATATGCAAAGTACTATCAGATTCGTTTAAAACACAGTCCATTGCTGCATACAAACGAAAACGATAATCTTCGCGTTCAATTACAATTGGTTTGGGAAAACCTTCATCACCACGAGTCAACAACATGATGCGTTTGTTTAAAAGTAAAGGCGCATCTTGATATTTTTGTAAAATTTGCCGTACTCGCTGCTGAATTTCATCAGCTAAATTTCCCAACTTCAAAAGTCGTGCAACTTTTTCTACTCCATCAACAGAATTGAGGAGATTTCTATTGTGATGAAACTCATAAACTCCTTTTTGTGCCAGCAAGCCAATACGCTGTGATGCCGTGACTTTTGCCTTTAGTAAAGCTTTGACTTTTGGTTCATCTTGCCGTGCTTTAATAAATCCCCGTCTCATTTGACAGTGCAAGCGTTGTTGCCCTGAAGCAGGGGCAATTAATGACCAAAGATGATAGCTGGCGAAAAGTCTGACAGGGCTTGACATTGCTCTAGGGCGGTGATACAAATACAGCAGGACTATTATCTAGATATGAAAAGTTGGATGTTCTCCTACAGTTTTGATATTAAATATCAACTGAGTTTCCCAAACCAAACTATATTTAACTCTCCTAAATTTAGGTAAGCTACTAGCCCCTGGTAAAAGAGAAAGCACAGTAAATTACATTTTAGCCTTTGAAAATATGAGCTTAGATGTAAAGTTAATTTTTATAAATCTAAATATTAAATCTTTAATATAACGCCTCTTAAATGTTTTAATATTAAGATTTTTATCGCTTTCTATAAAAGGCTATAACAGCAATAATAAAAGAGTTTCAACAATTACTTAAAAATAATATTTTATAACAAGTAGTATCCTTAATGTATGAAGTTTAGTAACATTTATTTCAAAAGCTGATTTGCAGCTAAATGATACAAGATGAAAATCTGAAATGATTCTAGTGCCCGAATCCTGTTTCCATCCCATATACAAATTAAATAAGCAACATCTGGTTGCAGCTTTTTTGCCGACTCAGTTACTCGTTAATTTTGAATCCTGCTGTAATATAAAGAAAAATACTTAAGCACCTTTGATTTTATAAAGAATATCTCGCTCATCTCAAATGGTTTTTAGGATGCAGACGATATTTTTGCTCGTAATATGAAAACAGCCATAAACCTGCTTGTATCAACTATTGTCGCTTTCTGGATAATTGCGATCGCCATTATCTCAGTGCAAAATGCTACACCTGTATCCCTAAGATTTTTTACATTTGAATCAATTCAAATTCCAGTCGGCTTGGTGCTGGCTTTTTGTGTTGGCTTGGGAATAATTAGTACTAGCGTGCTACAACCTTTATGGGATATATCTAATTTTCGAGGAAGTAATTCTCAACGATATGAAGATGATCCTGAGTTTTTTGTTGATGAAGATTTGTGAATTGTGACAAATTTTTTAGGGAGCATCCCAATGCAGGCAAAAATAAAATTTGTAGTGGGAGCGTCTCGCTCCCTAGTGCCAGTGAGCGAGCAAGATGCTCGCACTACCGAAAAATAAATTTACACATTTGGGATGCTCCCATTTTTTATCTTCAATTAAAAAATTTGAGTACCAAGCTGTCGATTCCCAACTCCCAACTCCTAACCACTAACTCCTAACTCCAAACTCCTAACTCCTAACTCCTAACTACTAACTCCTAAATACTAACTCCTAACTACTAACTCCAAACTCCTGGATTCTAAATTCTAAATCCGCGTATCATATTACTACGCTTCCCTCCAATTCTCACACGCACGTGCTTCTACAAGTAAAGGACGCCTCAACTTTACTG
>JBHJJJ010000011.1:0-6891 GCA_050042755.1 Rivularia sp. (in: cyanobacteria)
TGACAATTATATTTATTTCCTCATATCTAAGGTAGAAACATCACTAAAATAATTAACCTTTGAGGGCTTTTCTAAAATTTTTACGATATGATTTATTGGCAACAAAACAAGCTGGCCATAACAAAGATAAAGCAAGACGATTTGGTAAGCTATTACTGAAATTAGTTCTTCTAAATCCAGTCCAAAACTTCCAAACACCAGCTATATAAGCGACTAATAGTAAACCAGTAATGAACCCACTCATTTGAATCTACTCCAAAAACAAAAAATGTTGTGAATACGATGATTTGGTATAAGAGTCAGCCATTACACTCTCATACTCTAGTTTAAAGTAGGCTTCCCTGTTGCATCCAGTTCTCTCTTGAAATATCAAAGTCAATTACTGCCACATCAATAATCTATAGGGTGCAAATATTTAACTTTAGTTAATCTCAATTACTGCAAATCTCGATGGCGTGAAGCCCGTTAGAACAGCTACACAGCAATCGATTTGTTTTCTGTAAAGTCCCAAAGCGCTTTCGTCTGCTTTTCAATCATGATTAAAATCATTGATATTTACAGGACTTACGCAATTGTCACAATACCCTGGTTGGTGCGTGACACGAAAACCTCATTATTTCCTTTAACATCAAGCAAAGTGTCACAGCACCCTACAAGGAAAATGTGCCGGTTGCGTAAGTCCTAATTTATTTACGTGAACTATTCCAACCTTGGCGCTCCCAGTTGGAGCTTCTGAAATGAGGACTGCTGTACCGAGAGCTTGTATGCTAGAGTTTGTTTTGAGTACCCTTTTTGCACAGAGTTTCATATATTTTATGAAAAATTAAGTTTTAAAAGTATTTATACGTCTCGATAATTAAATACGAAGCTATTTAAGTAAAATTAGAAAAAATGATGTTTTCACCTGGGTTGGCGCGATTCGGGTTTTTAATAATACTTGTACTCTTGGGGGTAGGATGCGATTCCCCACCTATCCTTCCAGAAAAAATTACTTTAGGGGTTGTCAGCTACGGACAAGAAAATGTTTCACTCGATAAATATGAGCGCTTCAAAAACTACATAGCAGCAAAAACGAAGTCAATTGTGGAGCTAGAACCCGCGTATAACGAATTACAAGCTATCGACCAAATTCGCCGCAACCGATGGGATATTGTTTTTGCACCCCCCGGTTTAGCGGCTCTCGCCATCGATAAACAACTCTACGAACCTTTGTTTTCAATGGGTGAAGTCAGCAGCACGGAGCGTTCGTTATTGATAGTTCGAGACGATAGCCCAATTAAAGAAATATCGGATTTAGCAAATAAAACCATTGCTTTAGGTCAAATAGGTTCTGCGGCTGGCTATTATGTTCCTTTGTACGATCTCTACGGTTTAACCCTAGCTGAGATCCGTTTTGCTCCTACTCCTAAAAAAATACTCCAATGGCTGAAGGATGATAACGTTGATGCTGGTGCTTTATCTGAAAAGAACTTTGACATTTATCGACGGCAATTTAGCCAAACAAAGTTTAGAACTATACGGACTAGTCGGTGGATTCCTCCTGGAGTTGTACTGATATCACCAACTGTTGAACTAAATCGCGAACGACAAATCCAAACATTTATGAATGAAGCTCCAGCTGATATCACAGCAGATGCAGGCTATATTCCAGGTGCGAAAATTCCTGAGTATAGTCAGTTTATTCAGCTAATTAAAAAAGTTAAGCCTTTAGAGGCAAGGGTTAAAGAAACACCCGCAGTTTTGTTACCAGAAGTATCTAAGTAGGTAGGCATAAATAAATCAAACTATGTAAAAGAATGTAAATTATTTATCCTACCTTATTCCTAGTCACTACTCACTACTCACTTGTCATAAAAATAATTTTTCCCACGTACCTACTTAACAATATAAATAATACCAATGGATCGAGTTTGGATAAAAAATAAATTTTTGTTATTTTTCATCAAGTTTTATAAAGTATTGGCGAAATATCTAAAATTAATAGTGATAGATAATAAAGATGCTCGTAAAAATGATGGCATTTACGTAAGAGTTCTATCCCCATCAATTAGGGGATAAAGGTATAAATTATCTGTCATAGAAATACTGTTTACTATGAAACATTAGTGTCAACCGCTTCGCGGAAATCAAAAGTATCAAGGTAATAAGTCAAAAGTATTACCCCATTCATGAATCGAGGGACTTGAAACAAGGAAAAATTTTTTTATTCCACGGATAAATCCGGGGGCTTGTATCCGATTTTTTTTGGTCATCAGCAACGCATTTGCATACTGGAATAAATTTTGACCTAATAATTTAATAGCTATAACTTTTAGGAGTGAAAAGTCAATGTCTGTGCCCTCTTTGACAAAACCAGAAATAGCTTCTGGGACTTTAATTGATAATCGTTATATAATCCAAAGAATGCTGGGACAAGGAGGACTTGGACGGACTTACTTAGCCTATGATACACGTCGCTTCAAAGAACCTTGTGTCCTCAAGGAATTTGCTCCTTTCGGTACTGGTAGTAATGGAATAGAAAAATGTCGCGATTTGTTCAAAAGAGAAGCAAAAATTCTCCATAATTTAGAACATCCTCAAATACCACGTTTTTTAGCTTGTTTTGAAGGTGAAGGTAGGCTGTTCCTAGTACAAGAATATGTTAATGGTAAAACCTATTCAAAATTATTACAAGAACGTCAAAATTTCGGGCAAACTTTTTCAGAAGATGAAGTCATATTTTGGCTTAAAAAACTATTACCAGTTTTAGAATACGTCCATCAACATCAAGTCATTCATAGAGATGTTTCTCCCGATAATATCATGTTGCCTGAAGGCAGAAATTTACCAGTACTAATTGATTTTGGTGTAGGTAAACAAATAGCAAAACTCAACGAATCTGGCAAAATAAATCAAACAGAATTTGCTGGTAATATGTCTCTTGTGGGAAAAGTTGGATATGCCCCTCGCGAACAAATTAGTTTGGGTTTGTGTTCTGCAAGCAGCGATATTTACGCATTAGGAGTAACGGCCATAGTATTGCTTACTGGTAAAAATCCATCACACTTGATGGACAGATATTCGCTTGATTGGAACTGGCGAGTTTATGCTGATATCAGCGATGCTTTTGCGTCAATACTCAATAAAATGTTGGTAGATACGCCAAAAGGGCGATATCAAACAACTAGAGAAGTTATGACACAACTAGAAAGAATCGGAGAGCAGCAAGGATTTTCATCTTTGTGCGAGGATCTTTGCGAAGCTCCAACATTAGTTGTAACCGATCCCCAGTTAACTCCTACAATATCGCCATATTATAGCGAAGTAGAACAAACAGTAGTTCGCTCAATTGAGAATCGGCAACACTTAAACTTACTAAGCCCAACATTCATCAAAAATTGTCATCAACAGTTAGCCTATTGTATAGGACCAATGGCAAATTTGATTATAGAAGATGTATTAGCACAAAATTCCCAATTGACACCACATGAATTTGTGGAATTATTAGCAATAGAAATTCCTGATTCCCAAATGGCAGTTAAGTTTACACAGCAAGTATTTTCTTCAAATTAACCGGAACTTATTAGTTAAGCAAATAGATAAAATAGACAAAGTATTATAATGCTTGAAATAAAAATATTTTTAATTATCTTAAATCTGAAATATAGCCGATAGTGTATAGTTATTCAAAATTTTAAGGGAGCATCCCAAATGTGTAAATTTATTTTTTATAGTGCGCATACTTTGTGAACGGACTACCAAATTGTATTTTTGCTTGCATTGGGATGCTCCCAATTTTAACCCTAGAATTTTAGAAATTATACTACTGTAATATTTATAATTTTTAATTTGTATTCTTCGACGTATTATTAGGTTTTTTTAGTCTCTTCATAGCCATTTCTAAACTTAATTTCATTCTTTTAAATGCTCTGACAAGATTACCAATTTCGTCATTGGATACTTGGTCAAATTCAACTTCCATATGTCCGGTGCTAACTTCTTCAGCTACGCGGGTAATCCGTTTCAATGGCCGAACAACTTGTGTATTCAAGAATATATTGACTAATACAATGACTGCCATAAAAACAATAGATACAATACCAATGATGACAACAGATGATTTATTAGCTTTTTGAATCACTCTGTTCGCAGGTACTGAAATAACTTGAGCGCCGATTATTTCATTTAACTTCCATCCAAATCCATTAGCTGTACCATAACGCTCTATCATGCTTGCTGGTGCAGCTTCAACTCTACTGTGACATTCCAAACAGCTTTTTTCTGTCACAGCTAAAGGACGAGCAATATAGAAGATATCTCCACCAGGAAGCGAACGAAAACCGTTCAATTCTTTTAGTTTATTTTGATCCTTGAAACGCTCAATAATTTTGGTTTCAAAAGCATCAGCTTTATCTCGAAGATTAGTAGGATTAAGTGTCGCTTCCTTATAAAAAAAGTCTTTATATTCTCTTTTATTTCGCAGATTCTCAAATACCTCTCTAGCAGAATAAGCGGGTACGCTTTGGGGTAGAAAAGTTGTCTCTAATTTAGCTGTTAATTCCGGATTGACTTGAGTATTAGTATAATTGCGAACTGAACTCATAGTTTCCATCAAAATCAAAGCCGTATTCGCAACTTCGCGCTCAGCATTTTGTCTAAGTACCAAAGATAGAGCTAACCCACTCACACTAACGCCTAGAAGCAAAATTACTACCAGTAAAACTGTAAATTTTTGTTTTAATCGTAAATTTTTTAACATCAGGTTAAATCTTTTATCTTTGTGTAAAGTCTCGAATATGAGATCGGTATTTCAAACAATATCAATTGCTACAAAGAGAAATTAAAGTATTTCGGATTCAACTTAAATAAATTTCTCTTTCAATTGTCTTATTGCCTAAATTGAAATTTTTCTCAATCAAGCAGTATTAATATTTGTAAAAGTAATTAGTTGATACATAATCTTAATGATGTGTCAAATTTCAATATATTACGGAATTATTGAGTGATTTTGTAATGTTTAACTAAGATTTAACAAACTAGAGTGGATTGATTTAAGCGGCATATTATTTTCTTAAAGTCTTTGTATCTTCCTGGTTAAATAAATGTTTCAATTCTCTCAGACATGAATACTTTGGTAGCTTTAGGGATTGGTTGCTGGGAATTCTAACGGGCAAACTTCAGCTACTGCTAGCTAGAAAGGAAGAAGGGGAAGAATAAATACAAAACTGATAATTGATAAGTGTCTCCCCGGGTAGACTTGCCATACACCAAAAATTGTGAGAATTAATGACGTAAAGTCTTAAAATTCAATCATTCATTTTTCTTATGAGCTTTGGTATTTTCGATCTATTTTGGATTTTTCTGCTGCTTTCTTCTTTGCAACCGATTTGGCAGCGCCGTCAAATGGAATATCGTCGCTTCCGCAGTATCGATGAGTTTCAGCAAAAACGTAAAAGTAGGGTAATTCTGCTGATTCATCGTCAAGAGTCGATCAGTTTTTTGGGTGTACCTATTTCGCGTTACATCACCATCGAAGATTCAGAAAAAATTCTCCGGGCAATTCGCCTGACTCCGTCAGATGTGCCTATTGATTTGGTTTTACACACTCCCGGTGGTTTGGTTCTGGCTACCGAACAAATTGCTAGAGCTTTAATTCGCCATCAAGCCAAAGTAAGTGTTTTTGTACCTCACTATGCCATGAGTGGCGGTACAATGCTTGCCCTTGCAGCCGATGAAATTGTTATGGATGAAAATGCAGTTCTCGGGCCTGTAGATCCCCAACTTGGCAATCTTCCCGCAGCGAGTATCCTCAAAGTTGTTGAAGATAAACCAATTAGTGACGTTGACGACCAAACTTTAATTATGGCTGATTTATCCCGCAAAGCCATAAACCAAGTGCAGCGATTTGTGAGGACTTTGCTTCAAGATTGCATCCCCAAACAAAAAGTTAACCCAGAAAATATCGAAAACATCATCGAAGCTTTGACAACGGGAAAAGTGACTCACGATTACCCAGTAACCGTTGAAGAAGCAACGGAAATGGGGCTGCCCGTTACAGTTGGACTGCCCCGAATTGTCTACGACCTGATGGAACTGTACCCGCATCCACAAGGAGGAAGACCTTCGGTGCAGTACATCCCCATGCCTTATGATGACCGCCGTCCACTTCTTCCAGTTCCCAAAGGTAGACCTATGGAGGAATAAAACAGTTAGATAAATAGGGAGACACAAAAGTAGTTTAACTCCTAACTCCCCGAGCTATTTACTACCTAAGGTGATGACCTAGGAGTAGGAGTTGGTGTCGCTTCCTCATCTTCCGAGTCGGGGGATTCTGTAGGAGTTGGTGAAGATTCTGGTATTACCGGAGTGGGTGAAGAGTCTGGTATAACAGGAGTTGGCGTTACTTCAGGGGTCGCTGTTGGTGATGGTGTCACGGGCGGTGTTACTGTTGGCGTTGGCGTTGGTTCCGGTGTTAATGTAGGTATTGGCGAAGATCCTGGTATAACAGGAGTTGGCGTTACTTCAGGGGTCGCTGTTGGTGATGGTGTCGCTTCCGGTGTTGCTTCCGGTGTTGCTGTAGGTTCGGGTTGTTGAGGGTTTTGCTTTGCTTGTTGATTAAGTTCTTGCCGGAAAGCCAAGTCGGCTATTCCAGTTTGTTCAACCTCTAACTCTACTTGATATTCCTTAACTACTTCTTGGGTTCTTGGTCCATAATATTGATTGAGAGGTAACTTGGGATTCGGCTTGGCGACCAAATTCAAATTGTACTTGAGACTTTTAACAATATCGGCAGCAAGATTTTGAGTTTGCGATCCTGCTATACCGTCAACTCCTATTTTGTAACCCCGTTGAAATTCGCGGATTGCTTTTTTAGTTTGAGCATCACTCAGAGGTCCATCTGATACTCCCACG
>JBHJJJ010000012.1:0-14807 GCA_050042755.1 Rivularia sp. (in: cyanobacteria)
TGAGCAGCAGCTTTAACTATAAAATTACAATCTTCTGTTAATCTTTCTCGAATTTGTAAAGGTGTAGAAGAATTAATCGCAACCGCATATCTTTCCCACCAAAGTAAAGATTGAGAACCTTGTTGAAGAAACTCAATTGGGATTAAAGGATGCATTAAAGAAATGAATCTGACGAAAGGTACTTGTGAATGAACGTATTCTGATAATAATGTTGATAAATCATCAGTTTCGGGATTGTATAAGCGTGTTAATCCTTTTAATGTTGGACTTATTTTTACACGCAAGTGATATTGTAGAGCTTGTTTAATATTTAATGGTGTATTGGGATTGTTTATAACACCGGAAGAAATTTTTCTAACTTCATCTTTTGCCAGTTGTTCTAACACAGTAGTGGGTGTGTTGCTATTTTTAGCTACAAACATACGAACATCAGGAGAAATATCTAGCGCTAGGGTTTCTAATATGGAAGGGGAAACATTGATATTTTGAGCTACTTCTTTACGTACATATGGTGATTCATCTGTAGCTAGTAATTCTAAAACTTCAGGTGCAGAATTAGAACGAATTGCTAAAGCCTGACGTATTTCAGTATATTCATCATTCGCTAATATAGTCTGAATTTTAGTCGTAATATTTGGATGATAGATTAAGCTATAACGAACTTCTCGACTTACATTATTTGCTAATATTTCTAAAATTTCAGAAGTTAGTTTAGGATTACGACTTAATTGATATAAAAAATATTCATCGGATTGATAATCGCTAACATCAGCTTCATTTTCAGTTATAGCCTTTATACTAAAGTTTTGTTGAGCAAACTTTTTCAAGGTAGATAACGATATTTTAGGATTATTTATAACTCCTTTTATGACTTGATAACAGCTACTTTGACTCAGTTTTTCTAAAGTGTTAATAGGTGTATTTGTATTCTCTGCTAAACGACAACAAAGTCCATAGTCATACTTACCGTCACAATATTCCCAGTTATTTAAAAGAGATTCTAGTACATGAGGAGGAGTATTAGGATTTGATGCTAAATTCCAATGAGTCACGCTATAATTATCATCTGCTAATGCTTCTAAAATATGAATTGGTGTATTCGGATGTTTAGCCACATCACAACGAACTATACAATTTTTATGTAAAGATAATTTTTCCAGTGTTTTAGCAGTTACTTGGGGATAAGTTCCAATGCCATTTTCTATAATTTTGCACAATTTTTTGTCATTATAGGTACTAGCAATTTTTTCCACCACAATATGGCTGGGTATATTATGATTTTTCACATCAAATATTTTGTCAGTACGCCATAATAATTCAAGTGTTTCTGCTGAAGTATTCGGATTACTACCAACTTTCTTCCTCACTTGAAGACTAGAATCATTTGCAAGATAATTTAAAATTTCTGAAGTAGCACTTCTATTACCAGCTACTAAAACTCTTATGTCTTCCGATTCATCTTCTTTGAGTATTTCTAAAATTTCTACAGGTGTATTTTCTCTATATCCACTAGATACTAATGCTCTTTTTACATTTACACCTGAATCCTTAGCTAACTCTAACAAATAATCTAAAGGTAAATTAGGATTTTCGGCTACTGTAGCGCGAACTTTTGCATCGCGATCTTTAACAAATTTTTCCAATATGTGTAGAGGTGTATCTGACATCCCAGCTAAGGAAATACGAGCTTGTGTATCCCCGTATTGAAATGCATATTCTTTAAATTGAGTAATATGGTTACAATTTTGTGCGATAAATCTTCTTGCTTTTTGATGTTCTTCTGTAATTTCTTTATCTAATAAAAGACTATATAATTCTTTGTTAGGAAAGTTCGGATACTCGTAAGCTAATCTACTCAAATCCTCATAAGTATCACCATATATAAAATCGGGTTTATTCATTAATTCAATTAAAACGTATCGTGGTGTTGAAGGATTTTTTGCTATATATTGCCTTAAATGTCTATCTGTATTTTGACTTAAATTATGTAAAACGTAAGCAGGTGTGTTTGGATTTTGAGCAACTGTACTTTTATAACCATTTATAGCTAATCTTTCTAAGACATAAGGTGGAGTATTAGGGTGACGTGCTATTTCATAATCTTCAACAGGAATATCATCGTCTCTTAATAATTCTTTCTGAAAATACTCAGGAGTTAAGTCGTCATAATACCTGATTTGCTTACTTTCTTCTTCTTCTTTGATTTTTTTGAGTTGTTCCCATACCTGTTGATAATTAGATAATTCTTTAAATAACTTCTTTTTTAAATATTCAGGTGTGTTCGGGTTTTTATAAACATCAATTCTTATCCAAGGATAATGATGCTTAGCTAATTGTTCTAAAATACTAACAGGTGCATTTGGATGTTCTGCTAATTTAGCCCAAGAATATGAATCATTAGAAAAAATAATGAGTTTTTCTAATGCTGAAGTAGGTGTATTCGGATTGTTAATTAATAACTGATTGAATTCTTTATTATCCTGTTCTGCAAATGCTTCTAAAATATTTGAAGTTAAATTTATTCTTCTTTTAATATAGTTTTTACAGCGAGGAATTAACTTTCTCAAACTCTCCTCCGAAGCATTCGGATGTTTAGCAATACTTTTCGTCACCTCTCCAAAACCATGATTCACCAACAAATCCAACACTTCCCCTGGTGTGGCTAAATTTTTAGCGATCGCCAATTGTATTTTCTCCTCTTTATGCCCTACCAATTCTCTTAAAACTTCAACTGGTGTATAAAAATTCCTCGCTACTGCTTGACGTATCCAACTCCATCTACTCCCGGCTAATTCAACCAACTGTTGCGGTAAGGTTTCCCAATTTGCTGCTATCTCATGCTGATTTTCAATTACTTCAATAACGTCTTCTAAACTATCATCTCGATACTTTACAGCAATCCGAATCGGTAATTCTAAATCACCTGCTAATATCTCTAATATTTCCCTCGGTGTATCTGGATGTGCTGCTGCTTTTAAACGTTCTTCAATTATTGTTGATTTCGCCAATCTTTCCAATAATTTAATTTTATCTGTCTGAGGTAAATAAGGATTTTCTAAACCTTCTATTAATCTATTCCCCGGTATCCATTCACTTATCAAATATTCTGGTACTGGCGCAATTTTTAATAATTCTGCAACTAATCTATCGTTTTCTGCTAATGGTGCATTTTTTATCGCATTTTCTGCAACTAATTGCCAATTATCGACCATTTCTCCCACTAAATCCACGTGTAATTTTGCAGCTTCTACTACCAGAGGATGAGGACTATTATTAGCTAATATTTCTAAAAGCTGATGTGGAGTTTGTAAATAATTTGCAACCTGAAGTTGAAATTCTAAAGTTTGATTAATTAAAGTTTCTGCTTGATTAATAAAAGGTTGTAAATCTTCTTGTTTAAGCAACTCTTCGGAATACATTTGATTATGATTAAATTATCTATTTCAGAATAATTAGATTTTATAGTATTTTTGTTCTGCAAGCTAATTTAGAAAAATCAACAAAATTGGCAATAAACCTAACCGCATGGCTTCGCTAACACCGAAAAGTTAAAACAAATCAAAAAATCCAAAATCTCATCCTGTACTTGGGCTAATCCTATAGCCGGGGTTGGAATAAGAGGCGTTGAAAATAGTAATTAATTATTTATTTGTGCAGGCAGACAAGAGTATGATAGAAAATTACTAACTACTGTTTTTTTCAATTTTCAAGTATGATTTCTATATAAATAAAAATATTAACAATAATATCTATACTTTGAAACATCAATTTTATCTCAATAAATGAAGATTTTGAAACAGATTAATTATCAATAATTATAAAATTTGTGTAAACCCCAAAAACAAAACAAATCTATGGCTCCATGAAGAAAGAAGTATTTTTGTTTTGGTGATTTGTTGTTTTTGGGGTTCTCCCGAGTGTTGAAATGGCTCTTTTTGTAGGGAAAACAGATTACTTCTAATGTAATCATTAATACTACACCATAGATTTTCTTATAGCGGAGTATTAGAAAAGTAGTCCAAGAGGGCTTCTGCTCTGAGGCATAGAGGGGGTTGTAGTTCCCCTTTACCCCCACTGAGGATTACTCCTCGCAAAGTCCGTTTTATAGTCAATGCAATATTTGCCTATAAAATTTACAACATTACATCTGTAACCATAAAATAATTAAAATTTTGACCCTTAAAAATCAGTTTGTGTAAGAATAGCTGTATTCTTTCTAACACAGGCTGCAAGGAGTATAAATAATTATGGCTGACTATAAGTTGGAAAATGTAGTCGCTGCGATGGGGTTAACGGAAGAACAAAAGAAAGAAATTATTGAGCAATCGATTAGGGAAGAAAGGGAAGAAATTGTCGATCAGGCTTTAAGCTTTATTGAGAATATATACGTTCATTTACCTTTAAAACGGGCGAGAAATGCTATAGATCCCATACAACGTTTGAAGCTACTGAAGTATCGTTTGGTGAAAATGAACGAACTCAATTTTCAGCAGGAGATGATTAGCATATTTACTGAATTGAGAGATTTACATACAGTTTATATGCCTCCAATGCCCTATCAATCGATTAATTTTGTTTTACCTTTCATGATTGAGGAATTTTATGATAATAATCAAAGGTATTACATTGTTTCTCACGTAAATGAAGATTTTGAAGATGGAAATTTTCAAAAAGTGGTAATTATTACTCATTGGAATGGTATACCAATTGAACGTGCAATTGAATTAAATGGTTTGCGAACTTACGGTAGTAACGAACATGCACGTAAAACTCACAGTTTAAATTCTATGACTTTTCGTTCGGGAAGTAAATATTTGATTCCCGATGAAGAATGGTTGTACATTTCTTTTTTAACAGCAAACCAAGAGCATTACGAGCATCGTTTTCAGTGGCAAGTATGGAATTTACCAGAAACTCAAGCTCAAACAAACGATCGATCTGTGGGTAATTCCAAAGCTTATGGTTCTTTGGGAGTTGATTTTGAAACTATAAAGCTACAGAAAATTAAGAAAGGTTTGTTTGCTCCAAAGACTAAAGAAGATAATCAAATATTTTATGAAACAGATTTTCAATGGAGTATTCGTAATACTTTCTATGGTGAATTTGGTTATATTAGAATTCACAGCTTCATGATTTATGAGCGATGGAAATTTGTTCAAGATTTAATTCGTGTTTTAGATCAACTACCTAGAAATGGCTTAATAATTGATGTTCGCGGTAATGGTGGTGGATATATTGAAGCTGGTGAAATTATTCTCCAGTTATTCACTACAAATAAAATTCAACCAGAATTATTCCAATTCATCAATACACCAACAACTTTAAAAATAGCACCAGAACCCTGGAAAAGTTCGATTGAGCGTTCGATCGAAACAGGTGCTGTTTATTCTTTGGGTTATCCCATTGGCGGATATTCTTATTATATTGATCAGATTAATCAACAGGGAAGAAAATATTTTGGTCCCACCATTTTGATTACTGATGCTTTGTGTTATAGCACTACAGATATGTTTGCTGCTGGATTTCAAGATAATATGGTAGGACCAATTCTTGGAACTAGTGGAAATACTGGTGCTGGTGGTGCTAATGTTTGGGAATATCACGATTTATTCAATTCTCTTGGTTTTTCTCCTTTACCTCGGAATGCACAAATAAGAATGGCTGTAAGTCGCTCTACTCGTGTGGGTAATCAAAATGGTTTTCCGTTGGAAGATTTTGGAGTAATTCCAGATTATATTCACAATATGACTCGCAATGATGTTCTAAATGGCAATGTAGATTTAATTGAAAAAGCTGCGAGTATTTTGGCAAATATGAAAGGGGAAAATCATTTACCCCTGGAAGTATTTTGAATGTCCCAGACGTAGCATTGCTACGTCTTTTTATCTAATTAAATAACGCAAAATTTGCTCTGTTGGTGATGTTTTATTGCAGCCCACAATAAGTAGATAAACTAACAGCAATGTATCTACATTAATATCTCAAAATGAATCAATAAAGAGCAGCATCAAGAAAATTAATTCCCGGCAATTCACGCTGCTGAAGTTGATTGTTAATATATTGTGCTGCGGCGATTCCGGAAACTATAGCGCTAGAGATTAGATTTCCACCACACCAATCTCCACAACATACTAAGGGTACAGATGTTTCTGCAGCTAAACAATCTTGTGCTAAGGGATTTTTGGGGAAAGCATATCGCCAGCGATGTACTTGGATCCATTGAGGATTTTTCAGCCACTGTAAGTTTAAGGTGGAAGCAGCGGTTTCCAAGATTTTTTGTCCCACCGATTGTAAATCTTCCGATTCAAAAAATTTTTCGGCGAAGTCGGCGCTACTATGTATGACAAAATGCGGTTGCTGTTGATTTCTACCTTTGCTACTATCTAAACCAATCCATCCGAGTACTTCATTTTCCTTAAAAGTAATTGCTTTCCATTCCAAAGGCTGACGCGATTGTTCGAGATATCCAGCCATTACGGTAATAGTGGGGTAAAATTCAACACTACACAGTTGCTCAAAGAAATCATTATTTAATAAATTTCCTGCTAATGGTTGTAATAGCATCACAGCTTGTGGTGCAGGAATAGCAACGACTACAGATGAAGCTGTACATTCAAAGTTCGTTTCGCTTGTTAAATGCCATTGGTTTTCTGAAGTAGGGATAATTGAGTTAACACGTTGAGAACGATCTATTTCTAAACCTTGTGCCAGAAATTTAGCTATAACATTCATTCCACCGGGTGCGATGTAGGGAAGAGATAATTGCGGGTTAGCCACAAGAGAAGAATAATTATCTTGAACGTGAAGAGTATCCGTCCAAACTTCTAAATCACCTTTTTGAACCAGTAATGTTATTAGACGTTGTAAAACTTCGCCTTTCGGTTTGATATAACAGGTACCATGATCCGCTTTTGTGTCAAATAAACGACGCGTGGCAACTCTTCCACCGACTCCACGGGATTTATCTATTACCCTTACCGAATATCCGCTCTGGGTTAACTGTTGTGCGCAAACTAAACCCGCGATTCCGGCACCTATTATTGCAATATCAGTCATTAGTCAATAGCTCGTTGTATACAATTATTAGTTTTAGGCAACCGTACAAAGGATTACGCCGGAGTGCCGAAAGCTAATAGTAGAATAAAGTACGGGAAAAAATGTTTGGAACGGAGTTAGACAAATTGGATGAATTAAGGGCTGCACTAGAATTAGCTACAGAAGAAGAGTTGCAAGATTTAACTGCAATTCTATTTAGTCGTAAGTTTAATCCTTTGGATTACCTTCAAACACCGGAGCCTATAGAAGTACAAAGTCAAAGTCGTCAAGCTTGGTTGAATGCCCTTGAGGAACGTTTTCGTTTCCTTGCAGCAGATGGAATGACGGTATTGCGTGGCCGTAGTAAGTATGTATCTTACCGCGAAGCTTTAGTTCAGGTGTGCAAATATTTAAAAATTCCTTATTATGATGATTTAACCACTGTTGATTTAGAAGCTGAAATTTTTTTACATCTTTTAGGAAAAGTTTGGAAGAAATTACCTGTAGGAGAAAAAAGAAAGTTAACCCAAAAGGTACAGCGTCAGTTAATAAAATCTCAACTTAAAGAACCCTTGCCTCTTGCTTTACAAAAAGATCCCTTGGGTTTAATTTTTAAAGGTGGCAGTGCAATAGCAGTAACTTCGGTGATTCAACCAGTGTTACTCAAACAAATTGCTCGTCAGTTTGCAACTCATTTCGCTACTTACCAAGTTGCTAAACAAGCAGCAATTAAAGGTGGTGCGGCTGCTGCAAAGCAGTTTCAAGGTTATGCTACTTTGCAGGTAGCGCGGCGCGGTATGGCTATGAATGCAGCCCGTTATGGTGCTGTGAGAAATGTATTTGCATTTATTGGCCCCATGATGTGGGCTTGGTTTTTTGCTGATTTAGGATGGAGGGCGATCGCCACTAATTATGGCAGAATTATTCCCACTATCTTCACTTTGGCTCAAATTCGTTTAACACGTGGTGAATGTTGGGAAATGGCATAATTTTATTTCCTGTTCTTGCTTTGATGATTCAGTGTAATTACTGTTTGAATATATATAATTTACAACTGAGAAGTCTGGCGATCGTCAGGAAAGAGTCAAGGGCTCCCTGCCAAATTTTTTTCTCCTAAAAAAATTTGGCAGGGTACCCGTCAAAAAGTCTGGTGGTATGAAAAGATGTTGACGGGTACCCAAGCCAAAGTTTTTTCCTTCAAAATTTTAAGGCTGCCCGTCACTCTACCGGTGAATGTGACAACAATCCCTATATCTTATGTTTAAGCAACAAATAAACATGAATGGCGATCAATTTAATAATAACGGCTCAAAACTAATAAATGACGAAAAGTATATGGTCTTATTTACAACATTGGGACCCTAAACTACGATTTTCTTGGCATTGTTTGCAATTAGGATTATTTGTCTTTCCTTTATTTCCAGCTTTGGGTGCCGTAGGTTTATTCTTAAGTGCAATAATCTCCTGCCTGCGGCAATACCGCCAGATTATTAAAAATCCCTTTTACCGAGGATTTATTCTTTTAAGCGCATTGTTGGTAATTACCATTGGTTTCGCTCACGATAAAGTAACAGCTTTTTTGGGCTTATTTAATTTACTACCTTTCTTTTTATTATTTGCCGGTTGGAGTCATTTAATCCAAACAACGGCACAATTAAAACAAATATCCTGGATTTTAACCATAAATTCCCTACCAGTAGTAATTCTCGGTATCGGACAGTTATTTTTAGGATGGGGTACTTCAGGGTTAGTTTCTAACATCTTGGGTTGGAGCCTGGTAGCCGGAGGTAATCCACCTAATCGTATGGCTTCGGTTTTTATGTACGCCAATACTTTAGCTGGTTATTTGGCGATCGTTTTTATCTTAAGTTTTGGTTTATGGTTGCAGGAATGGCGAAAATTTAGAAAAAGGAGACAAGGAGACAAGTTAGAAAGTTCTCCTCCCTTTCCCCCCATCTCCCAATCTCCCCATCCCCTCCTCTTCCTCTCTCTAGCGGTAATTATCAATTTCGTGGGGTTAATTTTAACTAACTCTCGCAATGCATGGGTAATTGCTTTGGTGGCTTGTTTGGCTTATGCTGTTTACCAAGGTTGGCACTTAATTGTGGCGGGTGTTACGGGGATTGCAACTAGCGTGCTTTTAGCTGCTTTTGCACCTCCAACCATTGCAGAGTTATTTCGTAAAGTTGTTCCTGCTTTCTTCTGGGCACGCTTCAATGACCAATTATACCCAGATCGCCCTCTTGCTTTAATGCGTACAACTCAATGGAAATTCGCTTGGTCATTAACTATTCAGCGTCCTTGGACTGGTTGGGGTTTACGTAGTTTTTCGGATATATATCAAACGCAAATGAACTTGTGGTTGGGCCATCCACACAATTTATTTTTAATGTTATCTGCTGAAACTGGACTTCCGGCAACGCTATTATTTTGCGGTTTGCTGGGTTGGATATTTATCAAAGGTGTTCGATTTCTACGAATTATCCCCAAGGAAGATAAATTAATATTTTTTAGTTATTTGTTAGTGTTTGTCAGTTGGATACTTTTTAATCTTGTAGATGTGACGCTGTTTGATTTTCGCTTAAATACGCTTTTATGGTTGATGTTAGGTACGATTTGTGGAGTTGAGCAAGGGAATAGACGTAGGGTGTATTAAGCGTTTCACCAGTTGAGGTTGATAAATTTGGCTCAAGCATTCATCAGCATTCAATAAACCCGGTTTTTTTTGGAATAAACCGGGTTTCTCAATACCTAAAATTACGATAACTGATAGTCATTTCTACGTAAATTAATTGCAATCAATATATGTAAGATTCCGGCAGCGATTTTTGAACAAATCTCGATACAGTTTTTTTCCTATTCCCGTTTCTATAGGATTTAAAAAAATTTACATCTAAAAATAGATGTTATTTACAGAAAATAAATTCAAAAAATAACAGGAGAAATTAAGTTTTTGCTATTTCAAATTACTGCTTCATAAATCTCCTACAGTGACAGTTATTAAAGAGTCTACCATAATTTTATTTTCATTTATTTTTGGAAACATTTTTTATAAAGAACGGGCATATTATAGTTATTCTTTAAAAAAAAATAACCGAATATGACTAAAAATATTTATATACGAATAATTCCAGAGTTTGAGGTAACAAATTAACAATTTATTCCCAAATAAGTTGGAACCTTTTAAATTATTTTTCGACAATAAATGTAAAAGTAACCTCTACTATAGTTGGTGACAAATATGAAACGCCTTATTAAGTCCTGTCTCACAATTTCAGCTTTATCCTCAATATTTATCGCTCCTGTTCTTTTATCTGCCGGTGAGGCTTCCGCACAGCCTCGAAAAGGTTTTCATGAGAGCTATGTTGGTGGTGGTATTGGCGGTCAGTTGACTAACGGCGGACAACAAAACGATGCTGCTAATGTTGGCGGTAATGTCCAAGGTCGTTTGAAGATTCAAGGTACTCCAATCTCGGCACGTACCAAGGTTTTGTGGAACAATGATACAACCTGTATCAACCCTGAAGTTTCCGCCGATCTAGGTATAAAAAAGGGTACTAATCTATATGGTGCTGTTGGTTACTGCTTCGTAGAACAAGATGGTCAATCATCTCCTTTAGGTAACAACGATTCAGTAACTGCAAGTGTTGGTGTTGAATCTCAAGTTAAGAAAGGCGTTGTTGTTTACAGTAATGCTACCGTGTCACTTGATGGCTTCGAGAATAGCGATGCAATGCCCGTTAATGTTGGGGCTGGCTTAGGCTTTAGCTTCTGATCTATCAAAGCTTCCTATCTCGCAATTTTGCCAACAAACACAACACCCGCTACCATTTCTCGCGGCCAATTACGATTGTAATTAGACTCCTTATTATACTCATAAGAGTTTTATAGACTAGGGACCGCATTTACCTTACCTTGAATTTACCAGTGGATAGCCTTTTAAAAAAAAACCAGTTTCTCCGAAAATCTCCCCATCAAAAGCGGGATTGCGATCGAGAAACTGAGTTTTTTTGTTTAATTACTCAACTCATAACTCATAACTCATAACTCCTCACTCCATTAATACCCGGTTTGTTAAGTGTTGCTTCGATCGCGAATCGGGCTTTTGGGCATGATAAAATTAAAATATTCCTCTAAATTCCGACCGGAATACCGTGGAATGTACTTAGCCGAAGGGATGCATCTTTATCAGTGACTAGTAATCAGTAATAGCGATCGGCTTTTATTAAACACCTTTAACTTTTTTTAAAGTAAAATTGGTATTAGATAAGGTGGTATCTTAACTAAAAGCCATTGGAACAGTAACTGGTAATTGAAACACCGATTAAGTCGCGCCTCGGCAATATGTGAAGGGTTCCCATAAGAATTTTTTTCTGATAAAAAATTCTTATGGGTGCCTGTGAAGCACTATCGAGAACACAATACCACTGTAATGGTTAAGTCTGCTCCTCCCGAAACCACAAACCGTCAACTCTCTAAAGTTGAAGGAATCAAAGAACGCAGCAATTTTTTACGCGAACCTGTAGCAACTGAGATTCTTGAAGATACAACTCACTTTAGTGAAGAAGCAATACAAATTCTCAAGTTTCACGGTTCTTATCAACAAGATAATCGCGATAATCGCGTCGTTGGGCAAGAAAAAGATTATCAAATGATGCTGCGAACCCGCAATCCGGGGGGTTTCATTCCACCTCAGTTGTATTTAACTTTAGATAAGCTCTCCAATGATTATGGAAACCACACAATGCGGGTAACTACTCGTCAAGGTTTCCAGTTGCACGGAATTTTAAAGAAAAATCTCAAATCAACAATTGCTGCCATTGTTAAAAGCATGGGTTCAACTTTGGGTGCCTGTGGAGACTTGAATCGCAATGTAATGGCACCTCCTGCTCCTTTTAAGAATAAACCACAATATCAATACGCTTACGAATACGCAACAAAGATAGCCGATTTACTCACGCCGCAAACTGGCGCTTATTATGAAATTTGGTTAGATGGTGAAAAAGCCATCAGTGGGGAAGAAAGTGCCGAGGTAAAAGCTGCGCGTCAACGTAACGGTACAGGAACTATTTTTCACGATTCCCCTGAAGAACCGATTTACGGTACCCAATATATGCCGCGCAAGTTTAAAATAAGCGTCACGGTACCCGGTGATAATAGCATTGACCTTTATACTCAAGATTTATCCTTGGTAGTAATTACCAATGAAAATTCTGAGTTGGAAGGATTCAATGTTTTTGCTGGCGGTGGTTTAGGAAGAACCCATAAAAAAGAAGAAACCTTTGCGAGATCGGCTGATGAGATTTGTTACGTATCAAAATCAGACGTTTTCGATTTAGTTAAAGCCGTTGTCGCTACTCAAAGAGATTATGGCGATCGCACTCAAAGACGACACGCTCGTTTAAAATATTTAATCCACGATTGGGGTGTAGAAAAGTTCCGCTCCAAGGTAGAAGAATATTTTGGTAAATCCCTAGAACCTTTTAAGGAATTACCTGAATTTAAATATCAAGACTACCTCGGTTGGAACGAACAAGGAGATGGAAAGCTATTTTTAGGCATTTCCATCGACAACGGTAGAGTTAAAGACGAAGGCTCCTTTCAACTCAAAACCGCATTACGGAAAATCGTCGAACAATTCAACTTAGATATTCGTCTTACCGCCATCCACAACCTGATTATCTGCGATATCGAACCTGAGAAAAAACCAGCCATCGAAGAAATTCTGCAAAGTCATGGTATCAATAGCGACCCGGAAACAATTGAACCATTAGTACGCTATGCAATGGCTTGTCCCGCACTTCCTACCTGCGGGTTGGCGATCGCTGAATCGGAACGAGCAATTCCCGGCATTTTAGAGCGGATTCGCACCCTTTTAAATCAATTAGGTTTACAAAAAGAGCATTTTGTGGTACGGATGACTGGTTGTCCCAACGGTTGCGCTCGTCCCTACATGGCAGAATTGGGTTTCGTTGGTAGCGCTCCGAATGCTTATCAACTGTGGTTGGGAGGTTCGCCAAATCAAACTCGGTTAGCAGAACCTTACATGCAAAGGTTGAAAGCTGACGAATTGGAAACGCAGCTAGAACCGATGTTTGTTTACTTTAAAGACTCCCGTGAAACCTCTGAAAGTATTGGTGACTTTTGCAACAGAGTTGGATTTGATGCGATTCGCGAATATGCTGCAAATTACCAAGGGAAAACAGAGGCTGTTGGAATATCGGATAATAGCAATGATTCAGCATCCGTTACTGAAGAAAGTCAGCTTCAGGTAGCAGCAAAGAATAGTACTACTATTGCCAAGAAATTGAGACATCGAATTACGGTGAAAGATGATGTTTATAGCAAACTCAAGCAAACATCGGAAGATCGAGGTAAACCGATGACAGAGTTGGTGATTGAAGCTTTGAAGGCTTATTTAGCTCTCGAGTAAGTTGTTTATCTCCCCTCCTCCAGGGGAGATAAGAGTTTAAATAGCAGATTTCAAACGAGGATTTTTCAGTACTGGATGTAGTAAGATTTATCGAAGCAGATATTACTACTAATTTTTTTTGATGTTAGACAACTTGCAATTAAATACTATTGTTCCAGTTATTATAGTCCTTTCGAGTATCACGCTTTTGATTTATTTTGCGTGGAAGACTTTAATTACTTCTAATTTATTTCAAAAAGGACTTAAATTTTTCCAGGAGAAAGATTATCAGAATGCAGAAGCTGTGTTTCGGAAAGTAACCTCTATCAATTCTACTAACGATGTAGTTCGTTTACTCTTAGGTGATAGTTTGTTGAAACAAGGAAAAGTAGAAGAAGCGATTGAAAAATATCAAGAAGTGATTACCCGTGCACCTAAGAAGGCTGATGCTTATTTACGTTTGAGTCGAATTTGTATGGAGCAGGATAAGCAACAAGAAGCCATTCAATACTTGGGTTTAGCTAAAGAAGTATTACAAAAGCGTCAACCAGAAAAAGCGGAAGAAATTAATCAATTATTACAAAAATTGAATCAAGGATAGGGAGTGTTGGGGTAATGAGTAAGGGGTAAAAGGCAATGGAGACAGCAAAGCCGTACCTACACCTTTAATATTTAGATGGGTTTGTCCTGATGGATACACAACTTCATTTTAGCTAAAATTCATAACCAAATAATTCAATTTCAGGGGTACATCTTTCTCTAATGAATTCAGCTTGCTCTTTAGTAAATACTTGAGAATAATGTCTTCTATCTTTTCGAGCAGTTGCTTTTGCCATTGGCAACCATTTATCAAAGGGAATACCTAATTTGTCACAGACATAAGACAAATCTTCTATTAAGGATTCGTATTTTCCTATGTAGTCCACAGCAACCTTACCATTTACAGTATAAATATAAAAATTGGAATTTGGATCGTTTCGCCTTAACGATTCATCTAGAGATTCTATATTACCAGTACTTTCGATATTCCAATAATATCTAGAAATTGCCCTATCCCAAGGATTTCTCACAAAACAAAATTTAAAATAGCTATTCTATATTTTTGTACCTATTCGCTTTTTTATTTCACTAGCTTTAATATGATTCCAAAATTTAGTTGTTAGCTGAGATTCACCCACAACTCCCAACTTTGAATCGTCTTCAAGCATTTCTTCTCCAAATTTCAATGGTCGGGTATAGTTATGATAATTTTGAGGAAATACTCCTAATTCTTGACGTATTACCTCATCCTTGGAAGATATTGGAGTTATGATATCATCTTGACCACAAAACCTAGAAAGAGAAATTTCAATACTAGTTC
>JBHJJJ010000013.1:0-14778 GCA_050042755.1 Rivularia sp. (in: cyanobacteria)
GGTATCATTTTGATCAATTCCGTTTTCTTTTGGATCATCTGCTATTGCTTCTTTGTAATCCGCTGTTGCTCCACGAGAATCGTCTGCTGAGTTGTGGGCAAGAGTATGTTTTGTGTTAATTTCTTCTTAATTTGGATTAATTTCTATTGCTTTGGTGTAGTCTGCTTTTGCTCCTTGACCATCGCCTGAATCAGAACGAGCAAAACCTCGGTAGTAGTAGGCTTGGGCATAGTTTGGATTAATTTCTATTGCTTTGGTGAAGTTTACTATTGCTTTGGTGTAGTCTGCTTTTGCTTCTTGAGAATCGCCTAAATGAGAACGAGCAAAACCTCGCTTATAATGCTCAATGCCACTATTAAAGTATTGTGTCGCATCTTTGAGATTTGCTTGAGCTAGCTTTAAGTTTAATTTCGTTCTTAATTGGATAGTTGGATCTAAATCATTAGCATTAGCTTTGAGTTTATAAGTAAATACTCCCAATACCAACATTAAAGATATTAATTTTAATGCTTTCATTTTTCCGCAATAAAAAATACGTTATAACTAACCATTTAAACTAGAAAAATGAACAGACACAAGGTAATTTTGTTACTTATAAAAAACTAATAATGAAAGTGATTAAATACTTTTAAAACAGATAATTATTACTAGATTATAATTTCCGAAAAGTGCAATGACCAATAGTAAAACTTTACTTGATTATTAATAGGTAGTGAAGTGACTTCACTTGTTCAAATATAAATCGTTCCGGTATACAATCATTTTTATTCGGGGTCATATTTTAAACTACTGGGATTGTTGTGCAATATACATTTTGGCAGCTTTTGACCCCTCTTTCTTCAATCTTTGTGAGAAATCCGGATATTTTTACTTTACTTATTCTACTTGTTATTGGCGCTAAGAAAAAGTATATTTTTTAGCCGTTCCTAGTATGGCTGCTCATAATACTGAATTTCCGTAACTTTGCCAGATTCAATACTGAATGTGAATGTTACCGCGCTATCTTTACTGCCAACAAAATATTGTAAAAAGGTAGCTTTGCCATCTTTAAATATATAAGGTTTCCCGTAAGACTTAATTACTTGAGATTGCGTATCTCCGACTTTAATACCCCTCTTCGTTGAGAATTTCCGACTCCAGGTTAAAAAACCGTAAACAAAGAAGTTTTTTGGCTTGTTCACATGGGGAACTAAAGATAAAGATATATCTGGGTATTGAACTGTTCGGATATTATCACCAACCGCTTCACTATATTCGGTTTTAGTGCTGGTAGGTTTTCCGAGAATGCTGCGTACTTGTTGTTCGGACATACCAGGACGAATTTTTCCGATTCCTACCTCAGAAACAGCTATTATGCTGGTTTGAGTTTGTGTTGTTTGTGGAGACTGAGCCAAAATCAAGCTTTGGTTAGCTGTAAATGAGAGCGGAAACAAGCCAGCTAATGCAGCAGTTAAGATAATTTTTTTCATTTGAATATACCTAAATTCATATCTTGCATCTATACGTATAAACCATGAAAATATTAAAAGCGAGGCAATAAAGCTACATTATTTTTATGACTCGTTGTAATTCTTCTAAGGGACTTCCAAAAAATAAATTATCCCAAAATTATCAAAAAACAGCATTTTTTTGATAATAATCATTGCGAAAATGAGAGAAAGGTCCTTCTAAGGATTAAAGGAAAATGACAATATATTTAATACCATATTTTCTATACTTATAAAGTGTTTTACTATTATAGTTTTAGCCTTACTACTCCTTTGGATCGTGATTTTATTTTAAGGGGATTATATTTATCAAAATCAGGCATTTTTTATTGATATATCTCGACGAAAATTTGATTTATTCGTCTTAGATTCCTTCAATTTTATGAAAATATTGAATGCGGTTTCCTTTTGTTGCCATTAAGTTATTTTTGTGAAGTCAAAATGAGAGCCTCAATCAATCAAACGATCGCTAATTGATTTGATTAAAAGTCAGTTAAATAAGTAAGTGAATAAAAGAAATATCACAGGATAGGATAGCATGACATGCTGCACAGGTGATACCTATTGCCCCGGTTTGACTGTCGGGTACAAATCCCAGGGGAAAAGTTCCTCCCCTTTCTACTTTTAAACCGGTATTTACTAAAGTTCCAGAGGGAAAAATCTGGCTGCCTAAAGTTATGTCCTTTTGCAGAATAATTTGTAAGTTGTTAGTTGGCTCTCCACCTAAGTTGGCGATCGCTGTCTGCAATTGTGGCAAAATGCTGGCAAAACCTTGTCCAAAACCGAATACAGCTTGTAAACCAAAGTCATCACCAATCTTGCGATTGACGAATATATCTTCCCCTTTGTCTATTAATTCTTGAGTAATTTCAACAGCACCTACTCTTTGGTAGGAAATGGGATCTTGAGAATCTAGTCCTTCTTCTCTAACTAGTTGGGCTGCTATTCTAGGACTGAGCAGTTTGCCAAAATAGTCATAATAGCCTACTGGTTGAGTTGGAGCAGGCTGTAGCAGTCTTAAGCGATTTTTACCGAAGGTAGCCAAAGCTGGCTGATTTGCCATCAAAGAATTTGATAGCAGAATACCTGCAAAAGAGACGATAAAGACGAAAATAAGGAAGAATATCCTGGCTTTCTTCCCATATAATCTCTTAGAGATATTTATTCTCAAATTAACTTTGCATGGTTCCATATCAGGAAACCTTTAAAATGTTTTCCCTCATTGTTCAGCAAAAAAATAGTGATTATACTGAAAATTCATAAAAATTTATTTTATGGGTATTTAGTCTTTGTTATGCCAAATTATTAATTTCTCCTATCCCAGCAAGAAAATTACCGATTAAAAAATCCCAGTCAGGACTTATGCAAAAATAAGGTGATTTAGATCTCAAGGACTTCAGTAACTATTAAGAAATGAGAAAATATTTACCTATAACAATGATTATGGTGTTTTTACTGATAGGTTTTATTATCAATTCCCAAGTAATAGGCGTACCCATCGATTATGAAAAAGTAACTGTGGCGAACAAGGATAATCCTGTCAAGAACTGTAAAGTAGAACAATTTACTCAAGCCGATAGACTATGGTGCTTGCTCTATGAGCGGGAAAGTTTGATGAAAGAAGTTGCGGCTAATAAGTATCCGAAAAGGAAGCCTATTTACGATGGAATGCGCGAGCTAGAAGTATTGAAGAATGTTGCTACTATTGCCAAGAAAAAGCAACTTCCCGTAAGGGAAATGCAACTTTATTCTCAAATTGTCATGGATGTTTCCCGTCAAATCCAGCAGTATTGGTTTAATTTATGGGAAAAACAAGAGATAATAAATGCTAAATTGTCACTTAATCAAATTAGAGAACGGATTGACCAACTAGACGAAGCTATTCTTGATAGCTTTCTACTAATAAGGGGTTCTGATTCGATCGCATTTAAGCAAATACAAGATGGATTAAGAAAATCATTAGCTGATTTAAATGGAATTTATCCCAGTCACGATAAAGAGCTTTTTATCGATTTACTTGCTAAGGCAATTTATCCAGTGGTGAACCCAATATGATAAATTGGAGGAAATTTATTCGTTCACGGTCTATAAGCGCCGAGCAAAAGTACCTTTCCGTCAGAACTTTCGACTGTTTTGAGTAATTTACTAACTCGTTCAAGAATATTCGGAATCTTTGATTTTGATTCAAGCCTAACTAGATAACGATAGCTATAAATACTCTCACCAAGCGGTATTGAGTTAACATTCACCAGATTAAAGCCAATATCTTGTAGTTTTGCGATCGTGTCTGAAAAGATTTGTGAGCCTGAAGGTGCTTCGAGTGAAATAATCAAATGGTTCGAGTCGGGATTGAAAGAAGCAAGGTTTGACCGTACAATTACCCAAAAATTTGTCTTGTAGTCGTTATCTTGGATATTAGTAGCAAAGGATTGGAGTCCATAAACTTTGGCAGCATTAGGTGAGGCTACCGCAGCAGTGGTGCCATCACCCCGAGAGACTTCTTTCGCAGCCGCTGCGGTGGAACTGATCTCAATTAGCGGTGTGTCAGGAAAATTTTTCTGTAAATAGGTTGCTACTCCCCGTAAAGCATTGGGGTGGGAGATAATCTTTTTGATATTGCTTGCTTGCGTACCAGGTTTTACAAGCAAACTGGAGTTTATTGGGATTGTTACCTCATCGATGACGCGCCAGCCCGGATCGAGTTTTTCAAAGATCACACGGTAACTTTCATCCACAAAACCACTGTCTGAATTTTCGATGGGAATCACTCCGCGTGTAATCTTACCATTCTCGATCGCAGTTGTGACAGCGGTGATGGTTTTATAGGGAACAGTTTGCTCAAAACCAGGTGTTGTAGACTGATAAACTCTAGTTGCCTGCTCGGAGTAAGTACCGATGGGCCCCAGATAGCCCAATTCCGAAGCTAATGCCAATTTTTCTGTATCAAAAGACAGCCCTAACACAAGAACTGTAATACTAAGAAAATTAATCAATGAAGTTCGGGGCTTGCGTGAGAGCATGGTAGAGCCTGTTTAAAAAAAAGAATTATTTATTCAAAAATTATTGTACTTGAGCGCTTCCCAAATTAATCAGAAAAGTCTTTTGAGGTGATTGAGTTACTCTCCTCCCCCTCTAAAATTATCGAAAAATCAGTTTTAGTCTGGGGAGTAAAGGCAATACAGAATACCGCGCAAAATCACGAAACTACCGGAGGAAGAACCTCCCGTCGCGGCTGACGAGGATTTTTCTTCCGCTTTTTCACCAATAAATATGCAGCAGGGGTAAAATAAAGTGCCAGTAGGGGAGAACCACCAATACCACCCGCGATCGCAATTGCCAAAGGCATCCAGAAACTGCCACCGTCGGTAATCAGCGGGATAAAACCAACCATTGTCGTAATAGTTGTGGTTAAAACGTGACGAGTTGCTTTGACTACAACTTCCCGCACGGCTTTGACATCACCTTGACGCGCTGCTTCGTTTTCGTTAAAGGCTGACAAAATAATAATCGCACCGTTGATGGCAATACCAATTAAACCCATTGTGCCGACGATTGCCATAAATCCAAATACCGAACCAAAAGCCCATAAAGCAAATAAGGCTAAACCAACAGATCCAACCCCAACAGCAAAGACAATACCAGCCATTCGGAAGGAACCCAAGGATAATACTAAGGTAATTACCATAATCAACCCCAGCAATCCTACACTTGACATTAGATTCCCCGTGGCTTCGCCGCTTTCAGCTTGCTCGCCGCCAAATTCATATCTATATCCTGGGGGAAGTTGAGATTCAAATTTCTCTGCTTGCAGACGTTGTTGCAATTCTCCCAAAACTACTGACGGTAAAACTCCTGCGGAAATAAAAGCTTGAACGGTATTAACTCTTTGTTCGTCACGTCTGGAAATTTTAGCTAATTGGGGAACCAGATTAAAGTTTCCTAACGCAGATAAAGGACGCAGATTTTGTTCGGAACCATTACCTTGTTGATTTGGTTGTAAATTAAGAGAAGCAATTTGAGATAAGTCTCCTCGGTTAGAATTGGCAATCCTTACTCTTACAGGTAAATTTTCTGTGGCTTCCAAAATTGAACCGCCAACGGCACCTTCTAAATAATTTTGTAACTGTTGCGCAATAGTTGTATTATCAAGTCCTACTAACCGTGCTTGCTCTTCGTCTACTTCTAATCCCAGTTTGGGTAAAGTTTCTGTCAAATCATCCCTTACATGAGTCACGTTGGGTATCTGCGTTAAAATTCCCCTAACTTGAGCGCCTAATATTCGCAGTTGTTGAACATCAGGGCCAAAAATCCGCATTTCCACGGGAGCTTCAAATGGTGGCCCTTGCTCTAATTGTTTTACTAATACTCTAGCGCTAGGAAATGCTGCATCTAACTCATCTTGCAAAGTCCGAATTAGTTGCGCAACTCCTTGATCTGTATTTAGCTGTACCATTGCTTGAGCATAGTAAGCAGCATTTTGTATGCCACCGGTAAAGTTATAGTAAAACTTAGGGGCACTTTCTCCCACAAACCAATGAACTTCCTCAACCTGGGAATGTTCGCGAATTAATTGACGAGCCAATAGTACATCAGAACGACTTTGAGCAATAGAAGTTTGAGCGGGAAACTCTACCTCAATTTGAAATTGATCGCGATCGAGGGAAGGGAAAAATTGCGTTGGTAGGGAACCGACATTCATAAAACCCATTATGGGTAATATCATTGTTAGGATAACAGCAATTAAAGGTTTCGCTGTAGCCCAGTTTAAAGTCTGGCGATAAATCCGACCTAAAATAGGTGAAGAAAAACCTGCATTCCACCAAGCATGGGGATTTTTCACGATTGATAGAAGTTTTGATAACACAGACTTACGCGATTTGCGCTTCGGAGGAGAATTGTGATTATCAACCGTAGTATTTGCGAGAAAACGCCCAGAAAGTGCTGCAATTACTGTTAAAGATATTACTAAAGAAGATACGAGGGACATAATTACCCCCCAAGCGATGGTACCAACGAATTCACCGGCTCCTCCCGGCAACAAGCCAATTGGTAAGAAGGTGAGTATTGTAGTTAAACTTGATGTCAGCAGAGGAACTGTCAAATATTCCACAGTTTTGACGACAGCATCTTTTGGTTTTAATCCTGCTTGTAGTTCAACCTGGATTTCATCTACAACCACAATTGCGTTGTCAATCAACAATCCCAAGGCGATAATTAACCCTGAAACTGACATCTGATGAATGGGAATATTAAAAATTTGTAATTCACCAAATACTGCAAATACCGTTAATGGTAATGCAGCACCGACAATCAGAGAAGAGCGCCAGCCCATACCGAAGAAAGTGACAGCAACTACAAGAAAAGCACTAAATATCAAATTAGATATCAGATTATCTAAACGTGTTTCGACATAACTACTTTGATCGAAAAGAACTTCTAACTTAACTCCCCTGGGAAGGCGCGCGCGAAAATCATCTAATGAAGAGCGAATTTTCTCTGCCCATAAATCAATTCGGTTCCCTGATTCCATCAGCACTGCCAAAGTTACCCCTGGTTTACTCCCAATCAAAGCCAAGTCTGTTACTGGTTGCCTGATACCTCTAGTAACTCGCGCAATGTCTCCCAAACGAGTAAACTGCCCGTTGGTAGTCGAAGAAATGGGAATTTGCCGAATTCGTTCTAAAGAATCCAGTTCCCCTTCCACTTCAATAGCTACAGTATTATTAGGGCTGCGGAGTTGTCCCGCACTTATTTTAGCATCGCTTTGTTGTATTTGTTGCGATAATTGTTGAGCATTTAACCCCACTGCGGCTAAATCCGATGGATTGATTTCAACAGTTATTTCCTCCGAAGGAAAGCCAAAGGTATCTACTTTCTCGGTTCCCCCCACCCCTCGAAGTTGAACATCAAGTTCCCGAGCAAACCGCCGTAAAATTGCATAATTAGGTTCATCTTCTTTTTCCCAAACCAAAGATGCAATTACAGCATAAGCTCGCGTCTCTGCTTCATCTAAATCAGGCTCCAATACCCCTGATGGAAATTGTGGAGTTGCATCTGCTAATTTATCTCGTACCCGCGTCCAAATAGGTTCAGCTTCAACTACAGTTTGTTTTAATTCAATCGAAATCGTAGATAAACCAATGCGAGAATCGGATGTAATTGTATCAATTTCCTTAATCTCGGACATTTCCGACTCGATAACTTCTGTTACCAGCGCCTCTACACGTTTGGCGCTAGCTCCCGGAAATATGGTTGTAATTATACCAGTTCGCGCTACTAGCTGCGGATCTTCCTGACGTGGTAAAGATTGAAACGCCGAAAGTCCCCAGAATATTATCAATATGAAAGTTAGAATCAGAAGCCGAGTATTTCGGAAAAATGGAAGAACCATATCGATTTTGGATTTTAAATTTTAGATTTTAGATTAAAAAGTTAGGAGTTAAAGAATTTTGGATTTTGGATTTTAGATTTTGGATTGGGGATGAGCATTGTAAAGTTGAGAGTAACCAGTAACAACTAATTGGCAATTTTTTATTGCTCACTGCTCACTGCTCACTATAAAATCGGACGCACCATTTGCCCGGGAACTAAGCGATGAATCCCGCTAGAAACGATTTTTTCTCCTTCTCTAATGGTTCCTCTTACTAAAACTCTGTCACTTTCTTGATGTAATATCTCTACACTGCGCTGTTCTAAGACAAAAGCATCTTTGGGAGCATTTGCATTATCATCGTCGGCTTTTGGCTTGGTTAAAACATAACAAGTCCACAATCCTCGTAATCCCTGAGTTAATGCTTTATTCGGTAACCAAAATCCTTCTGTGGGAATTGTATCTGTCAGTTTTAATCTTACTGTTTGACCGGGATTGACTGTATTATTTCTAGAAGAATCTAGTTTCAATACAACTATTTGAGTGCGAGTACTGGAATTTACCTCCGGTAAAATCGAAACCACTCTTGCCGCAGTTATCTGATTATTAATCTCTAACCTTTGAGAACTACCAACTCGCAATCGATTCACTACGGTTGTCGGCATTCCAATTCTGGCTTCTGGGCTGACATTTTCTACTAAACGCACCACTGATTGACCTGTATTTACTACTGTTCCTTCATCGATTTGACGAGCGGAAACTATACCTGCAAATGGCGCTTTGATTGTGCTTTTGGCTATATTAATCTCTAAGTCTGATATACTCGCTTCTAACTGTTTGACAGCAGCTCGTTGTGCCGCTATTTGCTCTCTACGAGTTCCTGCTAAAAGTTCGTCTAAATTACTTTGTGCTTGTTGCAAACGAGCAACTAAGGAATTCTCTCCAAAAGCAATTTCATCAAGTTGTTCTCGCGATATTGCACCCTGTGAGTAGAGATACTGCCGTCTCTTACGCTTAGCTTTCTGCAATTGCAATTGCTGTTTGGTATCCTCAACTGCTGCACGAGCTGCTGCAATATCTTGCTGACGTGGCCCCGCTATAAATTCATCCAATCTCGCTTGTGCTTGGGCTTTTTGAGCTTCTAATTGCAACTTTTGCATCTGCAAATTACTCACATCAAGTTTTGCAATGGGTTGCCCAGATTTGACGCGCGCGCCCTCTTTCACAAAAACTCTAATTAGTTTCCCACCACGCTCGAATCCCAATTCACTAGTCCGAATAGCAGCAATTTCACCAGTATAAGTCCGCAATACTTGATAAGATTTTACTGGGATTGCCTTTAAAGTCGTAACTGGTAATGGACGAGCTACAGGAGTTTCTTTAACTTCAGGTTCCGTCTGGGATAAATTCCTTGCAGCAAAGACAGTTCCCCCAACTACCATCAACCCAAGCAATCCCAATATTCCATAGCGAAGTAACTTTGAATAATCTTTCTGCTGACTCTCTAACTCTGAGGGATATTCTCCGGAGTTAAGCTCTTCGTCACCTAATATTTCAGAGTGGTGTGTAAAATCTGGATTCATGAGGATTTAACTCCAATGGGCAAATGGTCTTTTAAATAATGTTTTTCATGCATACAATTCAAACACACGTTTTAATTTTCGTCAATCATACGTTTGATAGATGTAGTTGTTAACCTGTATACATTTCAGTCTATGAAATAATTAGAAGAAATTGCTTTGGTAGGGGCAAAAGTAGCGAAGCTGTCACGAGCCGCCATGTAAGGGCTGAAACATTTGTACAGAGGTAATTTCAGAAAAATTTTATCCTCCGACGGCATCAAGTTCTAACCGCTCATCCATATCCAATCGAAAAGTCCCAAGTAAGTGTTGGTGGTTGTGCTGATGCCAACATACCTGGAAGGTAGTCTAGATTCTTTGCCTAAAAATCATGTTGCACGCCGTAATTTCAAAAATAGCTCACCAATGCGTTGGTTGAGTTGTTTTCGTCGCGGATTTGTGATTATCAAAGCTGCGGTACTAAATCATCTTCCCCTACCAATTGACTCTTTTTTACCTGAACCTTGGCCTACTATTACTCCACAATTTAATGTCTCCCAAATCACCATATCTACTGCCTAAATTTGAAATACCTACCCTTGAAAGGGAGATAATACTCCCCCTCGACCTAACTCAATGCCAAATACACTTAGGATTTAAACATATATATCAATAAATAAAATCCTTTTTTAGTTAATGAACTGAATCAGTAAGAGAAAAATACTCTCCAAATAAAGTTACAGATTTGAGAAGATCTTTCCTATTCTTTTTTAAGATTGAATTTCCACAAAAACCTAGTCCCCAAACTGTGCAAGAAATCAGTGTTGCAAGCGCATTTATATCGACTTCCTCTTTAAGCTTTCCTTCTTTCTTTAATACTGATAATTTTTTTTTAATATCAGTCTCAATTTTACTCCGGGATTCTTGAAAGCTAAGAGCAAACTGTTCATCGACCAAAGACTGGCCCACACAAATTCTGAGTAGATCTTCTGACTCCAGCATTCTACTGACTCCCTCTGTAATTACATTTTTTACATAAGTGCAACTACTTGGTAAATCCTCAGTATGCTTGTTAATTTTTTGCTTACTTGCTCCAATGCTACTTTTCATTACGTGATTAAGCAAGCCTTCTTTTCCTCCAAAATATTTATGGATAAGTCCTTCAGCACAATCAGCCTCTTTCGCAATCATTCTTACTGTAGTGTTTCTAAAACCATTTTTTGAAAATAAATTCTTTGCAGTTTCAGTGATATGTTCAACTGTTTGTTCTTTCTTTGATTTAGTCACACTCAGTTCTCCTCAAAACCTTTTAAGGTTTAATCCTTAAATATATCACATCCAGGAAATGTCTGAGCAAAACTATACCAGCGAGTAAATACAAAGTATCCTGTATCTTTCCCATTACTAAAGACAACTTCAGGTATCTTTGTAACAGAATTATTATTAACTATAATTTTTGAATCAAAAAAATCTTCATCCTCAATAGTCTCTTTGCTTATTATGCTATCTAAGGGATAAAATTTTGCTTTTCTTCCGTCCCAAATCCCTATCCCCATCTCTTTTTCTTCTCTTCTGTCATCATTTAAAATAAATGATTCTTTGAATCCAGGGTAAAATTTACCCTCGGGCAAAGCCCTCCATGTATGACCATTTTGAAACCGCCTAACGAGTCTCTGCCAAAGGCTTAATGTAACTTTAGGTAGATACATATCTTTTTTCTCTTTTCTTGCTTCATCAATTGTTAAAATTTGATGTGAGGATAGAATCTCAAGCTGTTGTCCTTTTAGTTTCCCACCTAAACACTCTCCAGTAACAGGATCCCAAAAAGAGTTTGTTTCATTATCGGCCATTATCATAGCACCTTTATAAACACCTCCAACTCTAAAATTAAGAGTTTTTCCGTCAACTATAGGATCTAATAACATTCCTGAATTACAAACAGGGCAAAACGTCAGTAAAAAGTTTTTCGTGTCTACTTTCCCTTGTGCAAGGTGATGGTATGCTAACTCATATAATGGGATACCAATTAATTTATCTTCAATTTCAAAACAAAATACGTCTCGAGGAGCTTTGTTTTTCAAGTTATATTCAGATAAAGGAACTAAATCACTATCAGTAAATTTTAGTGTTTTATAGATTTTTACAAAACCTTGATCGTTTACCTTAGATTCATCAAATCTTACTACATTATCAGCATTCATATTTACGCTCCTTTGTTCAAAACCTTGATCGTTTACATCAGCATTCATATTTACGCTCCTTTTTTCAAATCAATTCCATGCTTCCGGCTCCAGTAATATATTTGAACGA
Source organism: Rivularia sp. (in: cyanobacteria) (assembly GCA_050042755.1). Lineage (GTDB taxonomy): Bacteria > Cyanobacteriota > Cyanobacteriia > Cyanobacteriales > Nostocaceae > Rivularia. Next base: position 11,727 of record JBHJJJ010000013.1, read on the forward strand.
TAATTAATATCACGATAGGCGGAGAGATATTCTCGATTGATGGAGCAGCAAGAGCGTAGCTAAAAATTGCAGAAAAGAGTTCAATATGAATACCTGCAAAGGCCCACTCTTTTAGATTTTTATCAACAGGTAATATGAGCAATAAAATCCCAATTACCTTTCCTATACCCAACAGCATTGGAAAGTAAGCAGGGTATCCAAGTAGCTCAATAGCATTTGCTATATCATCTACTTTAAGAAAAGCACCTATTGAGGAAGAAACCATCCACAGAATAACAACTCCGTAACTGACATAATAAATTTTTTTCATACTCAATCCCATAATTTCAAGTTAAATAGAGCATATCACAAAAGTGCATATTTGTGCACTTTTTTTTGTAAGTGGTAATTTGAGTACGTGCTTGAAAGTGTGATTTAAGGGGGGAAAGTGTTGAACTAAGTCGGATGGGTGACTGTCCGACTCGTCTTCAAAACGGAGCATGAATCTTTCGACTCACTCCGCTCCTCGGTAATACAGCTCTTATCATCAGTACCAGTTTTTATACCCAAAGTTTGTTGGTCTTCTTTGGTTTTATTATGGTGACAATAGACCTCTTGTATACTTCAAGATTGGAACAGTGCGATCGCAAGTAAGTCAACTATAATAAAATTAATCTACAATTAAAACGTTTGATTGAAATGAAAAATACTGCAATAATTACCGATACAAAAGAGCAAATACTCAACGTAGCGGAGAGACAATTCGGTGAAAAAGGATTTGCTGGAACCACTCTAAGGGGTGTGATTAAGGAAGCAGGAGTTAACATTGCTGCGGTTCACTATCATTTTGGTTCCAAAGAAGAACTTTTTGTAGCAGTTGTACGAAGAGTAGCTCAGCAGATGGTACCAGCTCAACTAAAGGAATTAGGGAAATATACAAATCAAGATAAAACGCCATCCGTAGAGAATATTATGGAAGCTTTTTTTGCTCCTCCTTTGAGGATGATATCGCAAATGGGGGAAGCGGGAGTGATTCGCAGTCAATTTATAGGTCGTTGTCGTGCTGAACCTTTACCCATCCAGCGATTAGGAGATAGAGAATTTAATGAGAGTCAACAGTGCTTTTTAGATATTCTTCAACGAGCCTTTCCCAATCAAACACGCTCAGAACTAGAGTGGAAATTAGATTTAGTGATTGCGATATTAATCCGTACATTAAATCAAGTTGGTCAATCGGGTAAAGTAATGACTGGAAATTCTTCAGAAGAGGTAGAAATTGCAATATCTCGTTTGGTGAAATTTGTTTCTGAGGGGATGAAGAATTTTGATTGAATCATTTGAATCAGCTAAAACTAAGCAGTAGTTTTGTATGTGGGTATAAAAATTTAATTGGATTAAACTTAATGACTATCAGAACCGCAATGCTTGAAGATGTAAAAGATATTGCTGCAATTCACGTAAAATCTTGGCAAGTAGTTTATAAAGGTTTGATAGCTCAGAGTTATTTAGATAATTTATCGATTTCAAAACGCGAAAAATCTTGGCAAAACATTGTAACTAATTCCCAAACTCATACCATAGTCAAAGAAATCGACAATTTGATAGTAGGTTTTGCTAATTTCGGACAAACTCGCGATTCAGACAAGGATTCTAAAATTACAGGGGAAATTACTTCAATCTATCTCAATCCCGAATATGGTCGAAAAGGTTTGGGAACAGAACTTGTTGAATTTATTTTTCAACATATGAAGAATCGGAAATTTACTCAAATAACTCTTTGGGTACTCGATACCAATCAAATAGCCCGTCAATTCTATGAAAAAATGGGATTTAAACCAGATGGAACGGCTAAAATTGATATTAGGGAAAATTTTGAACTCCGAGAAATTCGCTATTTAAGAAATTTAATTTAAATATCCTTCTCCAATAAGTCATTGGGTAAGTAACAAATACTTAGTCTTTCAAATAATGAATTATAAAAATCAGGAATAATTCACCTCATTTTTGAGCTTTAACAATCAATAAATCAATAAAAAATCTGAGTATAACGCTTCTGAAAATTATGCTCTAAAACAGCATTAACAATCGCATTAACTATTTTTTCACCACCAACAGATGAAGGTTCAATGGGATTTGCATAATCTGCGGCTTCGTTGCAGGTTAATCTTAAATCAATCAGCGGGATACCATTTTCAAAAGCTTGTCGAATAATTACGTCATTGAAAATTGTTAAAGCAGCAACTCCAATTCTTTGATACATTCTATCTGAGTAATTAGGGTTATAAATAGTACATATAGTTGTAGGAAGGTGAAGAGTCAAAATTTTGTATAATAACCTTTCATACTGATGCTCAAACTGTTCCCTTAAATCAGCGAGCCTAATAAAAACTTGTGCAGAAGAAGCTATTACCTCATTTAAAATACCGGTACAGATAAGGGCATTATTACCCCCCACACTTAAAACTAAATGTGTTGTATCTTTTGGTAATTTTTCCAATTGAGAATAAACATCATCAACCATTGCACCGTCAACAGCATTAAGAGTTGCATTCCAACTATCCGGAAGTTTTCCCCGTAATTGCATAATCACATCAGGGTTTTCCCCTACGTAACTAGCATTATCAAAAATTGAATCACCGAGTAAGACTATGTGGGACATTGTTTGAATTGGTCATGGGTAATGGGAAAAATTGTAACAACTAACTGCTAATTGCTAATAACTAACCTCAAACGTGAAGAGTAAGATAGAATTATTAAGGGATGTTTACAGAATTGACATTTTATTCCGAATTCTGTTAATACAGCCTTCACACGATATTTACATTACAAAACCCGCAGTTAACCGGACGCAATTATGACGCTCCCAATCCGTAACGTCGCTATTATCGCTCACGTAGACCACGGCAAAACAACCCTCGTTGATTCCCTGCTCAAACAATCTGGCATTTTCCGTGAAGGGGAAGACGTTCCGGATTGCGTCATGGATTCCAACGATTTGGAAAGAGAAAGAGGAATTACGATTCTTTCCAAGAATACAGCCGTTCGCTATAAAGACACTTTAATCAATATTGTT
>JBHJJJ010000014.1:0-19427 GCA_050042755.1 Rivularia sp. (in: cyanobacteria)
ACCACCAGCAACTCCAGCACCGGATGAAGTCGAAATACAACGAACTCCTCCACCTCCAGCTACACCAGCACCTGATGAAGTCGAAATAGAAGTAACTCCCCCAGCTCAGGCTACTCCGGCACCGGATGAAGCCGAAATAGAAGTAACTCCCCAAGCTCGAGTAACTCCAGCACCGGATGAAGCCGAAATAGAAGTAACTCCCCAAGCTCGAGTAACTCCAGCACCTGCAACCACCGAGGTTAAACCTACACCAACTCCTACAGAAGAAAAAGGCTTATCTTTGGAAAGTTTTGCGATCTGAGTAAATGCACAATCGTACTATAAAAAGACATAGTAGGAACATAAATCCGATTGCACAAGGGAATTGCCAATTAACTAAATCAAAGATTTGAATGTTTAATTGCAGCGAGAAGCATTTAAATCTTTGATTTGGGGTGTATATATGGGCGCACCTTTTCCACCATATAAATAATATCATAAATTTTAGTATTTTTCGCGAGTCATGGGTACCCGTTAAATATTTTTGAGTTTAAGCTCTGATAAGACACCGTTAAGTGGGGGGAGATAACTTTGCATGAAATTGGCATCATCTTTAGACTAGAAAGTATACAAATCCCCTCAGATCAAAAGCTTGCCATGAAACGTCAATGGAAGTCATTGATACTCGCCGCCCACTGGGTATCACTTTCGCTCTTGTCATCTGTTTTTATTATCCTGACTCAATCACCTGCAATTACAGCCACCGAGCAACCTGCTGTAATTATCAAAACTCCCAAAACAGAAACAATTTCAGAATCTACGGATAACAAAAAACCAGAATCATCCACCGATACCAAAAAACCACAAGTAGAAAAAGTAGAATCAGAAGCAGAATTAGAAACAGAAGCAAAGCCCACTCCTGAAGAAATTGCTCGTCAGAAAAAACTAATAGAAGCAGACAAGCTTTACCAAGCGGGAAACATAGCCGAAGCTGAAAAAATATACCGAGAAGCAAAAGAATCTTTTACAAATACATCCGATATTAAACCACCATCAAAAGCAATAGTTAATCCCGCAGAATTATCTCCAGCTGGTAAAGTTTATTGGCGGGAAGCACAAGCGGGAATCGTCAGTAATTTACAAACTAAAACTTTAGTACCGTTAAAACTTTTAGTAGAAAACTATCCCGAGTTTATTCCAGGAAATATAAAATACGCTCAATCTCTGAAAAAATACGGTCAAGAGAAAAAAGCTTTAGAAATACTTGAAAGAGCCACATCCCTTTATCCCGACCAAGCCTCATTGGTAAAAGTAAGAGTAGAAGCCCTTTCAGACGAGAAAAAATGGATGCAAGCCTCCTTAGCGGCGCGTCAATTTGCCATTCTCAACCCCGAAAATCCCCAAGCCAAGGAATTCACTCAAGTTGCAGATGAGAAACTGAAAAAATACACATCTTATATCCGTAGAGAAACCAGAGGAAACGCGATCGCCAACATCATTACGGGTGTTGTAGGTTACGCTGCCACAGGTAGTCTTCTCGGTCCCTTTTCCGCCCTCGACTCTACCATGATGCTGTTAAAGGGAGAAAAAAGCGTAGGTCGTTCCGTAGCCAAACAAGCTAAAAAGCGGATGGAATTAATCGAAGACAAAGAAGTAAACGAATATATTAACGAAATTGGTCAAAAACTAGCTAAAATTGCCGGAAGAAATGAATTTGAATACGAATTCTTCGTTATACCCGATAAAAACCTCAACGCCTTCGCCTTACCCGGCGGTAAAATCTTCCTCCATACCGGTGCGATCGCCAAAACAAATTCGGAAGCAGAAATAGCTGGATTAATAGGACATGAATTAGCTCACGTAGTACTTTCTCACGGATTTCAACTAGTAACTCAAGGTAACTTAATATCCAATATCACTCAGTATGTTCCGCTGGGTGGAACCGTTGGCAGAATACTTACCTTCGACTACAGCCGCGACATGGAACGTCAAGCAGATAGATTGGGAACCCGGCTATTAACAGCAGGAGGTTACGCTGCTGACGGCTTGCGCAACTTAATGGTAACCATGAGAGACGAACAGAAAAATCTTCCTCCCACATGGTTATCGACTCACCCCGGAGGTGCTGAAAGGGTAAATTATTTAGAAAGTTTGATTACTACCAACGGTTACAATCGTTACGCTTATGAAGGAGTAGCCAAACATCAAAAAATTAAAGATAAAGTCAAACAGATAATGAAAGAAAGAGCAGAGAAAAAAGAGAAAAAAGACGACGAAGATAAAAAACCAGAGGAAGAAAAGAAGCCACCCGAAGAAAAGAAATAAGAAGAAAGTTGAATAATTTAACCATTATTCAACTTTCTCTACCGTAACTGCATAGCCCATAACTCTAACTGTTTAAAATTTTCATGAGTAATCAATCGCACTAAGCTGTTACCCATCTAAAAAGTATATTATTCTATTCAATGGTGAGACCTCAAACTTTGTTAAATTTTGAATGTCAGACTTTTGACAAGAGTATTGTGCATTAAAAATGAACAATACTCTTATCTGCCCAGATTATTTTTAACGTAGCCATTATTACATCAGTGAGTATTATTGCTCTTTTGATAAATCAAGATACTCCCGAATCATTTAACAAAAATCTTCGTCACTACAAATGAGTAACCCCCTTTCAATTTTTACAGGAGGATGATTTATGTCATCTAGACCTTTTAAGTTAGCATTTCTAAGCAGTCTGGCATTATCAGTATTATTCGGTAACTCCCCTGCAATGGCACAATATAGCTCTTCAGGCGATGCTATTGTAGTACCCACAACTGGCGGAAGTACTAGAACAACCACAACCCCCACAGGTACCTCAACTACTACCAGAACCCGTACATCAACCCCAACCGGCACCTCAACCACAACCTCCACAAGCAGCTCTTCTTCAACAACAACAGTTGACACCGCAACTAGATTTAGCTGTCAAATGGATAATGGTAGCTATTCCGTCATGTACTCTCCTCAAAGTCAACCAAATCAATACTTTGCTTGGGCTACCCCCCAAGCCTTAGGTGGTGGTTGGGATGAACAAAGACGTTGCCTTACCATTGCTCAACGCCTAGAAACTTATCGTCCAGACGGTTTATTAGAACTTCGCACCTCAACCTTAAATGGATATGACGTTTTATGTGTAACTACCGAAGCCAACCCTGATTGTCAATTAGTGTTAACAGTTCCTCCCGGTAGAGACGCTTTCCAAGTACGCAACGGCGTTTTCCAAAACCTCGTTTCAGCAGATAGCGGACAGCAAACCATCGGCATTAACACCTACAGAGGTGGCGGATTAGAAGACGCAATCGATTTAGGTAGAACCTTAATTGGTGGTGGAAAGCGCGTGGTATCAAGAGATGCCATTCAGTTAAAACCTTTCCTAGACAGAGAAGATGGTGGAAGCGGCAAATTAATGCGAAACGTTAAAAAAACTCGTCCTCAGTCTACACCTCAGACAGGTACCCGTTTAAATCCCGATAAATTCCGTTAATTGAGCAGTATAAAAACTAATTTTCTTATAGTGCGGGCAATGATGCCCGCCTAATTATTGACAATTAGACATTGCAATGCAACATCTCTACAATTTCACGTTTCAAATCAGTACCCATTTTCCACTAATATTATTCCTAATGCCCCATTCTCACATCTAAAATGTTCCGTCCTCAACCCATAGAACCCAAACCCGGACAAGAATCAGTATGGGATTATCCACGTCCCCCTCGATTGGAAGATACCGATAAACATATTCAAATTATCTTTAATGGCGAGACTATTGTGGATAGTAAGAGATCAAAGCGTATGCTAGAAACCAGCCATCCTCCCACTTACTACATTCCGCCAGAAGATATAAAAATGGAATACTTTATCCAGCCACCGCAATCTAGTTTTTGCGAATGGAAAGGGCGTGCTAGTTATTACAATATTGAAGTGGGTGATAAAAAAGCGGAGAATGCAGCCTGGTTTTATACTAACCCCACAGTTGCATTTGTATCTCTCAAAGATTATCTAGCTTTTTACGCTGCTCTAATGGATGCTTGCTACGTAAACGGTGAAAAGGTAGAACCGCAAGCAGGTAACTTGTATGGTGGTTGGATAACTAGCGATGTCGTTGGACCATTTAAAGGTATTCCCGGTAGTTGGGGATGGTAATTCTAGTTAAGAGTTAAATCGTGGTCTAAGTACTTATGCAAAATTTAACGTACATTTGCCATCGCGAATAGAGGGAAGCATTTCGGATCCAACCCTAGACGTTTGTAATTGGGCCGTCTTCCCCTCTTAATCACAGAATATAATGCGCTCAAGCGCTACTACGTTAGCGAAGCGTGTCCGATAGGACATACATTTTCACCCACCATATTTAATGTGGTGAAGTACTAGTGCTTTGTCCCCAGTCGTTTCGATGAGTATTTTTCTAGTCATATTTATATGACTTCAGCTGTTAGACTGGGACTTATAGTCCCAGGCGGGTATGTGAGAAAACCCGTCAATTTTAATGGGACAAAGCACTAGAAAAAAATCCTAAAAAAATAAAACAACAGAAAAATAGATTTAATCAAAAATGAAAAAACCCGGTGAAACCGGGCAGATGCACTGTTTGTCGAATTTAGCAGTGATGGCTACTATCTAATATCACAATTACACAGACTCTATTTCGCAAGTTAAAGGACAAGCTGCATAAACAGTTGTATTTAACTCTTCTTCTTCCCCATGCAACCAGCTTAACCACTTAATTTCTGTGGGATGAACCCCTCGAAGTGTTAGTACGCCAGCAGCAACTACTACCGCCATAACATTAAACATAATTAAGCTACCTGCAACAACCAAAACCGCGCTAGCAGGCATTACCGATTGCAAAACAATGGAAAGCAAACATCCAACAGTGGCCATCAAAACAACTAAAGGAAAACCGACAACCAGCAAGCATACTGCCAGTGTAAAAGTCCATATCAAAAAGCTTTTTATCATTAATAAAGAGTAAGTTTTTCCCATATCGGTGGTGTGTGACAAAGACATTATTTTTCCTCCAAAGTACTATAAATAGGTTGAAATCGAACGATAATTTATTAATTCCCAGCGGGATCAAGATATTTAACTTACATGGAAATCAAGTATATATAAGTTGGCTGGGAAAATGAGCATTTATTAAATAAACTTTACAGTCATATATTTTGTAATTATGTTTCTGCTTCTATTTATGATTTAACTATTTAGTTTGTTTTAATCATCTATCGAAAGGCATACAGGTTTACATAACTCACATATCTAGTACTTTGGATAGAAGCTTGACCTAAGTTGGCTTAACATTTCTTATTGAAATACGACCTGATTCTAATAGTTTTTATTTTTCTTTAAGGAATGGCAAATACAGCAATCCTATATAATTTCTCAAAATTTATGGTGTAGAGTCAGCCAGTTTATAGAAAATCGGCTTTGTTAATAATTACGGATAGTTTCTACCAATTCTTTAATGGGTATTCAATATTTTTCACCAGACTCACGCAAAAAATGCTCGATCTAAAAGGTTGTCTTTGAAGGCGTAAGTCTTAACTTAAAGCGATCTCTCCTGACGGTCTACTATATATTGAAATTAGTTGTTAAATTTTTTAATCAAAATAAGAATAGTCAAAACAACTGTACTATAAATGTAATATAAAAATTCATAAGCCTTTTTCAAGTTGCATTTCAACCCATTGGAGTCATGCCCAAACGCCTGCTGATAGTCGAATCTCCCGGTAAAGTTAAAAAGCTGAGTAAAATCTTGGGAAGCGAATGGATTGTTCGTGCTAGTTGCGGGCACATTCGAGAACTCAGCAATGAAGGTGAGGATTCTTTGGGCTTTATTATGGATGGGAATAATGTGCGGTGTCGCTACATTCCCAGGAATCAGCAGGCCCATGATACTATAAGTAAATTAAAAGCTGCGGCGAAACAGGTTAATGAAGTAATTTTGGCAACAGATCCCGATAGAGAAGGGGAAACCATTGCTTGGCACCTCAAGGAAGCTTTGGGATTAAGGGAACCAAAACGAGTTGTCTACACCGAGATTACAGAAGCAGCGGTGCGAGCTGCTGTAGCTAAACCCAGAAGGCTTGATACTAATTTAGTTGGTGCTGGATTGTGTCGAGATTGTTTAGATAAATTAGTTGGATACAAAGGAAGTCCATTAGTTTGGGCTTTGAATAATGGTGCAAAGAGTGTAGGAAGAGTTCAAAGTGCAACCCTACATTTAATTTGTCAGCGCGAGAGAGAAATTCTGGCTTTTGTACCGTCAGATTATTGGAGTGTTTGGGTAGATTATGCTGAAGGATTCCGGGCTTTTTACAAGGGGATGGTAAATTCTCCTTCAGAGACAGCGCAACAAGAGAGTGAAGCGAATGATGACACCGTATTCAAGAAATCAGAGAAAACCGAATCCACTCGCGTGCTTTCCGAAGCTGAAGCCGAAGGTTTGGTAACAGAAGCGCGAAATCATCCCCATCAAGTCGTGCAATATGAAGGAAAAATTTCCAATCGTCAACCACCTCCACCTTTTATTACTTCCACCCTCCAACAAGCTGCTGGTTCAAGATTAAAGTTTGCACCAGAAAAAACCATGCAGGTAGCACAAAAGCTCTATGAAGCTGGTTTAATTACTTATATGCGAACCGATTCAGTCATGTTGAGTCCCGAGTTCTGTGCCAGCGTGCGTAAGTGGTTGGAGCAAAAAGATCCGCAAAATTTACCGAATCAAACAGCAAGACATCGTAGTAAAAAAACTGCTCAGGAAGCTCACGAAGCAATTCGTCCTACTAATATATTTCGTCCTTCTGTCGAGTTACGAGTTGAGCTTTCTTCAGATCAGTTTAACTTGTATGTATTGATATGGAAAAGAGCGGTGGCTTCCCAATGTCGTGCCGCACAACTTCGTAAAACCCTGGTAATTATCAAATCTGGTGAAATACTTTGGCAAGCCAGGGGACAGGTAGTAGAGTTTCTCGGCTATGCAAAATACTGGTCAAATTTAGGTAAAGATACAATTTTACCCAGTTTACAACAAGGGCAAATATTAACCTTAGAAAATGCCGGACATGAGAAGAAGAAGACTCAACCACCACCACGTTACAGCGAACCAAAATTAGTCCAGTTAATGGAACGTAAAGGAATTGGTCGTCCCAGTACTTATTCTCCCACGATCGCAACTTTGAAAAAACGCGGTTACGTCCAATTAACAAAAAGTAATTTACAACCGACAGGTTTAGGTCTAGAGGTAGATGATTTTTTACAGAAAGCTTTACCAGATTTATTAAAAACAGAATTTACTGCCAAGATGGAGGATGCCCTCGATAGCATAGCTTCGGGAAAACAACCTTGGCAAAAATATCTAACAAGCTGGAATCAAGATTATTTTGCTCCAGCTTTAGTAAAAGCGAAAACTGTACCCGTTGCGTCGAATGGTAATAAAAATTATCCTTCAGCAGAACGTAAATATGATAAATCGAGAACTCGCTGTCCGCAGTGTAATAATCATTTAGCGAAGATTAAGAGTAATAAAGTTAAAAAGAAATATTTCCTCAAATGTGTTAGCGGTTGTGAAAACGTGGTTTTATTCTGGAGCGATTACGAGAAAAAATGGCGAGCGCCAAATTCTCAAGGAGATAAAGCTACAGCGCCTCAAAAACCTCCAGGAAAAGTAACTAAGTATCCCTGCCCGGTGTGTAAGAAGCCTTTAGAAGAATACGGTTATATGAAAGACGGGCAGAAGAAAACTATGTTGCGGTGTAGTGATTCTAAATCACGGAAAGATAGCAAACATAAGGAAGCGGTTTATTTTAATACTGCTAAAGGGTGGTGGAGTCCAAAGTTTGGGAATTTAAACGCAGAGTGACGCTGAGGGAAGCGCGGAGGTTCGCTGAGTTTTTTCAGTTCAAATATGAGGAAGTGAGATTGATCTTAAGTTAGGATGAACTCTAAAGACTAAGGATTTGTAATAATTGGCAATGATGAGAGGTTGATGAAATCAGTTAAAATGCCCTGATACTTTTTGGGGATACTTTTATTTATTATGATTTAATGTGATTAATTATCTAAAAAATTCTATTAAAATATCTGTAAGATTAACCCTCCCTTAACCATATAAACGAAAAGAAAAACTATCGTGTTCCTATTTGGAGATAATTTTTATGGTATGATTTTAAAAAAAAATATGAAAGTAAAATTTATTTATAAAATTATGACTTTCACGATAGAAAAAATATCGATACTATCAATATGCCCAGTTTTCTTAATTTACCTCAGCGGACAAATAAACCTAGAAATACGGGAATTACTCATGTTATAGATCGCGGAATTGGTTTGCGACAAGCTCAAGATTTACTAGAAACTAGTGCTAATTATATTGATTTTATAAAATTAGGATGGGGAACGAGTTATGTAACTCAAAATTTACGTGAAAAAATCAACTTATATCAAAGCTTTGGTATTAACCTCTGTTTTGGAGGAACTTTTTTCGAGATTGCTGTGCTTCAGAACAAATTTGATAAATTTCGCAAATATCTTCAGGACTTTAACATAACGCACGTTGAAATCTCAACCGGTTCTATCCAAATACCCCAAGATAAAAAGTGTCGCTATATTGAAGAATTGGCTGGGGATTTTATCGTCTTATCTGAAGTGGGTAGCAAAAATCCAGAACAAGTTATTCCTCCCTATATTTGGATCGAAAATATTCAAGCTGAACTAGCTGCAGGAGCTTGGAAAATTGTCGCTGAAGCTCGTGAAAGCGGTACAGCAGGAATCTATCGTAATAATGGGGAAGTTCGCTTTGGATTGATTGATGAAATTATTTCTCAGGTAGACTTCAACGATCTGATCTTTGAAGCGCCTCAAAAAGAACAGCAAGTTTGGTCGATTAAAAAATTTGGTCACCTCGTCAATCTGGGAAATATTGGAGTGGATGATGTAATTCCCTTAGAAACTTTGAGGCTGGGTTTGCGAAGTGATACAATCGAAACTTTTCATAAGAACGATCAAAATGAATGGATGTTTAATTAGAAATGGAAGTCAATCCGATGACATTAAGTAACAACAATCCAAATAGTATCTTTCACCTCGCGATTCCCACCCATGACTTGAAAACTGCGAAACATTTTTATGCCGAAATATTGGGATGTCGGGTTGCTAGAGAATATGATGATCGAATTACCTTAGATTTTTTTGGAGATCAACTAGTATGTCATCTAGCACCGGATGAAATCGAGCACAATCCAAAAATGTACCCCCGCCATTTTGGACGAACATTTCTGGAAAAATCAAGTTACGAACAAGCCATCGCATCGGCAAAACAATATGGGGTTCGTTTTTTAGAAGAACCATCTATGCGGTTTGCACAGAAACCGGAAAAGCACCTAACTGCCGCACTTCTCGATCCCTCTAATAACGTGATTGAATTTAAGTATTATTTTCAAAATCAGTATATTTATTAAAGAGACCTCCTTGTTTTATCAACTCTCCACCTGTAATCTTCTTTGTGGTGGAGTAGTAGATAAATATAGAAAAATCTCAAAAGAACATCTTAACTCCCATAACCAGCAACAAAACCAGAACAACTTTTTGAAAAATTTCAGGATTGAGGTACTTCGACAAAAAAATACCAGCACCTACTCCCAAACACACACTTGGAATTCCTGGAATCAATAGCTTCCAAACTTCAGAGGTAAGATCGTGATTAAACCCATGAGCAACAACCGCTAAAATCATGCTAAAAATTCGCACTCCTTGAATGTTGCTCTTAAATTCTTGTGGATCCCATTGAGAAGAATTCGCGTACATAATCAGCGGTGGGCCACAAGAATTGTAAGCTCCTGAGAAGAAACCAGATGTTAAACCAGCAAAATATCCCCATCCCGGAGCTTTCACTTCTGGCAAGCGGGGGGTAAACCAGGAATATAATGCATAAAAAATGATGATAAAACCTAAAAGATCTAATACCAATCGATCATCTATTTTATCGGATGCTATAACTCCAAGAGGAACTGCAATAAAAGAACAGATAGCAATCGGAATCACTTCTTGGAAATTAAAGCTTTGTCGGTAGTGGAAAAGCAAAATTGATGTAGCGATTGGTTGTAATAAAGCTATCAGAGCAATCGCCACATGAAAGTCAATCAAATTCGTCAGAAAAGACACTCCCAAAAGTCCCAGTGCAAATCCACAAACACCTCTGACGAGTCCCGCAAAAAATACGATACTACAAAAAAGCAGCCCGTCAATCATCTTCTATCTTAAAAGTTAAAATCTGCTAACAATATGACATTGTATACTAAGTATCGTTATTTTAGTGTTTAGTATTATACATCAAGTTAATGGGCAGGATGATAACTTTAACTATTAATAAACAAAACTAAAGTCTTGACTTTTTTTACTTTCTCTTTGATGCTGCAATCGTTCTTGCCATCTCAATACTCTTTCCCATCTTTGTTGGGGGGAACTCAATTCAACCGTGAAGATTTTCTCAACCATTGGTGTAAATATAGGTTCGATTTGGTCGAATACTTCTAGGGGATTTTTACCATAAATAGTAGGTATAAAAGGAATCTTACCCAAAATATTATCTTGATGTTCTGCTTCAAAAGCTTCAACTTCTGGGAACTGATTGAGGCATTTATTCAACACATATACTACCGGAATTCCCAATTCTTCATCAATAGCGCGGATATCTTCGGAAATTGCGATCGCATCAGGAGTTCCTTCTACTACCACCACTACTACATTAGCACCAATGGGCAAACCAAATCTACCAGCATCCTCACCACCACCACAGTCGAGAACTACGGTTCCTTTGGTAGATAAAGCCACCCAAGCTTTTAATGGGTTTAGGGTTGCGTGAGAACAGCGATTAGAATAAAGTTCTTCTATCCGCAAAGCGCTAGTTCCCACAGACATCAGCGCTAGTTTGTCATCAAGAGCTTTTGTATACTTTTGAGTAAAAAAGTCAGGTGGTTCAACTGAAAATTGCTTAACTTCATTGAATGGAGTACCGTAAAAGTCGCGATACAGTATTTCGGAATCTAGTTGCTGATACTCGTAAAAATCCTGCTCTGCTTGAGTTATCAGCGGAAGCTGCTTTAATTCCTGTTCCCCATATCCCAAATAGTGAGAAGTAAGATAGCGTGAAAGCGATCGATTGGTATCCGCATCCGCTACAATCATTGCTTTATCCAACTTTCTCAAACTTTGGATTAAACCGAGTGAAGTAAAAGTCTTACCCGTTCCACCTTTACCCATTAAAGCTATGACAAGTTCGTTATCAAAAAATGCATTAACTGTATTGATAGTCATTTCAATCTCTTGATGCAGAATAAATATTTTTCTCTGTGACAATGATAATCATTCTATTGGCGAATTAACAAGTGCTATGCGGCAAAATAAAACAAGTACTAATTATAACTTTATGTTAGAAAAACTACTTTTAAGCAAAGCATTGCGTATTATTTTTATTTTGTTAACTGTATCATTTTATAGTTGTAATAATTCCACTAATTCAAATAACACTTCTTCTTATACAACAACTGTAACCACCACTACAATCAAAAAAAATTTACCGCAAGTAGTGGCAACTACAAGTATTTTATGTGACTTAACCAAACAAATTGCGGCAAAAACAATTAATCTGACTTGCTTAACTTCACCATCAATCAATCCCACAATCTATCAACCAACTCCCGAAGACAAGCAAACAATAAATCAAGCTAAATTAATTATTTTTAACGGCTACAATTTAGAGCCTGGGTTAGAAAAATTTATACTCGCAAGTAAAAATCCCGCAACCAAACTACCTGTAGCAAAAATTGCAGTACCCACACCATTGATGATAACTAAAAATGGTCAACAAGTTGCCGACCCTTACGTATGGCATAATGCGAGAAATACAGCCAAAATCGTAGAAGTAATTGGGATTAATTTAGCTAAAACAATACCTGAAAATGCAGAACTGTATAGGAGTAATACTCAAAAAATAGCAAATCAACTTGTACAGCTAGATAGTTGGATCAAAACGAGAATTGGAAGTATTCCTCAGTCGAAGCGAACCTTAGTCACAACTCATAATGCAATGGCTTACTATGTTCGTGCTTATGGTTTGAAATTAGCGGGAACCTTAAGATTTATTAGTCCAACAGAACTAACATCAGATGCAAAAGTTAAATTACTAGCTAATAAAATTCAAAAAAACAATGTACCGACAATTTTTGTCCAGTCTACAATTAGTCCTCAATTAATAAATTCCGCAGCCCAAGAAGCACGAGTAAGCATATCCCAAAGACAGTTATTTACTGAAAATTTAGGTTTACCAGGAACCAAAGCAGATACTTACCAGAAAATGATGACAGCCAATACTCGCACAATTGTAGAAGGTTTAGAGGGAACTTATTTGATATTTGAAAATAAATAGTAATGAGTTAGGAGTAAGAAGTAATGAGTAAGAAGTAAGAAGTAAGAAGTAAGAAGTTAGGAGTTAGGAGCTAGAAATATCAAATAGTTATAATGGTGATTTTTAAGTTGTTCCTATTCACCACTCACTACTCCCTATTCACTATTTCCTTGTCTTAATTACTATTTTCTATACCAACCTAATTAATTGTTCATTGTTCATTGTTCATTGATTATGATTTGCGAATTATGCGAAAGGGAATTAGAAAAATTGACAGTCCATCATCTGATTCCCAAACATAAAAAAGGTACCCATGGACCTAAAATTAATATTTGTTCTGCTTGTCATAAACAAGTTCATGCACTGTTTGATAATACTCGTCTGGCGCGGGAGTTAAATACTGCTGAATTGCTTAAAGATGAACCGCAAATGCAAAAGTTTTTGGTTTGGGTAAAGAAACAGAAGACAGATAGAAAAGTTCAAGTGCGAGGTAAAAGAAGATAATACGATCGCGGATTTCCGTCTTTGTGCAATACATTATTGTAGGATGGGTATCTAAAAGAGAATTGAGTTAAAAACGATACTTTACAACCCATCCTCTTATAATTCACGCAGTATCGGTATGTACTACCAAAGTCTGGATAAACATTTAAATCAAAGCTTTGTAGAGTTTTGTGACAATAGACTATTGACGAATCACCCTTATGGTAATGACTATTGACTATTAACTAATGACTTATGAATAATTATGAAGCGAGTTTGTATTATCTTAGGTACCCGCCCGGAAGCGATTAAACTTGCTCCGGTAATTCAAACCTTCCAAAGCTATAAAGGCTTCGACACCCAGGTAATTTTAACTGGGCAGCATCGGGAGATGGTTGAACAAGTGATGGGATTGTTTAATTTAAAAGCTAATCGCGATTTAGAGATTATGCAGCCAAAACAATCTCTGAGCGATATTACCTGTCGTAGCTTACTTGGATTGCAAGAGTTATTCGAGGAAAACGAACCAAACTTAGTTTTAGTACAGGGAGATACAACTACAGCTTTTGCAGCAGCTTTGGCAGCTTTTTATAAAAAAATTCCTATTGGTCATGTAGAAGCTGGCTTAAGAACTGATAATATATTTAATCCTTATCCAGAAGAAGCCAACCGACGCTTGATTTCTCAAATCGCACAACTGCATTTTGCACCTACACCTCTAGCTACAGAAAATTTACATCGCTCTGGAGTATTGGGGGAAGTTCACCTCACGGGTAATACCGTGATTGATGCGCTATTGAATGTGGCGAATAATGAACCTCCTTGTGACGTACCGGGTTTAGAATGGGGAAATAATCGAGTTATTTTAGCTACAGTTCACCGTAGAGAGAATTGGGGAGAGCCCCTCGAAAGTATTGCTAAAGGGTTTTTACAGGTATTAGATAAATTTGCCGATACAGCTTTATTATTGCCATTGCACCGCAATCCTACAGTAAGAGAGCCTTTGCAAGCAATGTTAGGTAATCATCCCCGAATATTTTTAACAGAACCCCTTGATTACGCTCAACTTGTCGGCGCGATAATGCGATCGCATTTGTTGCTTACTGACTCAGGTGGGTTACAAGAAGAAGCGCCAAGTTTAGGAAAACCAGTATTAGTACTCAGAGAAACAACAGAAAGACCAGAAGCAGTAAGTGCAGCTACAGCTAAACTTGTAGGAACTAAAACTGAGACTATAGTAGAAAATGCGGCTCAACTTTTGAGCAATCCAACAGCTTATGAAACTATGGCAAATGCAATTAATCCTTTCGGAGATGGCCACGCTTCGGAACGCATTTTACAAATTGTACAAAATTTCTTAGCAGAAGATTAATAAGAGACAAGAGGACAAAGGGGATGGGGAGACAAGGGGATGGGTAGATACTCATAACTCCTAACTCCTCACTCTTAACTGATAACTCCTAATTCCTAACTCTCTTAGTCTTCATCTTCTATATCTGCTTCTAAAGGTAGTTCTATAACAAATTCGGCACCGTTTCCGGGAGAGGAAATACAGTATAAGTTACCACCATGTTTTTCTGTAACTATCTGATAGCTAATTGATAGTCCTAAACCAGTTCCTTTACCTTCTGGTTTGGTGGTAAAAAATGCATCAAATAGTTTATTTCTGACTTCTTCTGTCATTCCAGGGCCATTATCTGCGATACGAATGGTAACTTTATCTTCGTCTGCTGAGGTAAGGATAGTAATAACGTTGGGATTTTTCTGAATCTCTGCGTAGGTTTTACCTTCATTGGATTCGTCTAAAGCCTCAATTGCATTTGCTAATAAATTCATGAATGCTTGGTTTAATTGACCGGAATAACACTTAATTAAAGGTAACTCATCATACTTTTTAATAACTTCAATTGCCGGACGTTCTGCTTTCGCTTTAAAGCGATGTTGCAAAATCATCAAAGTTGTTTCGATGCCTTCGTGGACGTTAACTGCTTTTTTGTCAGCGCTATCAGTACGCGAGAAATTCCGTAAAGACTGCATAATATCCCGAATTCTATCAGTACCTAATTCCATAGAATTTATCATTTTTGGTAAATCTTCTATGAGGTAATCTAAGTCGATTTCTTCTTGAAAAGCTTCGATTTCTTCTGGTGGGGAGGGTAGATTAGCCTGGTAAAGATTTAACAATTGCAGTAAATCTTCAATATATTGATTGGCGATCGATAAGTTACCCGCAATGAAACCAACGGGATTATTGACTTCGTGAGCAACACCTGATACCAATTGCCCTAAAGAAGAGATTTTCTCAGTTTGTACTAATTGCGCCTGAGTTTGTTGGAGTGTTTCCAGAGATTCTTGTAACTGCTGCGACTTTTCTTGTTCGCCAGCGTAAAGGCGAGCATTTTCAATTGCAATCGCGGCTTGTGAGGTGAGTAGTTTGAGAATTTCTAAACGCGAGTTGGTAAACGCAGCAGTAGCTTGATTGTTTTCTAGGTAAACAATCCCAGTGAACTTACCTTGGTAGAAAATGGGGGCGCATAATACAGATTTTGGTTGTTCGCGCAGTATGTAGGAATCTTCTTTAGAAATCGCCTCTTGGGTTGCGTCGTTGAGTACTAGAGGTTGCTGAGTTCTTGTAACGTAGTTGATAACGCTTAAGGGTATATCTTGACTTTCCTCTATCGGAGTTGATTGCAATACAACTAAGTCATTATCTTGGTCATTATCTATGGCTTCGATAAACAACCGATCGTCTTTGAGTAAGATAAGACAACCTTTTTGAGCAGCAGCATTTTCTATAATTATAGATAATAATTTGTCAAGGAGATTATCTAAAACAATTTCACTGGTAATGGCCTCACTTGCCTTCATTACCGTAGTTAAATCTAGAATACTATTGCTGTTAGTTGATGATTCTAATATACTTGCTGAGTGACTAACAATAGTTCTGCTGATGTCTTGTCGTGGTAGAGTGGTTTCGCTGCGAATAATTAAATTAGGATAATGCTCTTCTAAGTCTTTTACTTTAGCTAAAGCACCCCAGCGAATATAGCTATAATAAGCATCAGTCATGTAGGTTTTAGCAATCTTATCCTTACCTAACACCAGATAAAACTTTGCTGCAAGTTCGTTACCCAGAGCTTCCTCTTGAGTGTATTCATTTTCCTTTGCACCAGCAATAGCACGATCGTATAGATGCATTGCCTTGACACTTTTACCTAAAACTCGCGCCTTTTCAGCTTCTACTAAATCGTACTTGTGCTGAAAATTACATGCTGCATGATGCGCCCATTTCTTCATTTTATTTTGATTGGCAGCGACTTTTTTGAGGTATTGCTTTTGTTCTGCTAGCGTTACGTTTTTGTAATTAGCTAGAAGTGCGAGGGAGTAGTAGAAATTGTTGACGCAGTATAAGAAAAAGCCTGGATTCTTATCTGCACATTCCTCTGTTAAGCGAGCATTTTCAATCACTTCTGCATAATTATTAAAAAAATAATTAACAATTGTTTGACAATTATAAAAAATACTTAACCAAGTAGTATTAATACCTAACTTTGGCAATATATCACTTTCACTCAAATCATCCTTAACTAAAACATATTTATTAAATGAGTTACCTTGTAAATTGAATATACTACGTTTTATTGCTTGAATAACCACAGCAAGTGATTCTAGTCGCAATTTATGCATTAAGTCGATATTTTGCATTAATTGCTTCAACAAATAATCTAAATTACTTCCAGCCAAGAAAAGATTTTTATTTATAGTCCAAGCACTATAGCTAGCAAATTGTAAATCTCCTGTTTCTAAACCACTATGCATTCCTTCCATTAAAGGTGAAATTGTTTTTAGTACAGGTTCTTTAAAATGTCTAATCATAGAATTAAATACATAGTAAGCTCTACATTTGAGTGAGCTATAGCCCTGATTTTTATTTAAAAGATTTATGGCTAAAAGTCCAAATTTATAGCCAACTTCAATATCTCCAAACTTTTGGCATAACATTGCACCATAAATACTGTAACCATAAGTACTAAATTCCGAATTACCATATTTAACTGATAAACGAACCATTGCTAATATAGTTAGTGGAAACAGTAACGATCCTGCTTGACTAGCTGCCGGATTAACTAGCATTAATATCTGCATAGCTGCTAATTTATAAGGATCTGTCATATTAGGCAGATAGGCTAAATCTTGAACTTTTTTCCCTACAAGAACGATTTTTGTCCGAAATAATTCTGAGAATAAATTTTGTAGTTTAGGTTTCTTTGGTAGCCGTACACCAAGAATATTTAGAACTTTTACTCCAACATCTAAAGCTTCTAACATTTGATTTTGAGCAATGCAAGAAAGTATTTTAATTTTGTAAACTTTGACCTGCTCAAGAATACTATTCGCTTGTTGTAAACAAATATCTCCTAATTCTTTTGAATATTCAAAATTACTATTTAAGTACTCTAATTCTGTTGTTTCGATATATAAATTGAACGTGAGATTGTAGTTAATTTGCCAACTGTCTGTTTCTATAAGTTCTAAACCTATAGTTAAATACTTAAGAGCAGCTTCATAAGCAGCAGCAGCTTTGGCTTTCCGACCAGCGATGAGATTTAGCTGCGCTAAATCATATTTTTCTGCTTGACTTGTTAACAATTTAACACCCATATTTAGCTGATTAACTATGTCTAAAATGTTTTCTGTTAGTAATTCGGGTGTTGTTGATTGATGAAGCCGCCGACCAATCTTTAGATGAGTTGCTTGTTTATCTGATTCTGGAATCAGTGAATAAGCTGCTTGCTGCACGCGGTCATGTAAAAATCTATAACCAACTTTAGCAATCTTTGATTTTAAATTGATTGTATTAAAATATTGATAATTTATATTTTTACCATATTTTTCTATATCTTCTCCAAATACTAAAGGAATCTTATAAGCTTCTGTTAAAGGTAAAATTAAGCCTGCTTGTAATGCTGCATCGAATTCTTTAGCAGTATTTACTAGAGATTTTTCATTCACAATTGATAGCACATCTAGTGTAAATGTATCTCCAATACAAGCGGCTAATTGCAATACTTGCTGTGTCGAGTCTGGTAGTTTTTTAATCCTGTTGACAACTAATTCTACTACGCTTTTTTCGGTAATACCAATGGCTTGAATTTCTTCAATATCCCACTTCCACATCCCTTTATTTTTTTCTTTATTAATTAGGGAAGATAAGGGAGTAAAATCAAATTTTAAAAGTTTTTCTTGGTAAAGTGCTTGTAGCAATTGGGTGATAAAAAAGGGATTACTACCAGTTTTATTAAAAATTAACTCAGCCAGAGTGTTTACTCGATCTGTATTATCTTTTAAAGTATCCTCTATCAAGTGAGTTACATCAAAAATTTCAAGTGGTTGTAAAACGATATTATGAACAATTGCGTTATTTTTTTCTATTTTTTCTAAAGTTTGAATTAAAGGATGAGTCGAACTAACTTCATTATCCCGGTAAGCCCCAATCAACAACAAATATTTGCATTCGGAGTCAGCAGTCAACAGTTGCATTAACTTCAGAGTTGCAGAATCTGCCCACTGTAAATCATCCAGAAAGATTACCAATGGATGTTCTTTTTGAGCGAAGACGTTGATAAACTCAGTAAAAACACGATTAAAACGGTTTTGTGCTTCTATTCCACCCAGTTGGGGTACTTCCGCTTGTTTACCGATGATGAGTTCCACTTCCGGAATTACATCAATAATGACTTGTCCATTTGTACCAACAGCAGCTAATATTTTGCTGTGCCATTGTTCAAGCTGAGTCGTACTTTCTGTAAGTAGCTGCTGCATCAAGCCACTAAAAGCCTGAATTAATGAAGCGTAAGGGATGTTGCGCTTGAACTGGTCAAATTTGCCGCTAATAAAGTAACCACGCTTTTGGGTGATAGGTTTATTAACTTCATAAACTACCGATGATTTACCAATTCCTGAATAACCAGAAACTAGCATCAGTTCCCGGCTTCCTTTGCTTACTCTTTCAAAAGCATCTAGAAGTTGATTTACTTGAGTCTCTCTACCATAAAGCTTTTGAGGAATAAGTAACTGACTCAATACATCCAATCTTCCTGGTTGGAACTCAATAATTGTTCCCGTTATTTCTAATTGTTCGCGACAAAGTTCTAAATCGGCTAAAAGTCCTTTCGCAGTTTGATAACGATCTTCGGCGTTTTTCGCCATCAATTTTACTACCACATTGGCGATCGCATTAGGAATTTCTGGATTTAATTGTTGAATTGCAACGGGTTGTTTGGCAATATGGGAATGAATCAATTCTAAAGGATCGTTACTTTGGAAAGGTAATTGCCCGGTAAGCATTTCATAGAAAGTTACACTCAGTGAATAATATTCGGTGCGGTAGTCAAGGGCACGATTCATTCTCCCAGTTTGTTCGGGGGACATATATGTTAATGTCCCTTCAAGTTGATTGGGGTTAGTTAGTTGTAGTTTTTCGTTACTAAGTCTGGAAGCTATACTAAAGTCAGTAAGC
>JBHJJJ010000015.1:0-24460 GCA_050042755.1 Rivularia sp. (in: cyanobacteria)
TCCACCTAAAGCCATGAAGGCACAGGGGAAAAGTAATAAGCCCGACCAACCGATAAATACGAATCTATCTCGCTTTAACCAGTCATCGAGTACGTCAAACCAGCCTCTAGTGCTAGGGGCGCGTCCAACTGCGATGGTCATGAGATGAAATCTCCAAAACGTTATAATTACAGCTTTTTTCAACTCCGAGGTCGATATGTGACTATCGCCTCTATGCAGAAAAGCAACTAGATTGTCAACCTAGTTTACAATTTTTTACTGTCTCTCATTTATTGTAGAGAACAATAGGTAATTTTTCCAGTAAGTTTTCAAATTAACTGATTTTTTTTGTGATTCTATCTAAATACATCTCTTATGAAAAGAACTCAATACCAGGTAATGATTACAACTCGTAAATAGTTAATTATTTTTTTATATTTCACTATTTATGATTCTCATTTGCAACGAAGGACTGTTAATGTAGGGCTGGCGCTAAAATTAGTCCTACAGTTAAATTTAATTAAGGTTCAATGTTTACTATCGATTTAACAGTAAGAAATACAGCTTTTCCCCTATCAGTTCAACGTAAGATTCAAGAGGATGCTGAAGCTGTCTATCAGCTAGTTTTATCAGCAATGCATTCTGGCAACCCAGATATTATAGAACTGGAGTGCGAAGGTAAGGTTGAGAAAAAAATTGCTATTCGTGCTAGTGAAATTTCTGGGATACAGATGACTCAGAAAGACGGTGCAGCTAGTGGAGGTGGTAAAACTCCTGGTTTCTTCGCTTTAGCCTCAGAATAAAAAATTGGTGAAACACAAATGGCGGAACCGGGAATCTCGGTAAAAGATTTAAACTTTGATTGGTCTAACGGAAAGCAAGTAATAAAATCCTGCTCTTTAGAAGTACCTAGGGGTGAATTTTGGATGCTCCTGGGTACAAATGGCAGTGGGAAATCAACTTTACTTAGACTTTTAGCGGGGCTACTAACTCCTAAAAGTGGTGAAATTAAGGTTTTGCACCCCGTTGGTTTTGTCTTCCAAAATCCCGATCACCAATTAGTAATGCCCACTGTTGGTGCTGATGTGGCTTTTGGACTAGTAGAAGAAAAATTACCACACAAGCAAATTAGAGAAAGGGTAGAAGAAGCGCTTAGCGCAGTCAATTTACTTTCACTGCAACGTCGTCCTATTTATGCTTTAAGTGGGGGACAAAAGCAACGGGTAGCTATCGCTGGTGCTATTGCCCGCCGCTGTGCGTTGTTATTGTTAGATGAACCTACCGCCTTACTCGATCCAGACAGCCAATTAGAATTAGTGGCTGGTGTTCGTCGCTTGGTAAAAAGTCGAGGCATCACAGCCCTTTGGGTAACCCATCGTTTAGATGAATTAAACTACTGCGATGGTGCTTTCCTACTAGAACAAGGGGTTTTGATAGATAAAGGAGAGCCAGCCCGTCTCAAACAACTTTTGATGGATTTACAGAGAGCAAACAGTTAATGTTTTTCTTTCTTCGCGTCTTCTATCTCAAGTAATAATTACTTAAAAATTATCAAAATATAAATGCGTCTAATATAGGCGCGTTTTTTATTAGGCACGTTTTTTTAAGCCTATTAAAATCACGATTTTGTAATATTACTGTATTTTGTGCTTATGTAACATAGTGTTACAAGTAATGTTTAGATTACTATAAGAGTTATGAATGAAATTTGTTAAATCTAGAATATTGTGATTGATAACCATGTCCTCTTCATTTTCCCCAGCCGTTTTACTAGTAGACGGCTATAACATCATTGGAGCTTGGTCTTGCTTAAAGAAGACTTCCGGTAGCATGGGATTAGAGGCTGCACGTAATGAGTTACTTGAAGCCCTAGTTAGCTATAGCGCATTTACGGGTTACCAAACCCAAGTAGTTTTCGATGCTCATTTCCAAAAAAATTGTCGCAATGAAGAAGTTGTTACCAACTTTCTCACAGCCTTTTACACGGATTTCGGGCAAACAGCAGATACTTACATTGAAAAACTCTGTGCGTCATTGCGCCATAAGGTTGCCCAACGCCTATTATCTCGTATAATTGTCGCTACCTCAGACCGAGCGCAGCAGTTAACGGTACAAGGCTATGGAGCAGAGTGGATATCTGCACAACAACTCTGTTACGAAGTAGAAGCCACTGTTTGTCGAAGACGACAAAAATATAAATCACGGAAAAAGCCCAACGGTAGATTCTTGGCTAATTCTATTGATGCCAAATCGCGTCAACGCCTAGCTGAATTACGAATGGGTTTGAAATAGATACCAAGTGAGCCATATATCGGCATCTACTAATTACAGATCGGTTCACTTAGAGCCGGTATCTACTAGTACAAAAGTATTGCTATAAGTGCGGTTAAAAATTTTTTCAAAAAAAGTTTGTTAAAACACTTGCCAAATTCTATTTTTAGCTTTAATATGTTTAATCGTAGTCCTCAGTAGCTCAGCGGTAGAGCGGTCGGCTGTTAACCGATTGGTCGCAAGTTCGAATCTTGCCTGGGGAGTTTAAATTTAATAATTTTCTGAAATATTCGATTTATTTTTACAATGCCTATGGATATAAGGGTAATTGTAAAAGTTGTATAATGAGTATGCTTATATTTCCAAGGTTTACTTTTTGTTTCGTTTTTTTCAGGCTAACAGGAATGGGAAAAAGGTAAGTTCCCCGTGAGAATCATATTCTGCTTTTTCCAGACTCATTATAGAGAGATGCTGTTCTTAAGTAAAAGTACGTTCATATTTACCCAAAGTTGATACTAAACTAAAATAGATCAACCCCAAGAAGCAGATCTATAAATGGATTGGAATACCGTACTGCGAAGTTTACAATCCGACTTTATCAAGCGTTTAGCTGATGGCTGTTTGCTGCATTGCAAAAATATTGGTCAACATAGTGAATTAAGTATTATCTCTGGGGAGAGGTTAAAACAGTTACGAGAGTTTTGTTGGGTAATGGCTGAAAAATACAAGCGCGTTTCTTCGGTGCGCGATGTTTTTATCAGCTATCTCAAGGGAAAATTGGGTGAGGAAGTTGTTAAGGAAAGGTTGGCAGATTTTATTACTGAAGTCGATTATGAAAAACGATTCGGTGGTGATGGTAATGTTGATTTTACGTTGACTTCTAATCCTTTAATTGGAATTGAAGTTAAATCGCGTTACGGTTATTTTGATAAGGTTAGATGGTCGGTTTCTGTTGATGAGGTACAGAAAAATGCGGTTATTGTCTGCGTTTTGATTCGAGAGGAGGTAAGTGAGGCGCAATCTGAGTATCATATGGTTATAGATGGTTTTCTGCAAACTGAGAAGATTAAGTTGAGAACAGGTAAAATCTCTTTTGGAATTGAGCAGTTATTGTATGGTGGCGGATTACGCTGTTATTTGGAAAATTTACAAGCTTCGACGAGTTATGTCTCTCCTCAACAACTCCGGAAGCAGCAATTATTTGATAAACCAATAAATCAGAATTTTGTCACGACTATTAAAACTGAAGAAAATTTAGATTGGCTTTATATTAAGCAGGGTGATGAATGTTTTGCAAAACAGCTTTATGATGCTGCGGTTGATAATTATACAGAAGCGTTAAAAATTCGCCAGCAAGATGCCAATATTTATTACAAGCGCGGTAATGTTTTTTACTCTTTGCAAGATTATCAAAAGGCGATCGCAGATTATACTGAAGCTCTCGATATTAATGCTAATTTTGCCAAGGCTTATATTAAAAGCGGGTTAGCTCGATATCATTTGGCAGATTATTATGGAGCGATTGAAGATTATACTCAAGCTATTAGAATTAATTCTGACGATGCTCGCGCTTTTAAAAATCGTGGTGATATTCGTTCTTTTCTGGGAGACAGTCAAGGTGCAATTGAAGATTATACCCAAGCGAGAAAAATTAATCCCCATATTTTACAACAGCAGGAAGTAACTCAAAATATAGAGTTAGAAGAAGATTTTGGGGATAATTCTCATAATTACAAAATAGATGATAATAACGGTAATTCCCAAGACGAGAATTACAAACGAGCGATTGAAGTTTTCACTCAAGTAATTGAAATTAATCCGCAGGATGCAGTTGGCTACAAAGGGCGCGGTAATGCCCGTTGTGATATGGGAGATTATAGAAGAGCAATTGAAGATTTTACCAAAGCAATTCAAATAAATCCTGATGATGCGGATGCTTATTTCCATCGGGGAAATGCTTTTTATCAATTAGGAGATAAACCGGAAGCTATTGAAGACTATTCAAGAGCAATTCAGATAAATCCTCACGATGCCGATGCTTATATCAATCGCGGTAATCTACGGGATGAATTGGGGGATATACAAGGAGCGATGGCAGATTTTCACACAGCAGCAGATTTATATCAAAAAGCTGGTAAAGTAAAAGAACATAAAGATACGAGAGAAAGAATTTTAGATTTAGAAATTGAAGAATCTTTGGATATTTTGGAATTTTGATATTTTGAACTAGTTATCAGGAAAAAATACAGCAGGTGAAAGACGAAATAGTTCCGCACTCTTTTGAATATGTTCAACCGTCATTTTTCGCTTTCCTTTGAGTACATCAGAAACAATAGATTCAGTTTTAAAAATAGGAATTAAATCTTTCTGTTTCATATCTAATTCCACCATTAAAGCTTTAATAAGTTCTATTCCATGAATATCTGGAACTAAGTCTTGTTTTTCTTCGTATTCTTCAATCAACATTCCTAGCAAATATAAATAATCTTCTTCGTCTTCTGTTAGTTTTTCTTTATCAAGTAAACTATCAACAATATTTTGAACTTTTTCTAAGTCTTCTTCAGACTTTATAGGACGTGGAGGAAAAGATACAATTAACTTTGTGTAGGTATTTTGAGTATATGACATTAGCCATTAATTTATTTATTTTAGGACAAAGAAGAATTGTATAATACAAACTTCTTTCTCTTTTTTTGTTCTGCTAGCTAGTACTAGTTATCAAACCATTCGTCATTTTTCCATTTATTTTTGTCGTATTCAGCATGAGTTAGGAAGTAACGTATAAATATAATTTCTTTTTTATAGTCTATATAAACGATTAATCTATAATTGTTGCCTCCGATATTAAAGACAATGAAGTTCTTAACTTTGTCTGGTGAAAATGGAGATTTTTCTTTTATATCAGCAAAACTATTCCAAGTTTGTGACTTCGCAATTTTCTTCCAAGCTTTTATACCTGCTTCAGCATCAGAATACTTTTCATAAGCTTCCTTAAGTCTCGTTTCTGAGATAATTCGCATAGACAAGGTTGTCCTTTATTTCTGTGAATAAACATGATGTCAACCTCCTTTTCCGGTTGAATGAAATTCTAAAAATGACCGTCAGCAATATAAATAATTGCGACATAAGGCAACCTTAGCAAATTGCGAAGTTTTCTGCAAGTACTCATCTCTCCATTGACAAAAATAAAACGCCGTAGCATTGCTACGTATCTACAATTTGTCAATAATTTTTAACTAAACTTAATATCCACCTTCTTCTTCATATTCGGGCTGCTTTTCTTTGACTTTCTTGGGAATATTAATCGGTTTAGGTGCATCCGAGTCTTCCCAAGCGTCTTTTTCTAAATCGTCATCGTAAGCTTCGTATTTTGCCGCTGGTGCTTGATACTTATCTTTACCAGTAGCTTCACTCCAGTTGTCCCCTTCTTCTTCGTAGCGTATAGATTCTTCGTAAGGGCGTGCTTCCATGACGCGACGACGTGGGGGTTCTTCGTAAGCGTCGTCTTCCGTCCAAACTTCTTCTGCTACGGGTTCTGGGCGACGTATTCTGGGCTGTGGTGCTTCTAGAGGAACTCCCGATGGTAATTGATTACCTGCGTCTATTGTACGGGGGCTGGTATTGTAGGCATCGTCTTCGCTTTCCCAAGGTGCTTTACCAATACCCAAGCGCTCTAGTAAACCAACGCTTAATTGAGTTACTCGTTCTTCTGCTCCTTCAAATACTACCAGTCGATTGGAACCGACGCTAACGACTTCGTCCATTGATAGTTCGTAAGTACTAAGGACTTGGTCGGGTATTTGTGGGAGTCCGAAAGAAGCAATGACGATGGAACTAATGTTACCATTGATACCGTCGAATTTGAAGCCGCGTACTCTACCTAGCACTTCTCCGGCTTCTGTAATTACTTCCCAGTTTATTAGGTTGCTGTAAATTTCGGTGTCTATATCTTCAATAACATCTTCGTTTTCAACCAAAATGACATCGCCAATTTGGTCAATACTACTTAAATACATATAACGTGGTATTCCAGAAACGGAGATCAGGCTGTCTCTTAATCCAAGTGCCACAACCTCTCGTCTATCAATATCAATCCACAGTTGATTAACTATACCGAGCCTTCTCCCGTTGTCACGAGTGATGACTTGGGTGTTTAAAATATCCGAGCGTCTAATAATTTGTTCAGAGGTCATTATATACCGAGTCCCGATCTCGAATCCGGTTTATCTATACACTATTATTAACAGATATTCAAGCAGAAGTATTGTCGGTTTTTAACTTAATCCCTAAAACTTGTGTATAAGCTCCCCGGGCTTGAGTAACTCCGATTGTACGTTCGGCTGATTCTATCATTGGGCGGCGCAAGCTTACAACTATAAATTGTGCTTGTTGTGCCTGTTGCTTAATCATTTTAGCTAATCGTTCTACGTTTGCCCCGTCTAAAAACATATCTACTTCATCAAAGGCATAAAATGGCGATGGGCGATACCTTTGTAGAGCGAAAATAAAGCTTAATGCTGTTAATGATTTTTCTCCTCCTGACATGGAGGCTAAGCGCTGTACTGGCTTTCCTTTGGGATGTGCGACTAAGTTTAAGCCGCTATTAAATGGATCTTCGGGATTATCTAATTGTAAATAACCGTCACCGTCGGAAAGGATGGCAAAAATTGATTTAAAGTTTTCATTTACGGCATCGAAGGCTTCTTTAAAAGCCCGTTGTCGTAAGGTGGTAAAGTTTTCAATTCTTAATAATAATTCGGTTCTTTCTCCTTCTAAAGTTTCTAGTTTTTCGCTGAGTTCTTCGAGACGCTGTTGGGTACGTTCGTATTGTTCTAAAGCCAACATATTCACTGGTTCCATCCCTTGCAGCCGTTTGCCAAGGGATTTCAATTCTTTTTGTAGCTCTTCTATATTTACTTTTTCGGGTACTTCTGGTAAGGGATTGGGTAATTCTGAGGATATTGTTTGTAATTCTGCTAACACCCGGTCTAGTTCTTCGCGGCGGTTTTGTTGGCTTTCTTGGAGCTTTTGCAGTTCCCATTCCAATTGTTGTTGACGTAACAATAGTTGTCGTAGTTGTGCTTCTACTGCATCGCGTTTTTGTTTTTCTTCACCTAAATTGGCTTCCATTTCTGCGATACGTTTGCGAGTTTCGGCTCGCGCTGTTGTCAATGTTGTTTCTTGTTCGTTTAGGCTATTAATTTGATTCTGTTGGTTTACAAGTTCAAGCTGATATTCTTCAACTCTTCTAGTTCCTTCCTGAATTTTTTCTTGCAATACTTGCTGTTGAACTTCGAGATTTTTTAATTTTTCTGTTTGCGCTCTCAGGGCTGCGTCTTGTTGCTGCAACTGTTGTTCTTGACTTTTAATTGTTGCTTGAATATCTTGCCATTCGCTTGGTGTTTGCTCGGCTTCTAATGCGGCTAATTCGTTACGTAGTTGTTGTAATTGTTCCTCTTGTGTAGGTAATTCTGCTTCCAAAACTGATAAACGAGATTGAGCGGTATTTAGTTTTTCTGTATTTTGTGTAAGTTGATTTTTTCCATCTTCTACCCGTTTGGTTAAACCTTGAACTTCTTTTTGTAATTGTTCTACACGTAACTGTTGTTCTCTTTTTCCCTGGCGACTTTCGGTAAGTTGAGCGGATAATTCTTTGGTTGTTTGAGAAAGAGTCTCAATTGCTTGGTTACAACGTTGCAAAACTTTTTCAATTTCTACCAAACGATTTCTTAAGGCTTTGACTTCTTCAGATTCTGTCGTCTCTACAGTACCAAAACGCAATGTCGATCGCTGGGTAACGCTACCACCAGTCATGGCACCGCTGGTTTCTAACAATTCCCCTTCTAAAGTGACAATACGAACTTTTCCTAAATGATTTCGGGCTTGATTTATAGTTTCAAAAACAACCGTATTCCCAAAAACATAAGCAAACACATCGTCAAAACGGGGTTCGCAATCAATTAAATTTACCGCATAATCAATAAAACCATTGGCATATCGTAAATTACCAGATTCATTAATTCGCGGCGCTCTAATCTTATTCAAAGGTAGAAAAGTTGCTCTCCCGGCGCGTTTTTGCTTGAGTAATTGAATTCCAGCGGCACCAACGCTATCGTCTTCTACCACAATATGTCCCAAACGTCCACCGGCAGCGATTTCCAAGGCTAATTGAAAATTGGGTTCTACCCTTCCCAATTGCGCCACTAAACCGCAAACTCCACTCAACCCTGATTGTAAAATAATCTTGCTGGCGTGAGTTCCTTGCGCTTCCTGCTGCGCTTGGGCTTGAGCTTCTAACTTATCTAGCTGACGTTGCTTGTCTCTTTGTTCCTGTAATAACCGCTTTTGAGTTTGCTGCTGAATTTGTAATTCCTCTTCTGTAGCGCTTAAATTCTCAGCTAAATCGTGAATTGGTTCGGTGGTAGAATTGAATTCAATTTCAAGTTGATTTAATTGACTTTGTTTTTCAACTAACTGCGGTTCTAAATTTTCAACTAATTCTCTTTGTTCTTGAATTTGTTGTTGTAGTTGACTATTTCTTTCCCGTAACTGCGCTCTTTCCGTACGTTGGGGTTCCAAAGTTTGCAGCAGGGTTTCAATTTGACGGTTTAAATTTGTTTGCTGTACTACCCAAGCATCAGTTGCAGAAGCAATTTCGGCAGCAGTTTCGCGAGATTTTTCTAAAGTCTCACCCATTGATTCCCGCTCAGTTTGTAAAGAGGCGGAATTTTGGGTTTCTGTATCTTTCTGTTGCGCTAACTCACTCAGAGAATTTTGATTTTGTTGAATTTCGGTACGAGTTTGCGTCACCTTTAACCCAGATTCTGACAACAACTTTTGTAATTCACTTTGACGACGCTGAACTTGTTTGTATTCTGCGTCTTGAGTTGCTAGCTGCGATTGTACTTTTAAAAGTTCTTCTTCACCCAAAGCCTTGACGCGAGCATTTAACTCGTCAAGTTCCTTTTTCTTCCCTTCAATATCAGCGTTTACTCCATCCAACTGCTGAGTAAATTCACCAAGACTGCCCACGCCATCTTGAATTTGCTTAGATAATCGTTCCTGATGCCCCTGTAAAGTGCGCCATGAAAGCACAACTTCCCATTTCTGCTTCTCCAAAAATTCGGTTCGCAATCGTTGATATTTTTCAGCCTTCGCCTTATCTTGAGAAAGCCTTTCACACTGCGTCGTTAATTCCGTCTCAATAATTCGACAACTATCTTCTTTTTCCTTAACTTCCTCTAAAGTCTTCTTCGCTTGATTAATTTTGCGATCGAATGCCGCAACTCCGGCTAATTCATCAATAATTTCTCGTCTTTCGCGAGATTTCATCGAAATAATGTTGGTTACATCCCCTTGGAGAACAACATTATACCCTTCCGGGTTAATACGGATATTGCTTAATTCTTCGTGTAGCTCAGTTGCGTTAGAAGAAATTCCATTAATGTAATAACTTGACGAATAAGTTCCTTGTTTAGTCACCCTTAATCTACGGGTAACGCTCCATTCTTCCCCTGGTTTAGCTCGGATTTGCTCGCGGCGATTTTTAATTTCCTCCTCTTGCTGCTCTTGCAAGACTCTTTCTTCTGCATCTTCTTCTGTTTCTTCTAAAAATTGTTCCTCAGTTGTGGAACTTTCTTCAACCTCATCAACCACAACATTAGAAATAATCGGTTCATCATCCAATTCCGAGGCATCATAATCCGATAAATCAAACGTCACCGTCACGCTAGCTTCCACAGTAGAGCGAGACTTACTTATTTGATTTGTATTGACTAAATCTGGGAGCCTACCAGCACGCATACCCTTAGAGCTAGAAAGCCCCAAACAAAATAGTAGCGCATCAAGAATATTAGACTTTCCCGAACCGTTAGGGCCAGAAATCACCGTAAATTCCGGCCGTAAAGGTACCGAAGTAGTACCGCCGAAAGATTTGAAATTGGTGAGTTCCACGCGCTTTATATGAACCATAGGCTCAGGTTAATCAGTGAGCAGTGAGCAGTGAGCAGTGAACAATCAACAGTGAGCAGTGAGCAGTGAGCAGTGAACAGTGAACAATCATCAGTGAGCAGTGAGCAGTGAACAGTGAACAATTAAGTGAACAGTGAACAATTAAATGTTGGGAGAAGGAGAGGGGGTAGAGGAGCCACTGCGTTGCCGAGGTTCACTCGGTTGTAGCAACTGGCGTGGGGTAGAAAAGATTTTTATAAATTAATTAGAACTCCTAGTAAAGGTTTATTAAACCAAAGATATTGTGCCGACACCGAGAAAATACGGAATTATTTATGTATTTTTAATAAAGCTGTCTCTGTTAACAATATTGTCTCCATACACTGCTCATATGTTTGATCATCCCCTTTTACTAGCTTTATGCGGTGCGTTATTAAGTTGTGTTGTTGGCTATCTAATTAATCAATTACCTGCAATCAAAGAATTTCCCGGAAAAAACGCTTTAGTGGTCAAAATGACGATTGAAGCCATTATTTTAGTAGGAATTTACAGTTTGTGGAATAACACAGAGGATAAAACTCATGAATTGGAGGTTGTGCTTGCAAGCGTCGGAGGTTTAACTGTGGTGCTTTTGATTTGGCATACATTTAAACTAATTTGGATGCTTAAAAGAACAACAGCAGGCAATAGTAGTTCTGATAATACTACAACAAAATTAAAATCACCGAACGATTGGCGGCGAGAATTATTGCGGGTGATGAAGAATGATGTCGAAATTCGCTTAAAAGACTCGCTATATGATAAGAAAATCATTCGTGTCGCTACAGAAGATAGAAAGCAGGAGGTTGGAAGAAATCCTCTAAATGCTTCCCCAATTAATAATCAACCTTCTTTTATAGATAAATTTCTCCAACCATTGCGCAGTTTGGAAGTATTTGGTGGTGGAAAGACGCAATTAGCAGCAGGGAAACCGATAATTGAAGTTTTTGAGGAATCAGATATTGCTGGAAGATTATTAATTTTGGGTAATCCTGGTGCTGGTAAAACAACTCTAGCGCTAGAGTTAGCGCGAGATTTAATTATAAAAGTTCAAGAAAATCCAGATTATCCGATTCCGGTGTTATTTGAATTGACAAACTGGCGCGATGATAAACAAAGTATCGATAAATGGTTAGCATCTGACTTAAAATTCCGTTACAACATTCCCGAGAAAATTACCCGTGAGTGGTTGAGTAGGGAGAAAATTATACCTTTGTTAGATGGTTTGGATGAATTGGGGTTGATTCGACAAAAGAAATGTATCCATGAAATTAATCTATTTCTCCAGCGCAATAGTTTTTTATCGTTAGTAGTTTGTTGTCGGGAAGAAGAATATCAGCAAGGAGCAGCGATATTAGATAAATTGCGTGGTGCTGTTTGCTTGCAACCGTTGAGTGAGAGACAGATTCAAAGTTATTTACGAGAGTTGGATTGTCAGCATTTGTGGGAAGGGATAAAAAATGATCCTGATGGTTTAGGAGAGTTAGCGAAAACGCCGTTATTTTTGAATTTGATTCCCATTGCTTATCCAGATGGCTTAGGTAGGAAAGGTAAAAAGTTTAATTCTCAAGATGAGAGGAAAGAATATCAAGAAAAGTGTCGTAAGGAATTATTTGATAAATATATTGAAAGAAGGTTAGGAGAAAAACACGATAGGAAGGGATATAAAGTTGAGGATGTGAAGCGGTGGTTGGTGTGGTTAGCGAAGAAGATGGAGGGGCATAAATTGAAGGAGTTTTATATTGAGGGGATGCAGCTGAGTTATTTGGATCGCCGTTGGCAAAAAATATTGTATAGTTTTATTATTTTACTAACGTTTGATATGACATTTGGGTTGATATTTGGGTTGGTATTGTCGTTAGTATTTAGGTCAGTACTTGGAGTATTTTTTGGGTTGATTGTTGGACTAATTTATGGAACAATTATTGGCTTCACTGTTTGGTTTGGTTATGGATTAGGTTATGGGTTGCGTTTTGCGCCAAGTTATGGACTAATTAATGGGCTAATTAGTGGACTATTTAAAACAAAAGAAATACAACCTATAGAAACTTTAAAAATAGGTTTTAATTATCACCTAAGTTTGATTTTTGGATTAATCTTTGGACTAATATTTGGTTTATATAGTGCGCGTAATGGGCTAATATTTGGGATAATTTTTATATTGATGAGTGGTTTGAGCTTTGGCTTAAAAGGAAATGAATTAATTCAGAAAAATTATGCAAATCAAGGTATTAAAAAATCTGCCAAAAATTCTGCTATTTTAATTTTGATACTTTTAACATTATCGATTTTATTTATTTTTCCATTTTTACGGTTGCATGGTGTTAAAGATACATTTAATTTAATACTATCTGGACTTGGATTACTTGGATTAGCAGTATCATTTAGTATTTTTTCCGCCGGTTTTCCCGTAATTCAACACATCTCCCTCCGCTTATTACTCTGGAAACAACGCTTAATTCCCTGGAATTACGCCCATTTTCTAAAATACGCAGACGATCGCAAATTAATCAACCAAGTCGGCGGACGTTTTACATTTATTCATGATAAATTACAAGAACATTTTGCGAGGATGTGAAAAAGGTAAATATAATTGATATCAAATCAGTTAGTATCGGAATTAAATGTTTTAAACGCAGAGGAATAAAAAGGAAAACGCAAAGGTACGCAGAGTTTTTTTAGATTTATATTTTTAATAATCTTGATGTTAAGACTTCAAGATGTAAAAAAATCTAGTAAGAAAACAAGATAATTACATAACCCCCTCCTCCCTTTCTTCCTCTGCGTTTCCTCCGCGCTCCTCTGCGTTTCAAAACCAATTCAAAACGGCACCTCCACCTCCAAAAAAACCCTCTTTTCCAAAAAAGGATGCTGAAAAGAAAGCTCCCTCGCGTGTAAATGCAACCGCTTCCCCTCCACATTACATCCATACAACTTATCTCCCAAAATCGGTACACCCAAACCCTCAGCAGCATGAACTCGTAATTGATGAGTTCTTCCCGTCAAAGGAATAAACTCCACCCGAGTGTAATTTCCTTCCTTTTCTAAAACTCGAAACTTAGTAAAACAAGCCTTCCCTTTCTCATAATTAACCTCTTGATAAGGACGATTTTCCGGATTTCCCCACAGAGGTAATTCAATTACACCACTATCAAAATCTAAATCACCAGAAAGCACGGCTTCATAAAGCTTACTCACCAATCTATCTTCAAACTGCTTACTTAATAAACTATAAATTTCCCGATCCTTAGCTAACAGTAAAACACCAGAAGTATCCATATCCAAGCGATGCACTGCCCTAATATTTTCCCCATCCGAGAATAAATTACTTAAACGACTTAAAATGCTATCTTGATTGTGATAATATCTTCCCGGCACAGATAATAAACCCGCCGGTTTATTCACAGCAATTAACCACTCATCTTCATAAATAATCCCAACCTCTAAACTAAAGCCTGTGAAGACAGGCTTCGTAAATGTAGCCGCACCCTTCAG
Organism: Rivularia sp. (in: cyanobacteria); assembly: GCA_050042755.1. Taxonomy (GTDB): domain Bacteria; phylum Cyanobacteriota; class Cyanobacteriia; order Cyanobacteriales; family Nostocaceae; genus Rivularia. The sequence goes on from JBHJJJ010000015.1 coordinate 13,735, forward strand.
GGTGTCGGCTTTGGGTGTATTGACAACTTTTAAATTAGATAACCCCGACAATAAAAATCCCATCAACGGCTGACAACGCTCGACACAAGCACCATAGAATTCCCCCTGGATTTTATCTCCTTTAGATTCTCCCCACCAACATTCTGCGATCGCCAATGGTTTCAACCCATTAATTGCGGCAAAATGAAGTAACTTCGGCGCACAACAATCACCCGTACCAGTGGGTAAACCCTGGGGCATTAATTGCTGTAAACTCGAAGAATTACCCAAAAAATTCATTACAGAATAAGCAGCGTGCATCTGCTCTTGTAGTTTGCGAGATATTTCCTTACGCTGTTGCTTCAATTCCCGAATCCGCATATCTGCATTTTTTACTACCTCCTGAAGCGGTTGTAAAACCTCATCGCGCTCTCGTTTGAGTAATTTTCGTTCAATTCCATCGCCACGAGAAGCTTCATTGAGTTTCTCTAGCGCTATAGTTAATTCTTCTCCCTCCAGATTTTCAAGCAACTGACGTTTTTCCTGACGTTGTTGTTTATTGACTTGATGACGTTTACCCATTTCTTGTAAACGTTGTTGAAACTGTAGCGCTATAGTTTTATATTCTTTCCTCTGAGGCAGTTGTTTAAGTTGAATAATCTCTTGTTTAATATCTTCTAATTCTGCGAGAGTACGGGTTTCTTCTAATACAACTTTTTCTCTACCAGGAATTGGTGGTACCCAACCTTCTACAACGCTATAACCATTCAGCAAACCCGAAAAAGCTTTGAGTATTCTTTTTTCACCGCTTTGTAATTCTACTAATAATATTCCATACATTTTTCCTTCACGAGAATATACTCGATCGCAATCAAGTTGTTGCATTAAACTGTGAGCGATCGCTTCTGCTTCTCTGGTACGTGGAAGTTGTAATAATTCCCCATTAGAATATCCTTGATAATAATAATTAGGGGATGAATTACTGATGTTGCGATCGGTATCTATAAAATCTGAAATTGGGTGGAGAGGTAACATCCTGATATTTTATAGTTTAGGGATAGAATACTAAAAAAAATAAGTTTATCAACAATTAGACTTACATTTTTCTAATTTAATCGCCTATTTTTCTACTAATTTAGCCCAGGTCGTCGGGCTTTGTTTATTTAGCCCCACTCTTATAGAGTGAGGGCATATGTTAAGAGAATAATCTAAAATCAAAATTACCTCATAGCCGAGCGAAAAGCAGGTGCGGGAAACAAAGTATGAAATGCAGCTTGTCGCTGATATTGTGGCTCTTGGCTCCGATTCCATAAACTCTCATAATAAAAAAACGATACTCCTAAACCGCGTTTCCTCACAGCCATAACTTGAGATTGAATTTGTTGTATTGAAACGGGTTTATTTCGCAAACCCGCCATAATTCCGACAGCAGTAGGAATCTTTTTTTGGCTTTCTTGCATTTCTTCGCGGCTAATATTGGCAATAAACGATTGCAAATCGTCGCGGTAAATTTGCACGATTAACTCATCGACAATATCTTCTCTTACCCATTTAAGCCAGTCTTGTAGTTGCATTTTATAAGCGAAATCGTAGTAATTAGGGGAAACTGAGAAAATTGCTTTGGGTTTTCTAGCTTTAATAGCACGGTTAAGTTTTACCATAAATTGAGTAATTTTATCGGCTCTCCAACTCACCCAATCTATATCATCAACTTCATTCGGGGGATTATTGCCAGTTTCTTGTTGGTACAAGCTCAACGTATATTTGTCATAACCAAACTCGCGGGGTAAACTCATGTGGTCATCAAACTGAATTCCATCGGCATCATATTGAGTAACTATCTCTATAGCTAAATCGGTAATAAACTTTTGCACTTGGGGATGAAATGGATTTAACCAGGCATTTTCACCTGCAATTCCAACTGTAGTTTGACTTCCATCCTGTTTTTGCGTTAACCAGTCAGGATGATTTAAAGCTAATTCCGAACTTTGAGGAATCATAAAACCAAACTCAAACCAAGGAATTACCAGCAAATTTTGACGATGGGCTTGATTAATTAAATCTGCTAAAATATCTTGCCCTTCTTCTCCACGATAAAAGAAAGGAATACCAACTCTCTTCGCCACATAAGAAGGATACTTTGTATAGCCAGAATTCCAAACTACAGGATAAATAGTATTAAAATTCACCCGTCGCAATAAAGCCACAGCATTACTTACTTTGCTACGCGACTTGAGAATATTAAAATCATTACTAGTCATCCAAACCCCACGAATTTCCTGACGGGGTTGTTGCGCCGTTGTAGGGGTGAAACTATCTAAAACCAAAGTGGCAATTAATGATAGTAGAAAGAGTAATGGTAAAAGTTTTTTCAGGGATACCCAAAGAATGCACAGTCTTGTGAATCGCGCTTTGAGATAAAAAAACAGTTTATTAGTCATACCACAGTTATTTATATCTATTTATATTGAGGATTTATTTGTGGTAGTACATTCCCTGGCAACTTAAAATTGATTTTTTCAAACACTTTTTGTATTTTATACAGCCAAATAATATTTTGATCTCAGTGAGATTACTTCAAGTTAGGATGAAGCCATACTAGAATGCGTGACGAGAATGTAAATCACTTACGGTTTTTAAAAACCTGATTTTCCCAGAAATTGAGTTTTCACTGATTTTGACACGATAATAGCTTTACACTAATTTGTGGGAAGACTAAATAATATAGTAGCTTTTCATCATATAAACCCTATGGATTTAGCTCAATCGCTCAGATTTGCACGCAAAAATTTGGAAGAAACCTTGCCTAGGGAAACTTTAGAAGCGATAGATAACGTAACAGAAGAAGTAATTAACGAGAGGATAGCCCATCAAAGTTTGAAGGTTGGAGATATGATTCCTGATTTTGTATTACCAAATCATAATGGAGAATTAATTGAAATAAAAAAAATTTTCAAACGAGGTGCTACGATAATTTCTTTCTATCGCGGCACTTGGTGCCCTTTCTGTAATGTAGAATTAAAGGCACTAGAACAAGCTTTACCGGCGATTAGTATGCTTGGTGGAAATGTAGTTACTATTTCACCACAAACATTTGTGAAATCTCCTCAGAGTATAGAAGAAAAAAAATTAAACTTTGAAATGTTAATTGATAAAAGCAATCAAGTTGCTCGACAATTTAACATTGTATTTAAAATTCCCAAAAAATCGCGATCTTACTATAGAAGTATAGGGATTTATCTTCCTAAATACAATGGAGATGCATCCTTTGAATTACCAATACCAGCAACTTTTATAGTCAATCAGGATGGTAAAATTGATTATGCTTATGTTGAACCAGATCATACTCAAAGATTAGATCCAGTGGAAATTATTACAATTATCAGACAAATGAATAATGGCGATGTACTCAATTCCTAAAAACTGATGAAAAAGAACTTATTTGCTATCAAAATATTATCTACAATTCTAATGATATGTGCTATAGGATTGGAAGTATGGAATATTTACGCCCTATTAAATCAACTTCAGATACCATCGATTATTAATCCAATTTTTTGGATTGAACGTATTGCTGTAACAGCGCATTTAATTGAGGCAATTATAGCCGCTTTCAAAGCCGGTTCTAAAGACAAAATTTGGTATAAATATGGTGTATATACTTTTTTCGTTGGTACAATTGGTTTGATGGAACTATTTGATGAAGAAAAAAGTTCGGTTGAGACGTTGTTAAATAAAGACGTTACTAAATAAAGATGTTGTTAAATAAAGACGTTGCAGTGCAACGTCTCTACATTAATTAAATTCTAGAACGACGAGTAAAACGTGGAAATAAAGTTTTAAATCCAGCCTGTCTTAATTCAACACTTTCTTGAGCATAATTCCATAAACTTTCATAATAAAAGAAAGTTACACCCAAACCCCTTTGTTGTACTGCTCGTACTTGGGATTTAATTTGTCCCATAGAAACTGGACGATTTCGCAAACCCGCCATGATACCTATAGCAGTGGGTATATATTGTTTAGTTTCAATAATTTCTGGACGGTTAATTTTACGAGTAAAGCTAGCTAAATCGTTGCGATAAACCTGCATCACTAATTCATCTACAATACTCAAACGCACCCAATTAAGCCAGTCTTGTAACTGTAATTTATAAGCATGATTGTAGTAATTCGGAGATACAGAGAAAATTGTATAGGGTTTTCTGGCTTTTACCGCTTGATTGAGTTGCGTCATAAACGCCGTAATTTTATCAGCACGCCATTTAACCCATGCTTCATCAGCAGAGTTGCTTGGTGGTGCATTTCCGGTTTCTTGCCTGTACAAAGCAACAGTATACTTGTCGTAACCGAAGTCGCGAGGTAAACTCATATGGTCATCAAATTGGATGCCATCAACATCATATCGACTGACGACTTCTAAAACCAGATTTTGAATAAACTGCTGCACCTGTGGGTGGAAAGGATTTAACCATGCAACTTCACCGGCAGCACTATTAGAAGTTCGACTTCCGTCGCGTTTAGCAGTCAACCATTCAGGATGATTTAAAGCTAATTCTGAGGTTTCCGGAGTCATAAAACCAAACTCAAACCAAGGAAGTACCAATAAACCCTGACGATGTGCTTGTTTAATTAAGTCTGCCAGAATATCCTGTCCATTTGAACCTTTGAAAAAAAACGGAATACCAGCACGTTTGGCTGTAACGCTAGGATACTTAGTATATCCAGAATTCCCTACGACAGGATAATTGGTATTGAAATTCAAGCGCCGCAACTGAGTTACAGCATCTTTGAGGCCAGATTTACTTTTAAGAACATTAAAATCATTGGTACTCATCCACACCCCGCGAATTTCTTGACGGGGTAGCCGTCGCGGTTGCATTATTTCTGGTTGTAATGTTTCTGGTTGAATTTCATCCGGTTGAATTATAATCCCTGGGGGAGGAAATTGAGTAGGAAACTGTGCGATCGCCGATTGCAAATTACCAAGCAGCAACACCGTAGAAAATGATATAGCAAATACAAGTGGAATAGAGCGTTTGAGTAGCCGGAAGACTGAAAAATTTCGCCAAATCGGCTTTTTGAATAATTTAGCTAGCCTTGCGCCTTCTTGTAAAGGTTGATTGTGGTGTTGATTCGCCATTTGTCTACAGCAATGTTTGCTTACTCCATGAGAATTGATGGGGGGGTACGCGCTAAGAAAGCTGCATTAAATGGAGCAGAATTATCGCGGTATGATGATTGACGTATTTAGTCGTTTAGTAGTGCCTAGTATAAATGCTTGTGTATCAACTTCGGACAACTATTTTTTCTAATTGGTTCATTTAGTGAAATAACTTGATTCTATTTTGCTTGTGAATTACGTCTATGATTGGAGAAAGTTGTCAATGAGTGAAAATATAATATTAGTTAAATTATATAGAATAATAAGTATTATATAGAAGCAAAAAAAGGAAATAAAAAATGGATCTCTGGTATTTTCTTGAAAGAGCAAGATGCTGCGAATTATTTTCAGTTGATTGCAGAAGATATTAGGAATAGTCAGATCGTAAAATCGGCATTTTTTGAAGAATATCCCGTATATCTTGTGGAAGCAGAAGAGTTTTACTTTACCGATTTGCAGGGAGTTAATGAAGCGATTAGTCAAATAGAAATAGTACCGGATTTTAAATATATATATATTAATATTTATGAAATACAAGCAGATTTTACACCGAAAAAAGCAGGTCAAGATTATATGGGCATTTTAAAGCACCTTCATATTAATAATGAGTATTTAGAAAGGTATAAAAAGTTTTGCTTTGAATATAATCTTTTTGATTTACCTTGGGATGAGAGTTAATAGTAAGGAAAATTAAATCATTCATTCCTATTTATATAATTTTAGCCATTAGCATAGAGAATTACATATTACGGTGAAATAGCCTAGGTCTTAAAGGGTTTCCTCCGTTGTCAAAACTGTAAAATTCTGCAACCCCAAGAAAAATACCGTGGCGATAATGTATATAGTATCCTTGACAAAGGAATTTTGCCGTTTACAGCAAGAATAACAAGGAATTTTGTTATTATTTAAAAGTAAAAGAGATAGTTAAATTTACTTGATTTATTTTACATCTGTGTGAAAAACTTAACGATGTATACAGTTAAAAGCAGGACAGGGCGTGTTGAACTTTAATTTCGAGCAACTCTTAGACGATTCAGTCAACGAAAGAGGTTTGGGATGGAATCTTTGCTTTGTCGGAGGAGAAGATCAATCCAAGAAATTAACTGAACTCACCAAGAATTTGAGTAGGGGGTTTTCTCCAGTAGGTGACGGAAAACAAATTTTATCTGGTTTCATGTTTTGGGGAATAGGTCCTACAATTTCTTGGGCTTATGCTTGTAACGATCCATTGTACCTGGTTATGAAGGAAGGTATCGATTCTTTCGCTGGTCGGTGGCGTAAAATTCGATCGAAATTGCAGGATAAGAAATATCACTATGTCAGTTTGGGGGTGGGTACGGGAACAAAGGATAAAAGTATTTTGCGCCTTTTTCTTAATAGTAATCCAGACTTAGTCTACTTTCCGGTTGATATGAGTTCGGAAATGCTAAGGTTAGGTATCCAAGGAGTAGTAAAAGGGTTGCCATTAAAAGGTAGTCGAATATTTCCAATTCAATTAGATTTCTCTATTGAAGATAACGTTATTAAGTTACGAAAACTACTTGATAAACTGTTGGGAGATAGTCCTATTTTATTTTCTTTATTGGGAAATACATTAGCTAATTTTCAGCATGATACAAAATTACTGAAAATTTTGTCTAAATTAATGCGACATCATGATAGATTTCTTTTAGAAGTTGCGGTAACTGAAGATTTAAGCGAAGCAGCATTACAAGAAGCAGTTAGCGAATATGTTAATAGCAAATCTTACAAGGAGTTTCTAACAAGTGCATTATTGCATAACACTGATTTAGATATTGATTTAAATAACGTTTTCTTTGATGCTTCTGTGGAAGAAAATAAAGCTATTTATTTGAAAGGAATTTATCGGAATACCAGTGGTCATTTAATTAAAATGATGCTATTTGATAGATCATCTGTGAATTTTCCAGACCAAGATACTATCCGCTTATCACTTACTCGAAAGTATATAAATGAGGGTATTAACCAAGTTATATCAGCAACTAATTTATCGATTATCGATAGAGTAAATACGCTTTCAGAACCGCGTAATAATAGTAGATTTGGTATGGATTTAATTTTACTTGCTCCCCATGGTACTGTCACCGATGATGAGAATAATTCTTCAATTGCAAATGCAGTATGGAAGAATTAGTATTAGAAACAAAGAGAATAAATTAGCAACAAATTAATACTTACAACGGAAAACGCGAATATGAAAAATATTGTTAGTTCCGTAACCTTCTGTTCCTTAGCTTTTGGTTTAATTTTAGCTATTATCTGGTGCGTTAAGACACCATATGAATTTGAACCAGCATTAACAGCTATTGGTTTGCTTGCAACATTAACGGGTATTTTTGCCGAAAGATGGGCATCTATCAAAGAACAACAGAGAGTGCTTCTACTAACTTTGTATCGCGAATTTCAAGATAATGCAGCAATTTTATCGAATCCTCAATTTCATCAAAATATAGACAATATAGAGCATCCGGTGGTGTATCCCCGATTGATAATGTCAGTCACAGAAACAGCTATCGCATCTGGAATTTTTACTGAAAGCAAATATCGAGATTTATTTTGGCTCCTGCATCAATGGCGCAATATTGTCAATAAATTTAACCGTAAATTGGATATTACAGAATTACGAACTTTTGTCGATCCTTCTCCTCAAGAAAGTCGTGAATTTTATCAAGCATTACGGGAATCAAATAATTTTAATGATGCAGTTGATTATGTTCGCCACATATCTGATATTTTGAAGTCAAAGTATCTGAATAAACGAAAGCATTTGCGAGAAATAGAGATTATCGATCGACAATTATCTACCGATAAATCTATTCCTGAGAAATTTTGAAAAAGCTTAATAGTTATTCGTTTTTCTAAAAATTAATCATAATTTTGTCCTATTTATAGGAGCGATGGCTATTAGCTTGAGATTTGCAACCAATCGCCATATTTTTACAACCCCTAGCGCCCTATCATCCTTACCGTGGTGACTCTTTTCATCAATAATAAGGTTAGGACATCTACAACCAAATTCATATGCAAACTAACCAAAAACTCTTCCTCCCCACCATGGGTTGCGGTACTTGGGCATGGGGTAACCAGGTGCTTTGGGGATACAATCAAAGCATGGATGATGATTTACAACAGGTATTTAACCTTTGTGTCAAAAATGGTGTAACTTTATTTGATACTGGCGACTCCTACGGTACAGGAAAACTCAAGGGACAAAGTGAGAAGCTTTTAGGACGTTTTACAAAAGAATATAATGATGTAAATAAGCAAGATATCTGCATCGCTACCAAACTTGCTGCTTATCCCTGGAGATTAACTAGAGGGGCGATGGTATCTGCTGGTAAAGCTTCCGCACAACGGTTAGGTAGAAATATTGATTTGGTACAGATGCACTGGTCAACAGCGAATTATTTTCCTTTACAAGAATGGGCGTTATTAGATGGATTAGGGGATTTATACGAGCAAGGTTTAGTAAAGGGTGTGGGTTTATCGAATTACGGTACTAAAAGATTGAAGAAGGTACATCAGAAATTTGCTGAAAGAGGGATACCAATTGCAACCTTACAAGTGCAATATTCATTGTTATCAACTTATCCAGTAACGGAGTTAGGAATCAAGGAAGTTTGCGACGAATTGGGAATCAAGTTGATCGCTTATAGCCCTTTATGTTTGGGAATTTTGACAGGAAAATATACCGATAAAAGTAAATATCCTAAAGGCATTAGAAATTTTCTCTTTAAACAATTAATTCCCGGTGCAAAATCGTTATTAGATTGTTTGCGAGAAGTGGCAGAATATCGAAATAAAACAATGTCTCAGGTGGCGATTAATTGGTGTATTTGTAAAGGTACTGTTCCTATTCCTGGAGCTAAAAATGCCGAACAAGCACGGCAGAATATTGGTGCTTTGGGTTGGAAATTAGATGCTGGGGAGATTGCAGAATTGGATAAAGCAGCCGCGAATACTGATAAGAAAATGGTACAGAATATTTTTCAGACAAAGTGATATTTAGAATACTGATTAATCGAACATATGTATAAACATTACTGAAAGCAATTTAGAGCCGCTGTAAATAAGTTACAATCAATCAAATTTATTATTTACCATAGGTGACAAGATGGGAATTTTCAGCGGCATGATGGGTAATGCATCCGAAGTGAATCCGGAGAAATTAGAAAAAGAACTTATTCCTTTAATGATTGAAGGAGAAAGTCTACATAAGGTATTCAAATTAATCCGAGATTTGGTTGTTTTTACGAATAAAAGAATTATTTTAATTGATAAACAAGGAATGACGGGTAAGAAAACTGAGTATTTATCGATTCCGTATAAGTCGATCAAATATTTTAGTAAAGAAAGCGCTGGTACTCTAGATTTAGATGCCGAAATTAAAATTTGGATGTCTGGCGAAGATGTGCCAAAGGAATTTCAGTTTAGTAAAGATAATGCTGTAGATGAGGTATATCGGATTTTAAGTCAATATATTTTGTAGTTGATATTTGATAGTTGTTAATTGATAATTGATAATTGATAATTGTTCATTGATTAATGGTGCGTTACGGCATTATTTAAATAGTAACCTCAAGTAATATTTACTTGTGCCGTAACACACCCTACATAAGATTTTGAGTCAACATATTTTGTAGTTGATAATTGATAATTGTTCTTTGTTAATTGATTACTTGTTTTACATCTTGCCATACTTTAATTAATTTACCTTGTTGTAATGCAGCGACTCCCGATAAAGCTTGAATCTCTGTAACATCTGGTAGCTTTGCTAATGCCGGTTGTAAAGATTTTTCTGCTGCTGCACCTTGAAAGTCGTAAAGTTGTACAAATGCAAGGTAAGCCCACGCGTAGGGATTATCAGCATCTAATTGAGTTACTCTTTTCAAAGATGCGATCGCCATTTCTGTTTTTTGCTGCAATATGTTTGTCAGTGCAATGCTATAAGCGTAATTCAGGTTTTGTTTTTCTTGCTGCAAGCGATATTCTAAAGTTGTACGTGTATGTACTAAATAATCCTGGTTTGCATCGTATTGATTGATGCGTCCGATTTCATCAAAGACTTTATCTAATGCTTTGATTCCTTGGGGTAAAGTCGCTCCTAAAGTTCGTAATTGTGTAGGTAAATCTAATTCTGGTGCTGGAGTAGCTGTAGCTTGAGAATCAATTTGTAGAGTAATATTTGGAACTTTTATGGGATAAGTTTTCCCGGTTAACTTATTCAGATAGGTTGCTTCTAAAGTATAATTTCCATTTGCGATATTTCCTGGCGGTAACATCGCCATTCTTTCAAGAATTTGATATTTACCAATTGGTTCAATACCATCAGGATACAATTTTCCCAAAGCAATTGCATGATCGTGAATCCATTTTAAATTGTCTTTATTCTTCCAAGTTAAAAGCACCAAACCATTTTTTAATTCATCCCAATTACCTTCCCAAACATAATTTACGGGAACAGGAATTCCCCCTGGCGCTCTTTGTGGTACTTCAACCTTTTCTAAAATAATATTATTCTTATTTCCCCCCATCTCCCTATCTCCCCATCTCCCCATCTCC
>JBHJJJ010000016.1:0-35663 GCA_050042755.1 Rivularia sp. (in: cyanobacteria)
ACAAGATTATATTTCCTCGTAAGTTGACTAAAAGTGCAAAGATTCTAAGCCAGCAGGTATCATAACCTTGCACTCTTATTCAAAGAAAAAACCTTAAAACCCTTATGTGGTAAAGCTAATAATTTTATTCAGCAAGCCCTACATAGTATGCTTAATTTTTATCAAAAAATACTGAAGTTCTTACTGTGAATAAATTATCTCCCTCAAAAAAGAAAAAGTTTGAATAATTAAATTCGTGATTCACATTGTTGAAATATATAATTCACAGCAGCAAACAATTTATCTAAATATTGAATTACATATAAATCTTGATTTCTAGTAAAAATTTCCGATCTAAGTTTACCAAATTGCCATATTTTTCCATTAGAAACAATTCCAAAAACATCATTATCTAAATCATTATTTAATCGTTGTACCGCAATCATTTCTGCTAAACACTGCCCCCAACCTTCTTCAAAATTGTCTTGTTTAGCTTCAACTGTCAAAAAATAAGGTTTATCAAAAACAATAGTAGCAAGAGGATTTCTTTGGGTGACTGTATAATCAGGAATACCGGATAAATCCTCATCATAAACTAGCTTTTCGTGGCTCCAAAGGGTTAATTTATTTCTATAGGATTTCCAAACTTCTTTTAAAACCGGATAAATGAGATTCTCGCAAATAGCATTTTCAGAATTATCAACAACTCCATCTATAAATAATAAATCAAGTTCTTCTTTGAATGAATCTTTAACAGGAAAATCTACTTCCAGCATAAAGTTTTTTTGTATGTACTGAATTTGAAACTTTTTAATAACAGCGCTAATACTTTTATAATTACTAAATGCCATTATTATTTATGAGTTATGAATTATGAATTATAAGTTATGAGTTATAAGTTATGAGTTATGAGTTATGAGTTACGAATTATTAATTGTCCCTTACTCACTGCTCACTGCTCACTGTATGTCCTATCGGACACGCTTCGCGAACACTGCTCACTGATATTGTCTACCCAAAACAGCCATATCTTCCGCATCTAATTCTACAGGTATACCGCTGCGAATTAATTCAGCAAAATCTTCATTTGGAACCATAATAGTTAAAGTATATAAACGTCCAGAACCTGTATTTTCGATTAGATGAGTACCAGTAGCAGGAACTAGTAAACTATCTCCGGTTTTGATATTTATAGTCTTACCATCGCAAGTTGCTTTACCTTCACCCTTAAGGACAAAAAACATCTCTAAAGCGAAAGAATGACGATTTGGTGGAGTCTTACCACCCACATCGAAAATCTCCACGCAACAAGTCAAAGACGAATTGGCTATCGCCGGATCGAAAACAATCGCCAAACGGTTAGAATCATTAGGATTAATACGATACGCTTGGTAATCAGACGGAGACTTAATAACTGGAATTACGCAGCTGTTAATCATTTTATTAGTAGTTAGTAGTTAGTAGTTATTAGTAGGGTATTGCTAATTAATAAATAACAAATACTTTCCACATTTATAACTCATAACTCATAACTCATAATTCATAATTCATAATTCATAACTAATAATTCATAATTCATAACTAATAATTTATAATTCATAATTAATAAATCATAACTCTTAACTCTTAACTCCCCATCTCCTCACTCCTTTAATCTAATTCCTTCAACAATGTCTTGCGAATTTGTAACAAAACCAAACAATTGTTTAACATTATAAAGCGTTGCTAACCAGCAATATTCAGGAGAAGTAGTGGCCGTACAGTCTTTGATTAAAATACAGTCATATCCTAAAAAATTAGCATCTTGTAGCGTACAGAGAACGCATTGGTCGGCATTGACACCCGCGAATAATAATGTTGTTTTACCTAAATTTTTTAAAATGCTGTCTAGAGGTGTATCCCAAAAGCCGCTCATCCGAAATTTGTCTATGTAAATATCATGAGAGAGTTGTTCTAATTCATCTACAACTGCAGCACCCCAACTGTCCTTTGTGAGAACTTTTGCATTGTTAGGTGGTAAAGCATCTCCCAAACCCACATCTTCACCAGTAGGATTATAAACGTGACGCAAACCCGCACTGATATTCAGTAAATCGGGACGATTTCCCCAATTTAACCAGATTACGGGTACATTTTGCGATCGCAGTATCGGAAGCAAGCTTTGCAAAGGCGCAATCGGTTGACGTGCGGGGGTTACATCTACTCCAATATGCGCCAACCAACCATCGGGATGGCAGAAATCGTTCTGCATATCGATAACGATAATAGCGGATTTTGCCAAATCAAAGCGCACATTTTTCGTTTCTGTAGCTACAATAACCGGTTGTGGATCCATGGGAGAGCGAGTAATGTCTGCGATAGTATCATTTACCATCCAAGCATTCGGTGCAACTCCCAAGGTGTGTAATGGTTTCATAATTGGATATTGGTGAATGTTGAGGGGGTAGAGGGGGTAGAAGGGGTAGAGGTTTTAACTCCTAACTCCTAACTCCTAACTCCTAACTACTAACCACCAACCACTAACTACTAACTCATAATAAAGGTTAAAATCGTGAACTTTACAATTCAAAATGTTTTAATTCCAGTTGAAGATGATTACGCTACGGTAGATGTACAAATTAAAGACGGAAATATCGCGGCGATTTCTTCTGGTTTGGATGTAATCGGTGAAGCTATTGATGGTGCAAATAAGTTGCTATTGCCGGGATTCGTTAACGCCCATACCCATTCTCCGGAAATGTGGCAGCGGGGAATAGTGTCGATTTACCCCTTAGAATTATGGTTGGCAGAAGTTTATGATTTTGCACCTCTCGATATAGAGAAGATTTATCTAAGTGCTTTGGGTACTGCGGTAGAAACTTTGCTTTCTGGGGGTACAACTGTACTGGATCATTTAATCTTAATTCCCGGAAAGGAACTTGAAACCGTTAGCGTAGCAGTTGAAGCTTATCGAAAAGTTGGTATTCGTGCATTTATTGCACCGTTGATTCAAGATGAATCTATTACCGCTGGCATTCCTTCGGGGAAATCGGAAGTAACTCACCTCGATTATTTTCGAGATACTCAAGCGACGTTGTCAATCATGGAAGAGGTGATAAATCAGTTTCATAAACCCGAAGATGGGATTTATGTGGCACTAGCACCCACGGGAATTCAACTTTGCAGCGACGCTTTATTTAAAGGATGTATTGAGTTAAGCGATAAATACAATCTTTGTCGTCATTCCCATTTATTGGAAACCAAGGCACAGGAAAAATTAGCTAAGGAAAAGTACGGTTGTACGGCTGTGGAACATTTACACAGAATTGGTTATTTAGATTATCGTACTTCTTTAGCACATTGCGTTCATTTAACTGACAACGATATTAATATTCTTGCAAAAACTCAATCTACGGTAGTTCACAACCCTTTGAGTAATTTACGTTTGGGAAGTGGAATTGCACCAATTTTAAAATATCGTCAAGCTGGGGTAAATGTATCTTTTGGTTGTGATGGTGCATCTAGTAATGATTCTCAAGATTTATTAGAAGCGATCAAAATTGGTTCTATTTTACATAATGTAACTGATTTAGATTATCAGCATTGGATTACACCAAGAGAATCAATAGAAATGGCATCTAATGGTGGTGCAAAAGGTTTGAATTTAACAGAAGAAATTGGTTCTTTAACTGTAGGTAAAAAAGCTGATTTAGTTATGTATGATTTGACAAATTTATCGTTATTACCCCGTACGGATCCAGTCGGTTTATTAGTCTTAGGAAGACCTACAAATGTGGTGGATAGTGTTTGGGTAAATGGTCAAAATATTGTGGCTGATGGTAAAGTGAAGAATATTGACGTTGATAACTTACGACAAGAATTATTTAAACATAGTCAATGGCAAGGAAAGCGTCAATCCAAAACTGTCAGAGAACTTGAAGCACATTATCGAAAAGTTATGGGGATTTGAATCAGTTAACAGTGAACAGTGTTCACTGATTTAACCGGAATCTCAATTAGAAACTCCGTTCCTTTACCAACTTCGGAGTTACAAATTAAATTCCCTTTATGCCTTTCTACGACAATTTCACGCGCAATAGATAAACCTAATCCCGTACCTTTTCCCACAGATTTTGTTGTAAATAAATTGTCGAAAATTCTCTGCTGAATTTCTTCAGTAATTCCTAAAGCGTTATCTACAATTCTAATTAGAATATTTTTTTTATCTTCTGTTAAATTGGTGGTTATTTTAATTTGATTGGGATTTGCTTCAATTTCTACAAAAGTTTTTCCCAGATTGGATTCTTCAAAAGCATCAATAGCGTTAGCTAATAAATTCATAAATACCTGGTTTATTTGTCCTGAATAACACTCAATTAAAGGTAGCTCGCCATAGTTTTTGATAACTTTAATTTCAGGGCAGGATTCCGATGCTTTTAAACGATGTTTGAGAATTAAAATAGTACTATCAATACCTTCGAGAATATTAAATGGTATTTTATTTTCCGTATCTCCTCTCGAAAAAGTACGTAAACTCGTACTAATTTTACGAATCCGTTCGGAACCAACTTTCAGAGAATTAAATAATTTCGGTAAATCTTCACGTAAGTATTCTAAATCGATTGATTCTATTTCTTCTTCTATTTCCGCCTCTGGATTGGGATAATATTTTTGGTATAAGTTAATAAGTCCCAATAAATCATTTACATACTCCCGTGCCATTTTTAAATTACCCGCAACAAATCCAACGGGATTATTAATTTCGTGTGCAACTCCTGCAACTAAATTACCTAATGCCGACATTTTTTCACTTTGTACTAATTGCAATTGGGTTTTTTGTAGAGTTTCTAAGGCTTCAGTTAATTTGATAGATTGTTTTTCAATAGTCGTAAAATCATTGTACGATCGTAAAGCTGCAACGGTTGTAGTAATCAGCTTTTGTCTAGTAAGTTCAACTTTTAGTTTATAATCGTTGATATCATAGTTAATAATTACCGACTCCGGAGGTGCTTCTCCAGGTTGCCCGGTACGTAAAATAATTCTGACTCGTTTATTTTTTAATTCTTCACGAATATACTTTACTACTTGTAAACCAGCATCATTGCTATCCATGACCACATCTAGTAAAATCAATGCAGTATCTAAATTCTCAGCAATAAATTTTTTCGCTTCTTGACTGGAATAAGCAGAAAAAAAAGTTAAGGTTTTATCATTAAAAGTAAAGTTTTTTAAAGCTAATTTAGTTACTTGATGTACTGTGGGTTCATCATCCACAATCAGAATTTTCCAAGTTTCCAATTTGGATGTATTTAGCGTAATATTATCGCTTTCGTCTTCTGACTCGAATAATAAAATATCATTGTCTATTTCAGAATAATCAAGATTATTAACTGTCATATATATAATTCCTAATTTATTTTTATGTCCTGTGGACATGCTACGCTAACAAAACTATTGGACACTTTTTTCTTTATTGCCTATTCCCTACTTCAACGAACAATTTTATTCATCAAACCGGATTTCTATAGTTGTAATCCCGGTTGGGAATAATTGATATTTATTATTGGTATATTTCATTCATCCTCGATTTAAAATTCCCCATCTCAGATGCAGGAATTTCACTTACGCTTTTTATACTGCGCAATTGATGATTATTCAATATTTTCAGTCATGTCAGCTGCTCATAACCAGGAAATGTAGAGACACTTCACCAAGTGTCTCTAACAGTAATAGATATGAGAAGTATTTAATCAACAAAACACAGAGGTAATGTGATTATAAATATTGTTCCCAAATTTACCTCACTTTTAACATCAATTTGGCCTTGAAGTTTTTGAGTAATTAGGTTATAGACAATATGTAAGCCTAATCCAGTGCCACCTTGACTTCTGGCAGTGGTAAAAAAGGGTTCAAATATTTTACTTAAATTATTTGGGGGAATACCACAACCATCATCGCTGTATTCCATAGAGATTTCATCGTGTTGTTGGCTAATTTGAAAATGTATTTGTCCTTTTTCTCCCGGTTGATAAGCGTGATTGAGAGAATTCATCGCTAAATTTGTCACAATTTGTGCTATAGCTCCGGGATAAGTATCAATTTCAATGTTATTGTCGCCTTCTACTGTGAAAGTCAGAGCAGTATTTTTGAATTTAGGTGCCAGGCTTGATAAAACTTCTTCGATATATGGTTTGATAGCAAAATTGCGTTTTTCCAGATGGGAAGAATCCACAGCTACTTGTTTGAAGCTTTGAATCAAATCTGAAGCGCGGTTGAGGTTGTTTAAAATCAAGGTGCTAGTTTCGTTAGCGATTTCGAGATAGTTATTTAAGGATGAGCGTTTTAGTTTTCCTTGGGTGAGTGCGTTGTTAAAGGATTGAGTTTCATCTTTTAAAGTGGAAGCAGCGGTGATACTTGTACCCACGGGAGTATTGATTTCGTGTGCAACTCCTGCAACAAGACTACCTAATGCAGCCATTTTCTCGGATTCTACAAGTTGTTTTTGGGTAGCTTTTAAATCTTCTAAAGTTTGAGAAAGTTGTTGAGTGCGTTGTGCTACTTTTTGCTCGAGGGTATTGTAAAGTGTGGCATTTTTGATGGAGGTGGCTGCTTGAGAGCAAATTAGTTTGAGTAATTTTAAGCGTTGTGGAGGAAAAGCTGCGGTGGTAAGATTATTTTCTAGATAAAGAATGGCGATTAATTTACCTTGATGCAAAATAGGAATGCATAAAACAGATTTAGGTTTTTGCTCTATAAAATAGGAATCATCAGTAAATTCAGTGCTAGTATTAGCTTCATCGAGTAAAACATCTGTATGGGTTCTAGCAACGTAATTTATGACTGAAATTGGTAAATTATGGGAATTTTTAATCGGAATTGACTGTTTTGTTTCGATTTTTTGATCGGCATTTATTTCCGCTTCAATAAGTAATTTTCCATCACTGACAAAAATCAAATATCCTGTTTTGGCTCCAGCATTTTCAATGACAATTTTCATAAAATTGTCAATTAATTTTGCTAATTGAATTTCGTTAGAAATTGTTTGAGAGACTTTAAAAACAGTATCGATATCTAAAGATTCTCCCAAATTCGTAGTTGTAGAATTTTGATTTATAGTTGTTTGAGATTTTGTACTTGAGTTATTCGAGAATTTTGCAAGTCTGGGATTTAGCCAGAAAACATATTGATTTTCCAATTCTGCTATTTTACGTTTAGCTCCCCAAGTTTGATAGCTATTGTAGGCTTTACTAAGATAAATTTGAGCAAAATCTTCTTTATTCATCCCCAACCAAAACTTTGCGGCTAATTCATTGGCTAAAGCTTCATTTTGGATAAATTCATGTGTCTTTGCAGAAGCAATAGCTAAGTCGTATAACTCCATTGCTTCTAATTGATTGCCAGAAATTCGCGCTATTTCTGCTTCTATAATTAAATATTTATGTAAAAAATTAGCTTCGCAATTATCAGCCCAAATTCTCATTTGCTTTTGATTGCTTTCTAATTTATGCCAATATTGTTTTTGTTCGAGAAAATTGGCAGTGGGATATAATGCTGTTAAAATTAGAGATTGATAAAAGTTTTGATCGGCAACAATAATTGTACCAAGAGCAAATTCTATTAGTTTTTCTGCTTCAATAACTGCTTCTAAAGCTTCAATTGGTTTATTATACAGATACAGTATGAAAGACTTTAAAGTATAGTAATAAGACAAAGGCATATAACTTTTTTGTTCCCAACAATTTTGCAGGTATTCTGCTTCACTTAATTGGGGACTATCAAAATTAAGTAACTCTGTTGTTTCTCCCTTGAGGTTAAGTAAACATAATTTTGCAGCCCAAGTAATATCTCGTGCCAATTGATTTTTATTTTTTGTGATAAATTGCCCACTTTTATTCGTCTCACAAAGTGACTGATCAATATTTATACCTTGATGCAAAATATTAAATAACTGAAAAGCTAGTATATAACCACAATGCTGTAAATCGCCGGATTCTATACCTACTTTAAATCCTTCATTCGTAATCTCACTCGTGAATTTGACGTGCTTTACCCAAAAAACTTGAAAAGTTATTAAAACAAAACATGCTTTACATTTTTGATTAAAGTTCCGATATTTTGCACTAATATTTAAAGCTAAATTTCCAAACTCATAACCTTTTTGATATTCTCCCCAAATTGCTCCTAATAAAATACCATAAGTACTATATACATGTACTGATTCTCCCAAATTACCATATTCTAAACATAGATTGAGGCTTTTCATCACAACTAAACTATAGAGTTTTGGTTCTAAAAGATAACAAGCTGGTTTTATCTCTGTTAATAGCTTAGTAGCAATAATTTTATCTGGCATTCTCATTTCTGGATGATTTATTAATGAAGCAACTTCTTTATCTCCAAGAAGTTTATTGGCTTCGAGTACTTCTACTTCTAAGGCTTCATTTAAATTATCTTCGGGTAAATTAATTCCGAGATATTCCAACCCTTTTTTCGCTGCTTCTATCGCTTCATTTAATTTACCCAGCATTGTATACTGGATAATCAATAAGTTATAAGCATCTGCTTTTTCTAAACCAGTATTTGCTTTTTCAATAATTAAATTAATCAATGACTCCGTTTGTGAAAAATTACCGTTTAAATATTCAACTTCAGCAAGCTGTTTATACAATTCCAAAGTAAGTTCATAATGTCTAAACCAACTATTATTAGTTAATTCATCTCTGCTAATGATTAAATAATCTCTAGCAGCTTCATATGCAATAGCATCCTTAGCTTTTTTCCCTGCGGATAAATTTAGTTTAACTAATTCCAGTTTTTCTTTATCGTCTACAACCAATTCTCGACCTAAATTTAAATGATCGATTAATTCAAAAACACATTCTGCTTTCTCTTGTGTAGAAAAATGATCGTGTAGTAACCAGCCAATTTGTAAATGAACTGCCTTTTTTTCATCTGACGCAATTAAGGAATAAGCCGCTTCTTGAACTTTGTCATGTAAAAATTTGAAATTAGAAATAATTAGATTTGAATTAATTTTTTCTAAATCCAAAAATTCTAAACCAGAAGTTGGTAAAATTAAACCTTGTTGAATAGCGATCGCTAAATTTTGAAATGTTTCGGTGACAGTAAGTTTGCTGACAATAGCTAGGGTATTTAAAGTGAAATAATTGCCGATACAAGCTGCTAAACGTAATACTTTCTGTGTCACTTGTGGTAATTTTATTAATTTAGCTACCATCAATTCCACAACATTATCCGTGATATCCATCGCTTCGATTTGAGAAATATCCCATTCCCACCTCGGTTTTTGTTCTCCTTGGGGTATTTGGAAGTAAATCTTGTTTTCTGAATGTAAACTGTAGAGAAATTGATTAACAAAAAAAGGATTACCATCAGTTTTATCGGTAATTAATTTTGCCAAAGATTTCACATCATCTATATCTCTATGTAAAGTATCGGCGATTAAGTTCGTAATATTATCTTGATTAAGAGGAGTCAAATTAATTCGATCGATCGCCACATAACCACTCAATTTTTCCAGTAAAATAATTAAAGGATGATTAGCATCAACTTCATTATCTCGATAAGCTCCAATTAATAATAGATGATGCATCTTATCATCTGTCATCATCAATTCAATTAATTGTAAACTCGCCGAATCCGCCCATTGTAAATCATCTAGAAATAAAACTAATGGATGTTCTGCCTGACAAAAAACACGAATAAAGTTTTTAAAAACCGAATTAAAACGATTTTGAGCTTCATTTCCTGTTAATTCTTCTACCTCCGGTTGTTTGCCAATAATTAATTCTACTTCCGGAATAACATCGATAATTATTTGAGCATTAGGTTCAATAGCAAATAATAGCTTATCCTTCCATTGTTGCAGTTGCACTTCACTTTCAGTTAAAAGCTGTTCTACCAATCTACTCAAAGCTTTTACTACAGCAGAATAAGGAATATTTCTTTGAAATTGGTCGAATTTACCCGCAATAAAATAACCCCGCTGGCGAGTTATTGGTTGATAAATTTCTCTTACCAAAGCAGATTTTCCAATTCCTGAATAACCAGAAACTAAAATCATCTCTGTTTTACTAGCTTCATTTTCTTTTCCAATAATCCGCTCGAATGCTGCTAACAAAATTGCCCTTTCTTCTTCCCTACCGTAAAGCTTTTGGGGAATATTAAACTGATTGGAAATATCCTCTAATCCTAAATCGAAATTAGTTATATATTCATACTTTTTTAATTGCTGCAAACAATTTTCCAAATCAACTTTAATACCCCAAACACTTTGATAGCGCTCCTCAGCCGTTTTCGCCATCAACTTCATGATAATTCCTGAAATCATCTGAGGAATTTGAGAATTAATTTCGTGAGGAGAAATAGGTTGTTTTGCGAGGTGACAATGAATTAATTCCATTGCATCAGTAGCAGGAAAAGGTAACTCACGGGTAAATAATTCATATAAAGTTACCCCCAAAGAATAAAAATCCGTCCGATAATCCAGGTAACGATTCATTCTTCCGGTTTGTTCGGGAGAAATATATGGTAAAGTTCCCTCTAATGTATTCGGATTGGATAAAAGTGTATGCTCGCTTCCCAGTTTCGTCGAAATACCAAAATCAATAATTTTCAATTGCCGAGTAACGGGATTAAAAACAATATTACTAGGATTAATATCCTTATGAATAACTTGTGCCCCATGAATTTGAGTCAAACTATCAGTAATTTGACAGGCAATTTCCAAACACTCCACCAAACTAAATTTATTTTGAGAAATTAAATTCTTCAGCGAATCTCCCCCAAAATCCTCTAAAACCATCACCAAAAAATTACCATTTTGTAAATCATAAGCCTTGATAATTCCCTGATGTTCTATATTGCGAGTGATTTCATACTCTTGCTTATAGCGAGTTAACTCAATAGAATAAAAAACATCTTGTTTAAGTACCTTAAGAATACTTTGCCGACTATCTTCTTCTCTTCTTCCCCGATAAACCACAGAATTGCTGCTTTCATAAATCTTTTCGAGAATCTCATAACCACTAATAATCACCATTGTTATATGCTCATTTAATCAACTTACTAAATTTAGAGTTCCCCATTACTTAGTGTTTCTATCACCGTCATAAACATAGGAAAAAGCACGCCGTTAAAAATTAAAAATTGTTTTAAATTTCAGACTTAACTGCTGGCGTTGCTGAATCAAAATATGAAAACGTGATTTCACATTGAAAAAGACGTAGCAATGCTACGTCTCTACATAAGTTTTACGTTTACTACAAAGTGTAGGTAAATATAATTCATAGCCAACTAGGCAACACCTAATTCCTCACTGCTCACTGTTAACTGCTCACTGCTCACTGATTATGAATCGTTTGATATCAATACTCGGAATCTTTGTATTTGTCGGAATTTCTTACGCCTTATCCGTCAACCGTCGCGCTATCCGTTGGGTACCCGTGGTGTGGGGAATTGCTTTACAGTTGATTTTCGGAGTCTTAATTCTCAAAACACAACCCGGTTTCGCGGTATTCAAATTTCTCGGGGATGTGGTAAATCAATTTCTCAACTATTCCGATACGGGAGCAAAATTCGTCTTTGGCGATAGCGTTGAACAACACTACATCGCCTTCAAAGTACTGCCCACCATCGTATTTTTCTCTTCCTTCATCACCATTTTGTATCACTACGGTATCTTGCAAAGAATAGTGCAGGTAATTGCCACAGTGATGATGAAAACCATGAAAACATCAGGCTCAGAATCCCTTAGCGCTGCGGCAAATATCTTTGTCGGGCAAACTGAAGCACCTTTATTAATTAAACCTTATGTAGCAACCATGACTCGTTCCGAATTACACGCCATTATGACAGGAGGATTTGCCACCATCGCAGGTGGAGTTATGGCTGCATATATTTCCTTTGGCGTGTCAGCAGAACATTTAATCGCCGCTTCCGTAATGTCTGCACCAGCAGCACTAGCTATATCTAAAATACTTTATCCAGAAACTGAAAATTCTCTTACCCAAGGTGAAGTGAAAATCAAGGTAGAGACTCCCTACTCCAATGCTATTGATGCAGCTGCAACTGGTGCCACTGAAGGAATGAAATTAGCTTTCAACGTCGGTGCCATGTTGATTGCTTTTTTGGGATTATTAGCCTTAGTAAACGGTATCTTGGGTTATGTCGGTTCCCAAGTTGGTTTACCACAATTATCTTTAGAGTGGATATTTTCTTACCTACTCGCACCCGTAGCTTGGTTAATGGGTATATCCTGGGCAGATTGTGGACAAGTCGCCATATTGTTAGGAAAAAAGACGATTTTAAACGAATTTATTGCTTACCAAGACTTGCAAAAAATGGTAGCAGACTCTGCAATTTCTGAAAGAGCGCAAACAATTGCTACTTATGCCCTATGTGGTTTCTCTAATATTGGCGCGATCGGTATTCAAATTGGTGGAATCAGCGCCATCGCACCCAGTCGTCAAGCTGACGCAGCACAAATGGGAATTAGAGCAATGTTTGGCGGTGCGATCGCTTGTTTTATGACAGCTTGTATTGCCGGAATGTTATTGTAACTGGCAAATTACATTGTATTAACTATTTTTTTGTAGGGTGCTTGTACAGTGAATAATTGTTAACACAATAATCAGCTTTTAGTACAGCACCAACCAAGGTTTTGTGACAATCCCATAAGTTCAGAAATAAATAATATTTTCTAGACAAATAAAAGAATGTCATAATCAAAATATAGACTTCTTAATAGCCTCAGTATGTCTTGACTGAATTACGTATTTTATTTTAAGGAGTAATTTAAATGGATTTAGAAATAAAAGATAATGATGTTATTTTGACAGATGAAGATATTCTTGAAGAAGATAGTGTTAATAGTGGAGGATTGTATCCTTACGATCCAACAGAAGCAGATATAGATATTAGAGATGACCCTCAAAGTGTCTTTGAGTTTATGAGAAAATATGATAATGGTAAACTTATTATTGACCCAGATTTTCAACGTAACGTAGTTTGGAGATTAGAACAAAAAAGTCAATTTATAGAATCAGTCATATTAAATTTTCCCTTACCTCCCTGGTATGTTAATCAAACAAAAGATGGTAAGTATATTATTGTAGATGGTTTGCAGCGAACTACCGCGCTCCATGAATTTGTTAATGATAAATTTATACTAACAGGCTTAGAAGCTTTAACTAAATTGAATGGTTATAAATTTTCTAAATTAAAAGAATTACCAGGAGATTATCAAACAAAAATTGAAGATAAAAAGCTAATTATATATATTATTAGACCTTCTGTACCAATTGAAGTCGTATACGACATATTTAATAGAGTTAATACAAAAGGAACCCAACTTAAACGTCAAGAAATCAGGAATTGTATTTATTCTGGGGAATCGACAAAACTCTTGAAAGAGTTATCAGAAGAAGATTACTTTAAAACAGCGATTGATAATGGTGTTTCCTCTAAAAGAATGAGAGATAGAGAAGTTATTTTACGCTATCTAGCATTTAAAATATTTGATTATAAACAAGATTATCAAGGTAATTTAAATTATTTTGTGGAAGATGCTATGAGAAAAATAAACTTGATGTCTGATGAGGATATAAACAAATTAAAACAAGATTTTGAGCGCGTGATGAAGAAAACGTTTGATTTCTTTGGGAATAAAAATTTTCGTTTACCCTCGGTCAAAAATAGAGGTATAATAAATATTGCTATTTTTGAATCAGTATGCAATTTTTTTTCAGTCTATAGTGATGATTTTTTAGAAATAAATAAAAAAACGATTATAGAAAATTTTAATTGTTTATTGGAAAATGAAGATTATTTGGATTCAATAAAAAACTCTACAAGTAGTAAATCAAAAGTGATAGCCAGATTTGAATTAGCTAAAGAAATTTTAGGAAATGTCTAGCAATGCTTACCAAGATAGAGTTAGAAAATTTTAAATGTTTTAAAGAAAGAACATCTTTCCCTTTAGGTAAATTAAACTTACTCACAGGAGTCAATGGACGTGGTAAATCAACTCTTCTCCAGTCTTTGCTTTTGATGAGGCAATCTATCGAACATAATGATACTACATGTGACATTATATTAAATGGTAACTGTATCAATTTAGGCAAGTTTACTGATATTCAAAATAGTAGTATTTCCAGAAATGAATCAATAAAATTCCGATATTTTTATAAAGATGAACATTTTATTGATCCCAATCAAGAGTTGTTCTTTAAAGTTAACGGTTATGCAGAATATGAATTGAAAGAAAACTTAGAAGATGATATGGTCGCTCAGATAAGTAATATAACTTTTTACGATAAAAATATTGTTAATCTAAATAAGGGTCTTTCTGATTATGAGTTTAAAGGAATATACCAAAAAATTGAAGATTCAAATATTTTTAACATAGATAGGTATGATTTTACTGAAGTAGAACAAGGCTCATCTATAGATAAATCGGGTACACAGAACGAGTTTAGAAGTTCTTGTCGGCTTCAAAATTTACTACCTTTCTATAACGAAAGCCATGATAATATTAATAATCCTAACAAATCTAAACATAAACTATCCCTAAGCGTATTTTCATTACATAAATCTTTGTATTTTTCTAAAATACACTATATATCAGCAGGACGTTTAGGAGCAGAAGAATATTATTTTAAATCCACTCTGAGTAAATTTCCAAATGTAGGAGCTAAAGGAGAATATACAGCTAACTTATTGTATAAAAAGAAAGATTATTTGGTTAATGAAAAGTTATGCTTGGGTGAAGATGCCCAGACTTTATATACTCAAACACAGGAGTGGCTGAATCTAATATTTGATGGTGCAAAACTTGAAATACCTAGTTCTGACAGTAATATACTAGAAATTTTAATCAATACGAGTAATTCAAAAGAGCGTTATAAATTATCTAATGTCGGATTTGGCTACTATTGCGTTTTACCGATAATAGTTTCAGCCCTAATTGCTCAACCAGGTGAAATACTAATCGTAGAAAACCCAGAAGCACATTTACATCCAAAAGCCCAATCTAAATTAGCTCAATTTTTAGCAAAAGTAAGTAGCTGTGGCGTACAAGTTTTTATTGAATCACATAGCGACCATATTTTGAACGCATTAAGGATAGCGATTCTTGATAAAATTGTGACTCCAACGGAATTAAGTATATTATACTTCCCACAAAATTTAAAACAGCCAATAGTACAAATTCCCGTACAACCCGATGGGGGAATTGAAGAATGGCCAGAAGATTTTTTTGATCAAATAGATAAAGACTTTTCTCGGCTTTTTGGAATATAGAGAATGGAAATATTTATTAATGAAGTCTCATTAGAAGGACAATTTCCAACAGAAACAGAATTTCGAGAATCTGTAAAAGTTTTTAATTCTATCTTTCAAATAATAAATCAAAAAATAAAAAATAAAAAAACTTATAAAGAAGATAGTAATATATACATAAGTTATCAAGCAATCAAAGGCTCTAATTTCAGTGCTAGTCTTAATCAATTGAAAGATCAATCCTTAAAAACTGCTTTCATCAATATAGTTTTTAATAAATCAAACCCCAAAGAATGGCGTAAAGAAAGATTACATTCTGCTGAGGACTTATTTGATTACTTAACCATAAATGAAGATTATAAAAATGTTTCTGACACTTCATTAGCAGAAGTAGCTGAAAGAAAATTACAAAATAATAATCAAGAATACTTGTTAGTGAATTTTATTAAATCAAGTTTCAAAATTGATCATCCAAATATATATAAATGCTGCTTAATCACGATTATTAAGAATAATGATGAGGAAAATTATATATGTATAGATGGTGTAGATAATCCATCAGCCTTGAAAAATTGGTTAGAAAATAAACTCAGTTTAAGTAAATTGGATTATTCCGAAGATGCTAAATCACCACCAAAGGATGAACAGACAATTTTACGAGAAGATACAAGATTTAAAAAAACATCATACAGATTTCAGCAAAGAATTATTTACCACGAAGTGAGTACAGGTAACTATTGGTACATAGATAATTTACATTTTGGAAAAGCTGCTCATTTAGAAGTTTTTGATAAAACAGGATTACATATCGGAGAAGCTGACTTACAAGGTAATATTGATACTACAAAACAAGATAGAAATAAAACTATAGATTTATCTTAATGAATACATTCCCGTACTCAATAAAGCTACATAACTTTTGAACAAGGCTTAGCTAACTTACCATCAGCTTAATTCAATTACTAACCTTTATCCTTTGAAATATTTTCAATCTTCGTATATCCCAACTTCCAATTATCCCATTGCTTCAACTCAGCTTGCTTACCTTGCAAAATCAACTTTAGAGCAATACGGGTATTTAAGAATCCCTTCATCAAATAATGTCCGGGTTTAGCATACACCCCATCAATTGTAACAGTACCACCGTAAGTGAGTATCCCGCAGTGTGTGCCACCACCCGGAATTTCTACCTTTAACAATTTATCGTTAAGATAGCCACCCGGAATTTGGAATATGCCATACACATGATGCCGCCCTTGCCAAGGTTTTACTACTATCTTTTCAGGCTGAGCATAATATTTCTCAGCTTTAGAAGAAAATCCCCATTGATTGCAAGCCGTAACTGGCGCTCTTTTGGAAACATAGGAAAAACCGAGTATACCAATTAAGCTAAATATAAATAATGAGTAAGTAAATTTACGTAATAACACTAGCAATGCTAATTGTATCTACAACTAAATTACTGTTACAGTTTATTAATTAAAAATCAGGATATCAAGGCAGTTTTTACTCAATGCTAAATGTCAATTAATAACTAAAAAAGCGATCGCCAATACAAATGTAATATTTAGTACTTGTTGGGCTTGATTTTTTTTGTGAATCAATAGGAAAATCAGTGGGAAAAAGTAGATTTAGATACAAAATATCTGAGTGTAACTATGGCATCACAATCTGCTCGCTTCCCAGATATTACAAATCATTGGGCAAAACCGTTTATTGAAGCTTTGGCACGTCGCGGTATATTGAAAGGGTATCCCGATGGAAGGTTTCGTCCAGATAATTCAGTAACCCGTGCTGAATTTGCTGCTATTATCACCGCTACATTTTATCAGATTCCTAAAAAACGTGAATATGTCCCATTTGTAGATGTTCCCGATAATCATTGGGCTGCTTCTGCAATTAGAAAAGCTTACGAAACAGTATTTATTAGTGGGTTTCCTAATAATTATTTTCGCCCTGACAACAGAATTCTCAGAATAAATGCACTTGTAAGTATTGTTAGTGGCTTGGAAATGACATCAAAAGTTTCATCCGATCCATTATCCATTCTGGAAGAAATTTACCAAGATGTTGACGAAACTCCCGATTATGGCAAACCTGCCGCAGCAATTGCTACCTGTGCGGGGATAGTAACAAGTTATCCAAATCCTAAATTACTCAATCCCAGATTAGCAGCTACCCGCGCCGATATTTCAGCTTTTATTTATCAAGCTTTAGTTTTACTGGGTGAAGAAGAACAAATCCCTTCAAAATATATAGTTACATCGCCAAAGTGCCTTCAAATTAACCATCCTCGAGAATTCCGTGGTGCTTGGGTTGCATCAGTTTGGAACAATGATTGGCCAAGTAGTATGGGCTTATCTGTGAGGCGACAAAAAGCTGAGTTTATTCAAATTCTCGACAAATTACAACAGTTAAATTTTAACGCTTTGATATTGCAGGTTAGACCAGAAGGAGATGCTTTATATGCTTCTGAATATGAACCTTGGAGTGCTTGGTTAACCGGAATTCAAGGGAAAGCACCAGGATACGATCCTTTGGAATTTGCCATCGCCGAATGTCATAAGCGCAATATCGAACTTCATGCTTGGTTTAATCCCTACCGCGCTAGTACTTCTTCGGAGAATGTCACCAATGTTTCTCCTCACATAGCCCTGACTAATCCCGAAGTAGTTTACCGTTGGGGAACTCAGTTATGGATGGATCCTGGCGCGAAAGTAGTTCAGGATAGAGTCTACGATGTGATTATGGATGTGGTACAGCGCTATGACGTTGATGGCATTCACCTTGATGATTATTTTTATCCTAATCCTATTAGCGGGGAATCTTTTCCCGATAATGAAACCTATGCAGCTTATCAAGAGGATGGTGGTACATTAAGTTTAAGTGACTGGCGCAGGGATAATCTTAATAAGATAATAGAGCGTCTATGGCAAGGTATTAATTCAGCCAAACCTCATGTAAAATTTGGAGTCAGCCCCTTCGGAATTTACCAACCCGGAGAACCTGCGACTATTAAAGGTACAAGCTCTTACGACGATCTTTATTCGGACACTAAGAAATGGTTGCAACAAGGTTGGTTGGACTATATCGCACCGCAACTATATTGGCCTATCGATCAAATCCCACAAAGCTATCCTGTATTGCTTGAGTGGTGGACGAGCATTAACTCAAAAGGACGACATATTTATACAGGTAATACCCTGGAACGTTTGGATTGGGAAAATTGGGAAACTGAAGAAATTGTTAGGCAAGTAAGCATCAGTCGCAATTTAGGTGAAAATCTATCATTGGGTAATATTTTCTTCAGCGCCGATCTTATTAAAAATAATTTTCAAGATATCGCCAAAACATTCGAGTCTAAACTCTACTCCGAACCTGCATTAGTACCTACTATGTCTTGGCAAAATACATTGCCACCTGCATCACCAACTAAGGTACAAGCTAAAAATCGCAAAATTACCTGGGCTGCTGGCGGTAGCGATATTCGCTCTTGGACACTTTATAAAAAGAGTGGCAATGATTGGAAACTTCAGCGAGTTTTATCTGCGAGTACTACCGGAATCGTTGTTGTACCTGGAACTTACGCTCTGTGTGCAGTCGATAGAATGGCTAATCAGAGTGTGGGCATAATTGTAACAATGTAGACGATAACCTAAGCATTTACCCGCGCTGAGGGGATTACAGGCGTTGCTGAATAAAAATATGAAAACGTGGTTTCATATTGATTCGGAAAATACATTGCTACTTTACTACAAAGTGCGGGTAGATATAATTCATAACGATCCAAGCAACGCCACAATTTCTATCAAAAAATAACTTGTTTTAAAGTTTGCCCTTATAGAATAAGGTTCTGTAAGGGAAGTCGAGTGGTAATTGATAATTGGTAACGAGCGATCGCCCATTATTCGTTACCATTTACCATTCCGATCGACTCCATGTTGGTAAATCACATCACCTAGGTTTTTTTTACTCGATAATATTGATCAACTTTTGCGCTAATAAAAATATTAACCTTCAATATTATCTCATAACTTGTTATTTTTTGAGCGCAAAATATTTATTCCATAAATACACAATTATCTGTATTTTTTATACGACTCATCATGCAATTAATTTATTTAAATATGAATTGTTATCTATTATTTATATGCTATGAAGTTTGTCTCATATATAACAGATTTAAATTAATCATCAGTATCTAATGAAACTTGGCTGATAATAGTAATTATTAACTATCAGATCCCTCAAAGTCCTTATGAACAACACTTTTGCAGAGTAATCATATAATTACTTCTAAGTAAAAAGTGATTAAAAAAACTCAAATTTTACAGCATATATGATTTTAATTACTAAATTCACAATATATATTCTAAGTATTATTAAGGTCAATAAGATGTCTACTAACATACTATTTTCTGAATCGCAATTGTAATAAATATCAAATCTAGGACAATATATAGGCGATATATTTAATTTTTAAATGACCCAAATTATAAAAACTAAATATTGTAATTTATCTAAAAATGTTACATAGGCTCTCATCAAGATTTGACAAAGCTTTTAGCCTTGCAATGCTATCTTGGTATTTGATAATTTGACAGTAGTCTACGCTAAAACTCGGATACCCAAGTCTAATCAGTTCGTGTTAACCTGTTGCAGTTAATAAATACTGAAAGTAAAAAAAAGTAAGACTTGAGGTAGATATCGCGATCGAGTTGTGCATTCGTTCCGTGAATTCTAGAGCCTCAGTTCAACACTCGCTTTAATTTA
Organism: Rivularia sp. (in: cyanobacteria); assembly: GCA_050042755.1. Taxonomy (GTDB): domain Bacteria; phylum Cyanobacteriota; class Cyanobacteriia; order Cyanobacteriales; family Nostocaceae; genus Rivularia. Next base: position 20,032 of record JBHJJJ010000016.1, read on the forward strand.
ATAATTAGACGCATGAATCAAAGACTTTTGTGGACTGTTGTAGCAATACTATCAACCATTCTTGGAACGCCTTCTATTACTCGCGCTCAAACGGTAAATGAAGCATTAATTACCTCTCAAGAAGCGCCAGAAAAAAACATAGTTTCGGTTAATGCTAATGGTTCGAGAACTACTGTTACCAAAATTTACGCACACAAGTTAGCAGGTCGTCAGGCAGCAACTCTCTATCTCCGCAACATTCCTGTTTTGACATTTTTGAGTTCTGATTCTGTCGCAAATAAGGAAGTAACCGCAGGTGCAAACAATCAAGACAGTTCAACAAAAGCGTTAGTAATCAAGGGCAACTATGGCAACCCTGTAGAGAAAGCAACTCTAATAGCAGCTAAAATCAACGATTTAGTCGATAAGAAAGTTGATGCTAGCAAGATTAACGTTAGTTGGAACGGAAGCACCGAATCTAAATCTGGAACTAAAGCTCTAACCGAACGCTACATTGTCAAAGTTAACGGCTCCGAAATTGTCGAAATCAATGGCGAAACACGTCTTCCAGATACAACCAATAATCTTAAAATTGATGCCCTCCAAGCAACAAATCGTTTGCGGAGGCTTTTAGGTAAGGCATCTCCCCTGACAACAATTGCAGGCTTGCCCCCAGAACTCACAGCAGTAAAGGCAAAGCCAACAAAACAAACACTACGCAAAAAGCATCACACTAAGGCTGTAAGTAGAAGAAGAAGAAGAGGAAGAATTTTTACAGGTATAGCTTCCTTCTACGGTTATGACGGTTCCGGTACTAAGACAGCTTCTGGGCAAAGATTCAATCCAGAAGGATTAACAGCCGCACATCGCAGCTTACCTTTTGGTACCAGAGTTCGCGTTACCAATAAGCGTAATGGTCGTTCTGTTGTAGTAAGAATTAACGATCGAGGACCTTTCATTCGCGGCCGCGTCATCGATCTTTCCCATCGTGCAGCGCGAGTGATCAGAATGATTGGTAGAGGTGTTGCACCAGTTAGAGTTGAAGTCTTAGGTAGATAGCAATCAAAATAAAGGTTAAGAATACCTTTTCTTTACCACGGGTATTGGGTATAGGTAAATAGTTCTGCACAAACTCCTAATTTCTTAGCTCTTACCTATTACCCTTACCCCCTGCCTCATTACCAATTAACTGAATAATTAATAATTATATTGAGATTCCTCTATTTATTTCATCTCTTTCCCCAAATTCGGATATAAACTAACGGGGGAAAGTTAGTGTAGATAGAGGTTTTTTGTGCGCCTGTTGACAACAGTCGCGGCTTTACGCTGCTATTTGGATAAATCCGAAAGGCGAATTTTGCCTTTGCATTCCCAAGAGCCGCTACCCCATGAAATTACAACTCGTTTCCAAACAGCAGTAGGCTTGGTTCCCACTATGGGAGCTTTACATCAAGGTCATTTAAGCTTGATTAAACGGGCGCGGCAGGAAAATGCCATCGTAATAGTCAGTATTTTTGTCAATCCCCTACAATTTAGTCCTGACGAAGATTACGAACATTATCCCCGCATCTTGGAACAAGATAAGCAATTATGCCAAGAAGCCGGGGTTGATGCTATTTTTGTACCAAATCCGGAAGAGATGAAGCTTGACCGGAAGAATATACAAGATTCACAAGATGTAAATGTTACACAAGTTACTCCCCCATCTGGTATGATATCAGGCTTGTGTGGTAATACTCGGCTAGGACATTTTCAGGGTGTGGCTACTATTGTTACCAAGCTATTTAACTTGGTACAGCCAGACCGAGCTTACTTTGGTCAAAAGGATGGTCAACAATTAGCCATCATTAAACGGCTAGTTACAGATTTTAATTTTGCAATAGAAATTGTCCCTTGTCCAATCATCAGGGAAGCAAATGGTCTCGCTTTAAGTTCCCGCAACCAGTACTTGAGTGCAAGTCAAAAACACTCTGCAGCTGTTTTGTATCGTGGCTTGCAAAAAGCTCATGCTGCTTTTCGCAGCGGAGTTCGCAAAAGTAACATACTGATTGAGGCTGTTTCTCAAGAAATAGCAACAGTCGGTGCTGTATCTGTGGAATATATCGAATTGATTGAACCAAATACCTTAGTACCGTTAGATGAAATTCAGGAGGAAGGAATGATTGCGATCGCCGCTCATGTTGGGTCTACACGATTGATTGACAATACCATTTTGCGCGATCGCCAACCGATAATCGCCATCGATGGACCCGCTGGTGCCGGTAAATCTACTGTAGCTCGTCAAGTTGCAGCTACATTAGGATTGGTATTCTTAGATACGGGTGCCATGTACCGTGCCGTTACGTGGCTGGTATTAGAAAAGGGAATCCCTTTAGATGATGACTGTGCGATCGCCGAGTTGGCTAACCGTTGTTTAATTAAATTAACTCCCAGCAAAGATTTAAACTCGCCGGTGCAGGTTTGGATTAATGGTAATGAAGTTACCAATAAAATTCGTAGGGCTGAGGTGACATCGAAAGTCTCGGCGATCGCAGCACAAAGCGCCGTGCGTCAAGCATTAGTGAGACAACAGCAAAGCTGGGGTAAAAAAGGCGGTTTAGTAGCTGAAGGACGAGATATCGGTACTCAAGTATTTCCTGATGCCGAGGTCAAAATATTCTTAACTGCAACCGTATCCGAACGCGCACGCCGTCGTCAGCAAGACTTTCAAAAACAAGGACAACCATCTGTAAGTCTTGAAGAACTCGAGCGTAGTATTCAAGAAAGGGACGGAAAAGACAGTACAAGACTGGTTTCACCCCTAATGAAAGCAGCTGATGCGATCGAAATAGTTAGTGATGGTTTAACGATTGATGAAGTTACAGCTGCAATTGTGAACCTTTATAAACAATGTTTGGCTCATTCCTAATTGCCCTGGGTCAGTAGCATGTATTTTCTATTTTCGCATCATAAACAAGCTCTGTCATTCTTTCAATGGGGATAGAGCATGATTAAATCGTGAAATTCTTCTTTAAACTTACTTAAACTTCTGCAATTAAAGTAAGTTTTCATCTCTTGCTTAACAAGTCGTGTACATATATACTAAAATTAATGTCGAACACATCGGCTTAATTGATATGGTTTGTAAACCACAGTCGATTCAAAACTGGCAAGCCTGTAAAAAGGTCAAACGGGAGTCCACGATTTGTTAAATTTGCTGAAAATAATGGATGAACAATGACTAAAAGCTTCAAAACAATTTTTTTCACGAGTAGGGTGGGCTACACCCGAATTAACGCTTGTGGACTGTTGGAGCCGACTCCCTTGGCTGAAACAAGAAGCAAACCCTCTAAAGTAATATTTAGTTGAATGATTAGATTTGCATAAGTTTAATCAAGTTTTGTGTAGTAGTTCTCAAATTACAGTTGCCAATAACACAAATAGCAGTTAACACCGTTTGGGTGGTGACTGCTAATATCATTTGGATTTTTAATAGAATTGAAAAGAAAAAAATATCTTTATAAAAGGCGAGTTATTCAAGCTGTGGGTTGCTTGGAATACCTAATAGCACTAAGCTAAATGGGGTAGGGGCCCATAAATGAGCTTCTTAGGATGAGTTTAATACCCCATTTTTTGGTTTACTCTTACCAGTTCCAACTCTTCCCCACCTTTTACGACAAATAACTTGAAGATAAGCCTTCGACTTAACTACCATGTTCAAAAAAATTGCTGCCAAACTAAAATCTAATTTCCCCGCACCACAAGTACACGCTCACTGTGACGGGCCTTGTGGAGTTTACGATCCTTCTTCCGCTAGAATTACAGCAGAAGCAGTACTCTCCATGACCAAGAAAATCTTGGATCTTAATCCAGCAGCAGGAGATCATGCAACTTTGAACACCTTGTCTCGCTACATTGCGATTAAAGAAGAACAAGCTCAAAAAACCAAAGAAGACTTATTAATTCTTTGGACAGATTATTTTAAGCCAGTACACTTAGAAAAGTATCCTGACTTGCACGACACTTTTTGGAAAGCAACAAAACTTTGCTCCGCTTGTAAAGTAGAAGTTAGCTTAGAGCACGCCAACGAATTAATGGCAGCCGTAGAAAAAATTCATAATATGTTCTGGGCAACCAAAGATCGCAATGTTGCTTGGTACAAAGCTAGCTAATTTGTCTTGAAGTTAGTTGCAGTTGAAAACCAACAATTGCCAAAGTGTCGATAAAGTTACAAACTCGGCTGAATAAGCGATGAATGAGGAATTACAAACTGCCTTAAAATTGCTACAGTTGCTTATGGGAATCCGGAAAAGATTGTCCATTAGCGGCTCTTCCATGCTTCCCGGGCTTCAGCCAGGAGACGAAATATTATTCAATCCCAAAGCTTATCGACACAAGCTGCCCCATGAAGGTGATATCGTAGTTGCACGACATCCCTATCAAAAAAAAGAAATAATCAAAAGAGTGGCTTTAGTACTCGAAGATGGTTCTTGTTTTCTTACAGGAGACAATCCCACTGCAAGTACTGACAGCCGCTCTTACGGTTTTATTCCACTTAATAATATTCTCGGTAAAGTTACGTCGAAATTTCCTTAATAATTATTAATTCTCAATTTTTATTTATATGAATAGCACAGAATTAGCACAATATATTGAAGCAACCCAAAGTATGGCCAAACCTTGGCTGTTGATACAATTACGTCTTTTGAAATTAGAAGAAAATCGAGCCGAGATTTCTGAAAATGAATATGCCGAAACTCTACAAGATATCCACCAAGACTTAATGAATTTAGGCGAATGGTGGGTTGGCATCGAAGATGAAGTCTTTTGACAGCAAATAACAAAATAATTGATAATTAATAGTGCACAGAATTAACAACTAGTACCGCTGCGCGAAAGTCAAAAGTCAAAAGTCTCATTAGATAAGGATTTCAAGCTTTTGAAACGGGTGGTTTATTCTCTTGGTGCTGTACTAGTAACTAGTGACTGTTCACCGTTAACTGTTCACTGTTAACTGTTCACTGTTCACTGTTAACTGTTCACTGTTCACTGTTCACTGAAATGGATTATCGGGATGCAGGGGTTGATGTTGAAGCTGGACGCGATTTTGTTAATCAAATTCGTAATTGCGTTCATAGCACTTTTAGAAAGGAAGTAATTGGCGGATTAGGTGGATTTGGAGGTTGCTTTGAGTTACCCACCGGTTACAAACAACCTGTTTTAATTTCTGGCACTGATGGTGTTGGAACAAAGTTGAAAATTGCCAACATTCTCAACCGCCATGACACTGTTGGAATTGATCTCGTAGCGATGTGCGTCAACGATGTGCTCACATCAGGTGCTGAACCATTATTTTTTTTGGATTATTTAGCAACGGGTAAACTCGATGGAGAGCAGTTAACTCAGGTAGTTGCGGGTGTCGCTTCTGGCTGCAAAAGTGCTGGTTGCGCTTTACTAGGAGGAGAAACCGCCGAAATGCCCGGTTTTTATCAAGCGGGAGAATACGATATAGCTGGCTTCTGCGTGGGAATTGTCGAGAAAAGTCAGATGCTTGATGGAACTGAGGTAGAAGTGGGGGATGTGGCTGTCGGTTTAGCTAGCTCGGGAGTACATAGCAATGGCTTTCGTTTGGTAAGAAAAATTATTAGCGATAAAGAATTAAATTGGGACGATACTCCAAGTTTATTTGGCGGTACAACTTTAGGTGAAACCTTTCTAACCCCGACGCGTATCTATGTAAAAGCAGTATTAGCAGCGCAGCAAGCTGGTTTGGAAATCCACGCAATGGCTCACATTACAGGTGGTGGATTGCCAGAAAATCTACCCAGATGCTTAGGAGAAGGAAAATCGTTCAAAATTGGAACCGGTAGTTGGATTATTTCACCCGTGTTTTAATGGCTCGCACAAGTCGGTTCTGTTAGTTCGGAAGCTATGTACAATACATTCAACATGGGAATTGGCTTTGTTTTAATAGTTCCACCACCAAAAGCACAACAGACGATTAGTTTCTTTAAATCTCAAGATATTGCGGCTTATAACATTGGTAAAGTAATTTCTGGTACCGGAGAATTGATTGGTTTGCCAGATTAATGTGATAAAGAATACGTATAATATTTTGTGCTGATATTGATTTTGTACGAGAGAAAGCGCTTTATATTAGAAATATATAGTCTGTTGCGACTTATCAACAAGCTGATATCTCTCGTTGTACTTACTAATGCCATGAGTTATTTATGACTCTTATACTGAGAAAGTATATAAAATACTCATGACTGCGAACGTTAAAATTTGCTAAGTTAGTCTTAACATATTGAAAAAGTTTGCTAAGCGCAGAAAATTGATACCAAAATAAATCCGGAGTATTAATACTTTCCGGAATACTGGTGTGGCTGAGTGGAGTGTTAAGGATAAATAATTTTACACAAGAAAAGGCTATGGTTGTGAATTTTGCCCGTACTTGTGCTTCTAAAATACTTTTGAAAGAAGTATTCCAGAATTTAGACGCACAAAGTTGTCCGAATAATTATAACTTTCATATGCATACCGTATATTCTGATGGTAGAATGCAGCCCTCAGAGTTAATGCAGCAAGCAATAAACATTGGTTTAAAAGGCCTGGCAATCACGGATCATCACAGTGTTGGTGGTTATCAAGAGGCTCAAAAATGGTTAGAAGATTGGAAATTTAACAACCCCAGTCTTGACGTGCCGACTTTATGGAGTGGAGTTGAAATTAACGCCAATCTTTTAAATGTAGAAGTACACATTCTAGCTTATGCTTTTGAGCCAGAGCATCCAAGCATGCAACCCTATACTCAGAGGCACATAGTAACTGGCTCCGAATATGAAGCTGTGAATGTCATTGCTGCAATTCAAGAAGCTGGAGGATTAGCAGTATTAGCTCATCCAGCCCGTTATAGAAAAACCCTATTTGAATTGATTCCCGCAGCAGCAGAATTAGGTATTGATGGAGTGGAAAGCTTCTACGCTTACAAAAATCCTAAGCCTTGGAAACCAAGTTTCACCCAATCACAACAAGTGCAGCAATTAGCTGAAGAATACGAATTGTATAGTACTTGCGGTACCGATACTCACGGTTTAAGTCTACTCCAGCGATTGTAGGAAAATATGAGGCTGCGCTTAATCACCCTCACTCCCTTTCTAGTGGGGTTATCAAAACGAAGCCCACCTCTGTCGTGGGCTATATTAGGCGCATCTGCATCAAAACGGTATTAGTAGTTAGTTTTGGGAACTATTAACTAATTACTATTAATATCATATCTAAGGAGTAATAAGTAATAAGTAATGAGTAATAAGTAATGAGTAATAAGTTTCGACTATATAATAACTAATTAGCTAGACTTGATATAAATTAATATTATTTTTTCAACTTTGACAATACCCAAGAAATAACTTGGCTTTGATTCATTCGACAAGAGTTAAGAAAAATTTATTTCATTATCAAAGTCAAATTTCCAATCTATAACCCTTATAAATTCAACCATTTTAAATTATTAACCAGCAGAAATAAAATCGAGTTTATCAAAAACATAAATTATTATAATTCATATAGAATTACGGTAATACTGCTCACTGCTCACTACTCACTGTTAACGTGTAATCGATTAATTCGGGGAAAAATAGAGAAAAATCAGCTTGAAGTTGCTGATAGTTTAAAAGTAGTTCTTCTACTCCGCCACATAAATTATTTTTTCTTTTGATTCTACGAGAAATTCCGTTTATAGCTCTATCAATTACATTACTATCTTGATATGATTTCAGCCAATCATTAGTAATCATATCTGGAAGAATATTTTGTAATCGTAGGGGCAGTATACTTTTATTTTCTTGCAGCACTTGATAAACATGATGGGCAAAATCACCAAGTGCAATACTTGAATAATCAGACCAATTCTTAGCTAAAAAATGGTCGTAGAAGACATCAATCATAATTCCGGAGAATCTACGTCTCTTGAGACTAATAAGTCTTTTACTTGACCTAAATATAGGATGAGAATCTGTATAAATATCTATTTTTCGATGTAAATTAATACCTTTGATTATTTCTTTTGAATAAATATTTTTTATGGAACCTTTGACAAAATCTCCTAAAAGATTTCCTATTAGAGATTCTGGCGTGCCTTCCGATAGAAACAAATGAGCTAGATAATTCATTAGTACCAAGTAATGCCGTAAATATTTAATACAATGTAATTCTTTTAACTTTAATTGTTAAACCAATATTATAAATTAATTAAGGAGAATAGGTAAGTTATTTTTGTAAATTTGACCTTTAAAATAATTATTTATAAATCAATTGTGAAATTATGCAAGCTAATTGGTATCAAGAACAAGCTTTAATTTTGAACGAATATATGGGATTTATTATATTAATTGGAATTGCCTTGTTTACCGGAATATTATGGCAAATTCCAATTGGTAAAATAATTCTCTATCCCTTAACTTTATTATCAACCTGGTATCATGAAATGGCTCATGGTTTGATGGTTCTGATACTAGGAGGTAATTTCAAAAAATTAGAGATATTTGCTAACGGAAGTGGATTAGCACGTTACGAACATCCTAATTCACTATTTTCAAAACCAATTGGTAAAGTACTTATTTCTGCTGCCGGTCCCATGGGACCTCCTATTATCGGTGCTAGTTTTATTTGGGTTTCTCGTAGTTGGCAAACATCCCAAAATATTTTAGTTGTTCTTAGCAGTTTGATGTTAATTTCAGTTCTCATTTGGGTGCGAACTTGGATTGGAATTTTAGTAATTTCTCTACTAGGTTTGATCATTTTGGGTATTGGATTACAAGCATCCCCGGAAATACAAGTTTTTACAACTCAGTTTCTAGGAGTACAAGCTTGTATAAGTACGTTTCGCGATTTTAATTATGTTTTTCGTTATTGCGAAGGTAATTCTGATACTGCAAAAATAGCCGAAGTATTGCTTTTACCACATTGGTTTTGGGGCATTTTGATCGTAATTACATCAATATCTCTTTTGATACAAAGTCTACGTTTTGCTTACTTTTTAAATTAATTACTCCCTTCCCGGTAGAAGATTTTCTATAACGTAGGTTGGGTTGAACGAAGTGAAACCCAACATAATGCTGCGTTTCGTTCCTTAAACGCCACTTCCTACAACGGTGCGTGTTCCTTGCCCCAGGAGTGGCTCCCCAGCCTACAGTTTTGAGGGTTACTTAGAGCGTGACGGGAGTAGCAATCAAATTTAACCGCTTCTCAACAGCTGCGCTTACTGTAGCGTACGGCATATCTTTAAAACTAAAAAATCTGCCACTTCTGCGGGGGATTACAAGGTATTTGGCATAGCGATCGCCATTAATTAATTAACTAATTAGCTAAACATCTAAGCAGTTGGTTGAAAAATTGTTGAATCAAGATCCTCACGAAATACTCCTGCTCGAGCAATCTTGTTTTCAAAGGGTGGCTCTAAATGAACTTCACTCTCAAAAGTACGCCAAAGTTGTGGAGTAAAGCGCAGATTTTTACCTCCGAGGCAATTTGTGCCTGCAAAATGTTCCTTCATCCGCTGGTTGACGAACTCGTTAAGGATTGCGAAGACTACAGCAGTATCTTCAGCTTTTGTGTATCCGGCATAGTGCTCGTACCCAATGCCTGAAAAATCTACTCGTTTTTTCAATTCTCCTCTTTGAGCTTCGGCATAGCCGTTAGCAAAAACATCGTGAGCAACTGCTTCGAGATAAAGTTGTTTTTGAACGAGGGGGTTTTGGGCAACAAATAAAATTTTTGCGATTGCCAATGTTGCACCGACGACATTTCCAAAGGTTCCCCAAGAGCCAAATGCTAATAAATCGCAATTCTTTAGAGCGGAGCGAGAATCCCACGCTCCATTAAAGAGTCTGCCATCGATGATAACTAGCTTACTACGCTGTTCTGGAGTATAGGAACGATAGCGGCTCAAAAATTTCTCGTCTAATTTAGCTTGTTCTAAATCGTTGGATTGATAGTCATCAGTACTACCCCCCGCACGGCGCGTTAAAATCGCGACTTCAAAATCCCAGTCAGTATTGGTTGTGGCAAAATCTGGATCGAAATCCCAGCCTGAATTTACTTTTGTCAGCCCTAATGCTTTTAACTTTTCGAGAATAACTTCTTGGGAAGTTTTTTCTGCGTCGTAATGGTGTTTGCTTTGGGGGTTAGAAAGGCGAATAAGTATTTTTTTCGGGGCAAGGGTTTGTGCGAATGCCACCAATGCATTTTCATCAGCACCCCAAGTAATTGGTTGTTTTAGGTGGGAGAGATTATATTTCTCAAGGAGAGTATTAAATTTGACTTGTAGTTGATCGCGCACCTGTGTTGCCTCTGAACGAGGGGAATCCCCCATTGCAAAAACAACCGATTGTATAGGGCATTTCATCGCTTGAGCAAGTTGAATTGATTGCTCTAATTGCCACAACTCTCGCTTATGTCGTTCGTAAGCATACTTGAAGCTTTCTTCTGTTGTACCAATTCCTACAAATGAACCAATCAGAACAACACTCTTTGCATGTGAAATATAGGGTAGATATTCATGAGGATATTGAACAAGTCGATCGGTTATAACAAATGCCGTGTCTTGGTTTGGCAAAAGACCATATATTTGTCTCACCAAGGAATCAACTTGTCTGCGTGGCCCCAAAACAAAAGCCGGATAAACGCGCTCTGAACGTCTGTCTGTTCCATTTTTTGGGAAAATTCCTTTTCCTTCATTGTCTTGATAAGTCGGTTGGTGATAGATATCTTTTCGACTACTTATATTTTTCAAAACCTTTACGGTTTCAAAGGAGGGTTCTTGTAGTGGAATTTCTTTAAAGAGTTTTAGCCATGTTAGAGGTCCAACTATACCATCGGCTTCTAAGGTAGGTTGATTCCGTTGAAAATTATTTACCTGCTCTTGTGTTTCATTACCAAAGATGCCATCAACATCACAAGGATATCCCTGTTTGTTGAGTTCTCTTTGAAGTGTTTTAACTGCTTCAAAGTCTTCAGCACCTTTTTTTAAAAGATTGCCTGGATAAGTAGATACAAATTGCATATGATTTTTTAAAATAATTGGTTGTTGTAAGAATCACTACTACCTCTCTTTGATTGATTTAGGAATCAAGAATTATTTTTGCGGATTTAGGGGTAGCTAATTGAGCATCATGCATCCGAGTAATTAGCTACAAATCTTTCAGGGGTATGGTTCAATACAGTTCAGATAAGCCCAAGAGGGTAGGGATGTTACTAGTTTTTCTCTCCCCCCCCTGCTCCCTCTGCTACCCTTGCTCCCCCTGCTTGTCTCAACAGATCAATTTCTTAACTGAACCGTATTGGGGTATAGTTTTCAAAAGTTGTCAGTATATAGAAGATGCCCAGTACAAAAAATCACTCTAATGGGTACTTTTAATCACGAATTATTTTTAGTAGTATGCAAGCAATATAATTGCTATCAATAATAATCTAATGACACAGACGTATATTTCAAAAGTCATCGTTGACTTATGGAAGCAAGAAGTGAGGCTTGAATGGACGGGAGCAAACGCAGCAGCAAAACAAAAAGGCCCTTTTCACTGTACTCCTGGTGAAGGTATTAGCAGTGTCAATTGTGATGATGTTGCAACTAGCCAAAGAAGCGGGACAAATTGCACTCCAAAAGGCGACTTCTCGGTAATTCGTCACGAACCTAGTTTTAGCGAATTCCCAGCAGCGAAATGGGTGACACGTTTTCAAGATGATTACCGTGGAATTGCACTGCATTATTATACAGATGTTCCCGAATACCCAGACTCCAGCGGATGCGTACGTATCAAAAGCTTAGATGCAGCGAAACTAATTCATGACAATACGAAACCCGGAATATCAATTGTCAGCGTGCGTGAAGAACTACGACCGAAGTACGGTATTGTCTTAAGGCGCGGATCTACAGGTGAAGATGTGAGAAAGGTTCAGCGTCAGCTAGTTGATAAAGGATATAGGCTAGTCCCTGATGGCGATTTTGGCCCAATAACCGAAGCAGTAGTTAAACAGTTTCAAAAAGATAAAAGACTTTTATCTGACGGAATATTTGGCCGTCAAACCTATGGCGCACTTTTTTCGTAATTAAGTTTTAATGCAAATCCACTTTAAGAGCTAGAAGGCACTCATCCTAATCCTTTCTTATGCTGTCACTTTCTGCCAGCCTTAGAAAGGATTGGGCTTAATTGTAAGTCCTGATTTAAATACTTTCAGCGAAATTAAACAGCGATGATGGCGTTCCTGCTTTATTTACCCAGAGAAAGGTTAACGGTTGAGAAATGTTAACATTATCTGACAGTGAAGAAGGTTTATATTTTTACCATATTTTTTTAATAAAATAGTACTTCTGTAGGTAAATACTTAATTACAAAAATTGAAAGTTAATAATATAACTCTTTTATAAAAATGAAATTATTAGTTCATTTATACGTTTTTGCGCTTTGAGAATGGGAATTACATTCCCCGGTGGATACGATCGCAATAGAAAAACTTAGATATATTTAGTACTTTTAATTACAAATTTTTTATTTAACTGAGAATTATTCACAGCGAAATTAAGATTCAAACACCACGGTGAACATGAAGTTCTTGTTAAAAACTGCTTCAGATAGATGCGTAATTCCCCTTCGTAATGATAAATAAATAATAATTGACTAAACATGACTTAAACTGATTCTCGGTTGCGGCGAATCATGGCATTTACTTGCCTAAAAACGTTTAATTTCACTCCTCGCACTCAATTTATACTCAACCGAATCAAGGGTTCCCATAAGAATTTTTTTAGAAGAAAAAAATATTATGGGTGCCCGTCAACTTTAACATTACAAAATCGACAACCGCGCATATACGATGAAAGCATCTGCAAAATTCGACTTTGAGGACGAGAAGTTCAATGCACCACCTTCTCGTGTTATCCCTTGGTGTCAAATGATAAATCCCAGATATGGCACCGATGGCGTAACTTCCTACGGTTTAGCAATTAAGCTAGAAAATGCCCGTGCTGTTGGCTTTGTACCGGATGATAATTGGCAGCAAGTAGAACATCAATTTAGTTCGGGAGTTGAAACGGTTCTTATTAGTACAACCCCAAATATAGTTATAGTACGTCGGGGACCTTTATCGGTAAAAGACCGCGAAACAGGTGCAAAGTTAGGAACTCTCAGAGATAATTATGATGCTTTTTTAGCAGACAAACTTAAATTTAAAACTTTTACTCGCTATCTAATTTTTTTAGTAGGGAACGATCAGAATTTTTTGCATGAATTACCTTTACAATTAACTTTAAATGGTGCAGCAGGAGCAAGTTTTAGCAAAGCTTATTGCGAATATCAGCAAGGTAGAGCAATTAGTGGATTTGTTACCGAATTAGAAAGAGCCTATGCAGGCTATCGTCGTCAAGTCGCAACCCCAAAAGGACCTTTATTTCACGCTCACGGAATTTTCTCCCCAATCATTGAATGTGAGGAGCGAGGAATTGCCACAAATACTGTTTTGGTTTCTGCAACTGTAGATTATAAGCATCCTACAGTTTCCACACTAACTAAATATTTGATTGCTTCGGACTCAAAAGAATCTGAACTAATTTCTAAGAATTTTGAAGAATACAAAGATTTTGCCAAGGAACCAGTAAAAACTGAAACCCGCCCAATGGCAGTTGCAGGAGTTTCCAGTTCTTACGTTTACCCCGATGAAGATGATTTTGGGTATCCGCCTTATTAGGGGATGGGGAGATGGGGAGATAGGGAGATGGGGAGAATAAATTATTTCTAACTTCTAACTCCTAACTCCTAACTCCTAACCTCCCATTGCTAAGCCTGCTAAATAAGCAGTTGTCCAAGCACTTTGGAAGTTAAAGCCGCCGGTAACTCCGTCAATATCAAGAATTTCTCCAGCAAAGTAGAGTCCTTTTACTAAGCGGCTTTCCATAGTTTTAAAATTAACTTCTTTGAGCTTAATTCCGCCGCAGGTAACAAATTCGTCTTTGAAAACTCCTTTACCGCTAATAATGTATTGTCCTTGAGTTAATTCTTGCACTAATTTATTTAAAGCTTTTTTGGGTAATTCTGCCCAGCGAGTTTCTCTATCAATACCGGCGCGGGATATCAGATATTGCCATAAGCGATGGGGTAATTTGAATCCTCGATGTAATGCGATCGCCCTTTTTCCATAGTCAATTCTTACTTGTTGTAATTCTTTTCGCACTTCATCTTGGTTTAAATCTGGTAGCCAATTAACAGATAAAGTTCCTTGGTAGCGCGATTCATGGAATATTCTTGCACCCCAAGCTGAAAGTTTTAACACCGCAGGACCACTTAAACCCCAATGAGTAATTAGTAACGGTCCAATCTGTTCTAGTTGGGGTTTTCCCGGTATTGATAAACGTAGCTGTACCGGGTTAACGCTAACACCAGCTAATTCTCGTAATTCCTTATCTAAAATATTGAAAGTAAATAAAGAAGGAACAGTAGGTTCAACTTGATGACCTAACTTTTTGGCAATTCTGTAACCTATAGGGTTGCTACCAGTTGCAAGCAATAGTTTATGGCATTGTAGAGTTTCCCCGGATTTAAGTAAAACCTCGAAGTTTCTGGATTTATCGTCATCATCATCGGTCAAAATATGAGAACTATCTTCTTGCGATTCTGCAACATTATCTTGAGACTCCACCCAAACAACAGGTGAACCCGTGCGAATTTGTACCCCATAAGTTGAAGCGGCTTTTATTAAACAATTTACAATGGTTTCCGAATTATCTGTAATGGGAAACATCCTGCCATCAGCTTCAGTTTTTAACTGTACTCCTTGAGAAGCAAACCAGCTGAGTGTATCTCGAGCTTGAAAGCGAGAAAAAGCACCCAATAAAGCTTTTGAACCTCTGGGATAATTTTGGATAAAACCCTTCGGATCGAAAAGGGCGTGAGTGACATTACAACGCCCCCCACCAGAAATACGAACCTTCGCCAGTAGTTGGCGACTCGCTTCAAGTAAGATAACAGAGGCTTTCTGGTTAGTTTTAGCAGCCGCGATTGCCGCAAAAAAACCCGCAGCCCCACCTCCAACAATTACAATTTTTAATGCTTGCAATTTCCGAACTGTTTATAAACGAATTATATGGAATGGATTGAAAAATGAAAATTGTTTATCTATTGCAATACATAGCAAATTTACTTAAACATTCTATGGGTTTATTTAGAGTAACCAAAATAATAAGTTTGAGCGTCAACTCTATTAGATTACAATAGTGCAACGTAAATCAAGATAATTCTTATATTAAGGAAAAACTTGTCATCCTCCATCCTACATACAATAGAATCGCGATCTAAAAACGTAACCAAGTTTTTTGAGCATAACTAAGAATCCCGAAAGCAACTGCAGCTAAAAATAACAGTAAAATAACTCCTCCAGGAATAAAAGTAAGAATACCCAAGCCTCTGAGTACCCATACAGCTATTGCAATACCAAGAAACATCCCAAAAGCCTGGGTTAATCTTTGATTCAACTTAGAAGATTGACTCACCTAATAATCCCTCTAACATAAACAGTGTTAGTGATATTCTAGCCCTTCAAAAAACAAAGGTAAAAATTCGATTTTGTCGCCATCTCCCCATCTCCCCATCTCCCCATCTCCCCATCTCCCCATCTCCCCA